>DATGHS010000027.1:0-18497 GCA_035307785.1 Gemmataceae bacterium
TGGATGTTGCCCGCTGTGGGGCAGGGGGCGCTGGGGCTTGAGTGCCGGTCCAGCGACGAAGAGACCAAGGCGCTTCTCTCGCGGCTCGACCACCATGCCTCGCGGCAAGGGGTATTAGCCGAGCGAGCAGTCTTGCGGGCACTGGGCGGCGGCTGTCAGGTGCCTCTGGGCGTACATAGCCATTGCTCACAAGAGCGTGGCGAGATTTTGCTGACGGCAGCAGCGCTTTCTCCAGATGGCACAAAGCGTGTGGCGCACACGGTATTTGGCCGTATGGAGCTGGCGGAAGAATTGGGAAGTGGGTTGGCACAAATCTTGTTGCGAAACGGAGCCGAGGGAATCCTGGCCGCGTAGGACCAAAAATGCGGGTTTTTCGCGCAAGTTCGGCGGAATTCAGCGTGTTAATAAATTATTCATGTCTTGCCAACGTTTTCCTGTCCTGGTGTGTTCTTATGGATAGAACGATTTGTGGGGATTCTCGCCGAAAAGGCGCAGAAGACGGCCGAGATTGAAACTCGTCAAGAATTGCCTATTCCGGATGGTTGACAGTGGGGAAGTGCCCATGTTACGGTTATGCGGGCTCGCGCTCGTATTTTCGCGCCGGGATCGGTACGCACTTCGGAGGTAATGTTTCCCATGGCAGCACAAGCAGGTGTGTGGGGAATCGATATTGGTCAGTGTGCTTTGAAGGCTCTCCGTTTGGAAATGATCGAAGGTGTGGTTACCGCCACCGCCTTTGATTACATTGAGCACCCGAAGATTCTCAGCCAGCCGGATGCGGACCCGGATCAATTGACTCGCGAAGCGCTGGAGACGTTTCTGTCGCGCAATTCGATCAAGGGCGACACCATTGCCATCAGCGTGCCCGGCCAAAGCGGTCTGGCTCGCTTCGTCAAGCTGCCGCCGGTCGAAGAGAAGAAGATCGCCGACATCGTTCGATTTGAAGCCAAACAGCAGATTCCATTTCCGTTGGAAGAAGTCGTCTGGGACTATCAGAAAATCGGCGCGGGCAGCGTGACCGATGGCTTTGCCATGGACACCGAAATCGGCTTGTTCGCCATGAAGCGCGACATGATCAGCCGATACTTGCACCACTTCCAGGGTGTGAATGTGGAAGTCCATGTCGTGCAGATGGCGCCCTTGGCCCTGTGCAATTATGTGGCCTACGACTTGTTGAAGCGCAACGCGGACGGCTCGAAGGCAGAGGAGATTGAAGACGACGATACTCCTCCCACCAAGAAGCGCTGCGCCGTGGCTCTCGACATTGGCACCGACAGCTCGAGCCTCATCATCACCGATGGCGAAAGAATCATCTGGCAGCGGCCAATTCCGCTCGGCGGCAACCACGTCACCCGTGCGCTGACGAAGGAAATGAAGCTCACCTTCGCCAAGGCGGAGCATCTCAAGCGCAATGCCGCCAAGTCGCCTGATCTGGCCAAGATCTTGAAGGCGCTGAAGCCTGTGCTCACGGATTTTGTGAACGAAGTTCAGCGTTCGCTCGGTTACTTCACCAATACCCACCGCGATGCGCATGTGGCCTTTATGGTCGGCCTTGGCAGCGCCTTTCGCCTGCCCGGTTTACAAAAGTTCCTTAGCGAAAAGCTGTCGCTGGAAGTTCGCAAACCAACGGCGTTCGAGAAAATCCGCGGTGACGATGTGGTGTCGGCTCCCGTCTTTACTGAGAATCTGCTCACATTCCCGGTGGCGTATGGCCTGGCGCTCCAGGGGCTGAAGCTCTCGCGGCTTTCGACCAATCTGCTGCCGACCGAAATTCAATTTGACCGCATGATTCGGGCCAAGAAGCCATGGAGCGTGGCGGCCGCAGCCGCGTTACTGTTCGGCATCGGGTTTCTCACTTTTGGCTTCTCCTGGATGAACAACGCCTGGGGCGATCCGGATCACCCGGATAACCCCAACGACCTGGTCGCCAAGTCGATGAAGGAAGCCAAGGCTGCTGTGGATGCCAAGAAGAGCCAAGATACCTTGGCCAATGCCCGGCAAGAGGAGGTCAAGAAGACCACGCAAGATGTGAAATTCATCATTGCCGGCAAAGATGAACGCACGAACTGGCTGCGTTTGAACGAATTCGTTGGCCTGTGCCTGCCGCACCCGGATGGCAACAACTTGCAATACACGCCAAAGCAACAGATCTACTGGAAAACGAAGCCGGCCCAGGATGCCTATGACCAATACAAGCAGCGCAAGCTTGGCCAGACCAACGTGGTTGACGTGCCCATGGATGATGAGGCGCTGAAGAACTTCTGCCACGTGGATATTGAAGGCGAGTTCTGCATGTATACCGACGACCTGAAGGATTTCTTCACCAAGGTCAAGGCGAAGACCAAGGAGTTTAACGCGGAATTGGACGGCATTGATATTTTCATTCCACCCGACGGCAAGAAGTACAGCGAGAACCCGCCGGATGGCCCGGGTTGGGTGGTGGAATTGCGCGGCAGCACCTATAACCACAAGCACCGCGAATTCCTGATCGATACGCTGGTTTACAATCTCAATCGCATCGGGGCACTCGGCAAGGACATCAATGGAAAAACGCTGCAACCGGGCGAAACCGATCCGATTCGCGGCAGGGTCAGCCACGCATTCCTGTATTACGCGCGCAAAGTGGAAGACCCGCAGCCGGGTACCTTCACGTACATCAACTCCACCGAGTTGCCGCAACTCTTCACCACTGGCGGCGGCGACACCGGCATGCCGGGAATGCCCGTGGGCGGCCGAGGCAGCGGATTGCCGCAACCGCCTGCAGGCGGTAACCCGGGACAAGGCAGTGGCAATCCGAGTAGCACCGCCACCGCTTCGCCGCGTTCGGCCTGGCGTCCCGAAGGAAGCGTTCCCGGCTTTGAAGGCTCATCGAGCAGCAGCCCGCTCGGTGGCTCTGCTAAACCGGGTGGTTCCACCACCGTTGGCTCTGCCCCCGCAACGCAACCGGGTGCGGTTCCAGCTCCGGCCGGCGCCGAGCAACCGAAAGCCAGTGGCCGACAACGCATCCGCTATGAGTTTATAATTATGTTCGTTTGGCGTGAGCCAATTACCTCCGATAGCCCAACCGCCGCCAAGTGATTTGGCCATACTGGATTCCCGCACTCTGACCACTGTGAGCCAAGCAGGAGCCTTTACCTATGAAGATGGATAAAGAGACCCTTATCAAGCACCAGTTTTGGATTCTGCTCGGTGTCTACGCCTTACTGGCGTTGATTCTGATCATCCTGGTCACCACGGTGATCGGCGCCGACGCCGAGGCCAAAGAGAAAAAGATCAATGACCAGAAAAACGATCTAAAGAACAACGCCAACGCGATTTCGCGCCCCTACATTGCGGTACTGGACCAGCAGAAGGACACGCTGAGTCAGAAGCGCGGGGAACTTTGGACCGAGATGTATGACAAGCAGAAGGGGCTCATCGCCTGGCCCGGCGACATGCGCTACTCGATGGGCAAAAAGTATCCCAACTTCGGTTCGGAAATCAATCGCGATGATGCCTTCGCCTACACAGAGACGAGCGTTTACCTGAGCGAATACGAAGAAATCGCCGACATCATCAAACCCACCGATTACCAGGGTGGCTGGAAGGCCGTACTGAATCCGGTGGCCTGGAGCGAAACCAACCGGCCCACGTCCGACGAAGTCTGGCTTTCGCTGGAAGACATGTGCGTGGAGCGCGAAGTCCTGAACGTCCTTCATGATTCCAATCAAGCAGTAGCTGTGTTCCAGCCGGTGCCAGTGCCCAAGGGAGAAGCGCTGCCGCCCACCACGTTGCGGCCGGCCGAGGCGTTTGCCAAGCGCTTCCAGAGCCGCCGGTATCAGCTGGACATTAGCCTCGATCGCAAAGATCGCGACTACATTTTTCACGTGAAAGTGAAAAACATTAGCGGCCGCCGCCAGGTGGTTTACCGGCTCGATCTCAATGTCTGGGTATCGCCCAACCCTTCGGAAACCGAAATGGCCAGGCCGATACTGGTTTCGATTAATCAGGACGCTTTGGCCGCCGATCAGGTGGTCGAAGAGAATGTAAAGGTGAATGTTAATCAGTTGCCCATTGGCATTCTGCGTGTCGAAGAGGTGTTAAATCAGCGCAATGTCCCCATCAAGCGACTGAAGGAACTGGCGCTCGGCAAGAATCCCGGGCATCGCAAGTACGATCCCACATTGAAGACCGTCAAGGCCTTTGAGAAGGAAACGGACACGAAGCCGTCGACGGACACCAATGGTCCGCCGCAGGGATTTGGCGGTTCCGCTGGCATGAAACCCGGGATGCCCGGCGGGAACATGCCGGGAATGCCCCCGGGCTTGTCGGTGGGTGGGAACAACCCCGCAGCCTCGGGCGAATTGACGCCTAATGGTCTGAGCAAGAAACGCTACATCGATGTCACCGATCAGGTTCGTCGTCTGCCCATTACGATCGTGATGACGATGGATCAATCGAGCATCTCCGATGTGCTCGTGGCCCTATCGAATTCCAATTTGCGCTTCCAAATCACCCAGGTGCATTGGATGCGCGTCTACAGTCTGCCCAGCAATTCGAGTTCCGAATCCGCCCCGGGGTTGCCAGCGCCGGCAGCCGGAGGCAGTTCGGACGTGCGACCGCCAGCGGTCGTCGGTTCGTCATCGGCCGGCAAGCCTGGTTTGGGGTCGGGGCCGCGCGGCTCCGGAACGCAAGGGCCAGGGGGAGTGCTGGTTGGACCAGGCACCGTCACGCCCGCGCCTGCTGGAGGACTGCCCCAACCCGGAACTTCAGGCGAACAATCGCTTACGAGCGATCAGCAGACGGCCAACCTCGTTGATTTGACGATCTACGGTGTGGCCACGCTATACGAGCGGCCCAAGGACACGGCGAGTTCAACCACGGCGAAGACGCCAACCAGCCCCTCGACACCGGCGAGCCCGAATACGAAGAGCCCGAATACGCCGGCGTCCACGACTCCCGTGACCGACCCGAACGCCAAGACGCCGGCCAAAGACGCCCCAGCGCCAATGCCCGACGCAAAGAACCCCATGGCCGATCCCAAGGCGCCGGCGAAACCCGCCGATGTGCCGATGCCCGATGCGAAGGCGCCGGCGAAGCCGGCCGACACTACACCACCGAAGCCGCCTGCCGACGCCAGCAAGCCCGCGGACAAGGTGGAACAAGCGCCCAAGCCGGCCGAAAAAGACAACGGCAAAGCGAAGGGACCTTGATTTGCGTTTTGGTCAACCGTTTTTGGAACTGAGATTTGGTAATTGCTTAGCAAACCCCATGTGCATTTGAGGTGCGACTGACATGGCCAAGCCGAAATTCGATGCCAAGAAATTCTTCATGGAAAAGGGCGAAAAGGTCGGCATCATCGCAGCCGGCGCCCTCATGCTGCTCCTTATCATTTGGGGCGTCACGACTATGATCGGCAGCGCCGACACCGGCGCTGTTGCCGGCGATATCTCGAAGTCGGCCAAGGGGATCCAGCAGAAGATTGCCAGCGATTCCTCGCAAAAGCCAAAGGACCTGGAAGATTGGGTGACCAAGCCCGTGAAGTTCGATACCCTGTGGGCAAAGAACTACGAGAACAACGCGCCATTCATCGACATTGTCCTCGACAACGCCAAGCGCGGCAGTCCCACGATCCTCATGCCGGTCGAGTTTCAGGTCGATCTTGTGCGGGCCCCGATTGAGACCTATCTCTTCCAGGGTACCAAGGACAATATGAAAATTGCGGTCACATACACCAAGGAAGTGCAGAAGAACGAAAGAATCAGAGATCTTGGCAAGAAGAAGAGGGACGAAAAAGACAAGAAGAAGGATGGCGGTAACGTTCCGCCGGGCGGCAACTTACCTTCCGGCCTTCCTGGCGGTGGCTTTCCTGGCGGTGGCTTCCCAGGCGGCGGCTTCCCCGGCGGCGGGATGGCGAGTGGCGCCATGGGGGGGAGCGGTGGCAGGCAGGGCGGCGGCGGGCAGGGTGGCGGCTTGCCGCAAATGCCGGCCGGGATGGCGATGCCTGGGCAAGGCGGTATGGGCATGCCCGGCATGCCAAGTGGGCAACAGCCCAACACACCGGTCGGTCCTCGAACCGAAACCGGCATCGAATTCGTCCCGGTCAATAAACTTGGCCAGAACCACAAACCGGCCGAATTCATTCAGCCCGTGCGCATGGTGGTGATTAGTGCCAGCTTCCCCTACCGCAAACAATTGGAGGAATACCAAAAGGCGCTTCGCTATCAAACACTGAATGAACTGGCCGCGAATCCGGCCGACATGCCGGTGTTTAAGGGCTTCAACGTAGAGCGGCAGGTCAAATCCGTCGATGGCAAAATCCTCCAGGGTTGGACGCCATTCGATTGGCAGGCCGCCTACAAGGCGGTGATTTACGAAAAAAAGGTGCTCGACAACGAACCGGAGGATCCCAAGATTCAAGACAGCCCGGTGATTCCGCCCGACAATCAGCACCTGTGCATGCCGCTACCAAAACTTGCGCCGGGCCGCAAGTATCCACCGCTCACGCTGAACACCATCCTCGACACGGCCGACAAGCTGAAGAAGAGCGATACGCCCACCTCCACCAACTCCATCTGGGGCCGTGGCAAGGGCGACGCCGACATCTTCGACCGCTCGGGAGCCGCTGCCGAGAATCCGGAGCCCAAGGACACGAAAGATCCCAAGGAGAGCGATAAAGACAACCTCTTGCAGGGCCTGCCCGAGTATGTCCTGGTCCGGTTTGTCGATTGCACCGTCAAGGTTGGTTACGTTTACGAATACCGAATCGCGATGAAGGTCGCGAACCCGAACAAGGGCAAAGATAAGCTCGTCGGCCGGCCGGATTATGCCAAATTCGAAGAACTCGTAGGCCCGCCTTGTGAAGTTCGTTTCAACAAGGACGGACACGTCGTCACCGGCCTGCCGATCACGTTGGAAACGGAAGTCTTCGCCGATCCGCTCGATACCAAGAACTATTACCCCAGCAACAAGGACGAGATCAAGCTCCAGCTGCAGACCTGGCTCGAATCGATTCGGCCGCAAAAGGACAACGCGAATTATGTGGAGCAGGTGGGCGACTGGGTGGTAACCGACATCAAGGCGTATCGCGGCCAGTTCATTGGCGGCACCGAGAACGTCAAGCTCCCGCTTTGGTCCCCGACGGCCGGCGGCTATCAATTCAAAGAACTGGCCAAGTTCAAGACCTCGGCCAAAGATAAGGGCACGGTGGGCGTGGACTTCGTTTCCTATGCCTTGCTGGTCGATTTCGAAGGGGGCCGCATGCCCCAGATCGTTTATCACAATCGGACCATTACCGATGACGCCGGCATGGAGATTCTGATGATGACCTATGATGGCCGGCTGATTGCCCGTTCCGCCCCCGCCGATGAAAAGAATGCGACGCGCCGCGAGCGCGAAGTGGCCTGGACGGATTGGCAAAAGGAAACCGAAAAGGCCGCGGAAAAGCCCAAGGAAGGCGGCACCAACCCGTTCGGCGGCAGCAACCCGAAGCCGTAAGCAATTCCGAGAAGGCCGATTAGAAAAGCCCGCGGACGGTCCGGTCCGTGGGCTTTTTCCTTTTTCCAACACTTCAATTCTCACTTGACTCATTCTCCCCATTCAAGCTACAAGGGAATAGGTGAATATTTCGGCCGCTCGCTTGGGGCAGCCGTTCACATATTGCTTTCTGGGAGGACCAACCATGTGGATTCCTCCAACGGAACATCCACTCAGGCGCTTATTTTCGGGTTTGACGGAACACGCTTTTCTTACCACGCTCGGCGTTGCGGACCCGCCGTTGATCGACTACCTTTCCCTGTTGCTTTCGCGCTTCCTGCACGTGCACGACATCTACCAGCTCCGGGATACCAAAGGCCGAACGCTGCACGAAGTGGTGGACATGGCGCTGGAAGCGCAGCAATTGCCTCCGGAGGGCCGCACGGCGCGCGAATTTCACCGTCACATTGGCGACTTCACGTTGTTCTGGACGGGCGTTTTTCCCGAATCATTGGAGCAGCAGCGGCCGCACCTCGGCAAAGACGCGTTCATCGACTACTGTGCGCAAGGCAAGCGCTCGTATTTCATCGCGAGCACGTTTGAAGACGACGAAGGCAGGGAAGAAACCCGCATCTTTCGCCGACTGAGCGATGAGTTCGAGTTGTGCGCCTACGGCCTGAACCAGGTGCGCCGTGAATGGGAACAGCGGATGTAAGAAAGGAATTGAACCACAGAGACACAGAGAGCACAGAGAAGACTCTTCTCTGTGCTCTCTGTGTCTCTGTGGTAGTCATTTATTTACTTTCGGCGGCGTGAAGTCCGCGATGAACAACTGCGACGATTGATTGTCTGTCCGCGTCGAGGTCCACATCACCTTCTGGTAATCCGGACTGAAGACCGGCAGCACGTCGGTACCGGGATGATAGGTAATGCGCGTCGGTTTGGGGGTTTCCAGGTTCATCCAGTACAAATCGTAGTTCGGCCGGGCCTTCGGGTCGCTGTGGTCGGCGGCCGTGTAAATGATGTGCTTGCCGTCCTTGTACCAGTACGGGGCCCAGTAGACCCACTTGTCGTTGTCAGTCAGCGCCTTTTCGCCGCTGCCGTCGGCATTGATCACGTACAATTGGAGCCGGTCCTTTTCCTTGCGGTCGCTGCGAAAGATCACGCGCTTGCCCTCAGGCGAAAAGAACGGTCCGCCGTTGTAACAACCCGGCGTATTCGTGAGTTTGCGCACATTCTTCCCATCGGCGTCCATGATGTACAGTTCCAGATTGCCGTCGCGATTCGAGCAGAAGACAATGTGCCTGCCGTCGGTCGAATAGCTTCCTTCGGCATTGTAACCGGGCGCGTCGGTGAGCTTGCGCAACTGCGTGCCATCGAGATTCGCCTCGAAGATCGACATGGAGGGGTCGAAATCCCAGACATACCGGCGGCGAATGTTGTTCTTGCGGTCTTCCTCGCGCCGCACGTATTCCTCCGCCTGTTTTTTCTTGGCATCCGGGTCCAAATGGCTGCTGGCGAAGATGATCTTTTTTCCATCGGGCGAAAAGAAGGAACACGTCGTCTTGCCGATGCCGGGGCTGACGCGCCGATATTTCCCTGTGGCCAGTTCCATGACAAAGATCTGGTAAAACGGATTGCCCGTGTCTTTCTCCTCCGCCTGGAAAATGATCTTCGTGCCATCCGGCGCGAAGTAGCCTTCACCGGCCCGAACGAAATCAAAGGTGAGTTGCTTGATATTCGTCAGATGCTCAGACTCTTTGGCTTTCCAATCCACCTGCGGCGGCTGAGCGAGCGTAAGGCTAGCCAAGAGAAAATACATGGTGCGACCCTTCTGAGATTCAGGTAACTGACTTCGGCAAAACTGTATTATAGATGAATGGCCTGGCGTTCATAGTGCGGGCTAAAGCCCGCACTACGAACCGCAATGCGAAAGTGACGTCATGACAACTTCGTTCGCCGCCATGATCGGCATACCGTGGCAGATCATGGTCCTCGTGGTCTGTAGCACGCTGGTTTTCGTTCTCGTCGTGGTCGGCTTGGTTCTTCGCTCCAGGAAACCGAGAATCCAGCCCGAAGCCAGGCTCGACGAAGACTTGGGCGAATATCCGCCGGCGCCGCCGGCCGGCACGCACCGGCTGTCGATTGACGGGCAGTCAGTGCGCATTCGGCTCGTTGTCCTCGCCCCGTCCGGCACGAACACGGAGATGGACTCGGGCAAGGCCGAAGGAATTCTGGAGTCGATCTTTCCCGGCCTCGGCTCAGTCGCACAGCTCGACAAACCGCGCATCCGCATCTGGCCGCCGCAATTGAGCCAGAAAGGATTTGCGCCGACCTTTTTCCGCCATATTCACAGGCCCGAAGCCGACCAGCCGTTCTCGCAATGGATCCTGGTGGCGGGGCCAGCCCGCGTGGGACCCCGCGTGGCTCTGCTCGGCCTGGCCTTGCAGTCGAGCGAACCTTCTTCGCGCGGCAATGTCAATATGCAAGTGGACCGTTGGAGCGACACGCTGCGAATTCAAGTTGTCAGTTGAACCGGTTGTCCTCGGCCATCGCGGGAAGCGTTAAGGGTGAGGGCAAATTCGGTGAAACGAGACCCAATACCCTGCGCTCTCTGCGGCCGGCCCTTCCCCGAACGTGAACTCACACGCCACCATTGCAAGCCGCGCTCTCATGGCGGCACGAGCGACCACATCGCTCTCATCTGCCGTCAATGCCACGGCATGATCCATGCGACCTACACCAACGAGACCCTGGCGGCGCTCTACCCGACGATCCGAAAACTGCGCGAAGCGCCGGAGCTGGCAAGCTTTCTCAAGTGGGTGCGCAAGCAACCCAGCAGCCGACGCAAAGCGAACCGGTCGAGGAAAAGAAAGCTGTAAGCAACTCGCCTCAGGTTAAGCCCAGGGAATGTTCATCGCAGGATAGCCAAAACGTTCGCCTATTTTTCTTCAAATCTTACGTTGCGTGACAGTGCGGAAACGCACAGTGCGAGACATATCCGCTCGCCCTGGAAATGAGTCGGGAACGTCACTGCATGTCGCGATGCTTGTTAAGGCTTGAACACACTTTACTGCATTTCCGGCACGAGCGTTGCTTACTACCCAATAGTCGTGCTTGAATTCCCTTGTGGGGCGAGGATCGTCTTCGGCAAGGACCACGGCCGCGTCCGCCGGAACTCGCTCTATCAACCATGACGTTATTTCGGGGAGGCAACCATGAGTGGGTACAACCGGGGTTTGGCGGTGCTATGTGTCTTTGGGTTGGCCGCAACGTCAGCTCGTGCCGACGATTTGGACCACCTGCTCTGTTTCCTGCCGGACTCCTCCAACGCGACGACCATGATCAATGTCAAAGCAATCCGGCAGAGTTCGAGCAAGCCCGTGGAGGGCTCGGGATATGAGATTATCGGCGGCATGGTCATCCCGCCTTATGTAGACCGCATTGTTTATGCGACGCACGTGGCACCGGGTGAAATGGCAGTGCGCAAAACCGGCGGCGCCATGCGGCTCAACCGCGCCATGAAACTCGAGGACATTGCCGATCAAACCAGCGGCGAGATCATCAATGTTGGCGATCAATCCATCGTGAGCCACCCGACCCGGGGCTACTTCGCGCTGCTTACGCCGGAGACCATTGGGTTTGCCCAGCAGGTGACGCGGCAGGACGTGGCCCGTTACATGCAGTTCTGTCGCACCAATCCCAAAGCCGTGTTGGGCCCTTATTTGATGGAGGCCGTTGTGGCCGCCGGCGATGCTCCCATCGTGAGTGCACTTGACTTAGAGCACATGTTCGAGCCAAAGGTCTTGCGCGAGCGCCTGGCGCTCAGCAGCGCGATGGTGGGCAAGGATCAACAAGCAGTTGATTCCATGGCGCAATTCATCAGCGGCCTGCGCGGCATCCGGTTGATGGTGCGCGGTCAGAACCTCCAGCACGCCGAAGTCGTTCTCGATTTCGCGGCGCCGGTCGGCGAGCGCGGAGAAATCGTGAAGGTCCTCTTGTTGGAAGCACTCGACGATTTTGGGGCCGCGCTGCCCGATCTTCGCACGGCCAAGGTTAGCGCCGAGGGAAATGCCGTCAAGTTGCAAATAAAGCTCTCCGACGCCGGGTTGATCCGCATCATGTCGTTGTTCCTGCCGCCAACGCCGCCGCCGTTGCCGGCGAAACTCGAATCGAATGGCGTTAGCATCGCGGCCACCGGCAGCTACTTCCGGTCGGTCAACAGGCTGGTGGATGAACTGAAACGCCAGGTCAAAAAGACTGCCGATTTCGACCCATCGCTCTACGACAAGTCTTCGCTATGGCATGATTCGTTTGCCAAGCGCATGGACCAGTTATCGACTCGGTATGTCGATCCCGACATGGCCGCGTACGGTTCGACCGAGGCCGCCAAACTTCGCTCACTCGCGTACTCCCTAAAAGGCCTGGTAGTGGAGTGGAAGGCGCTCGAGAGCGGAATGATTTATCTGGAAAGCCCGGCCGGTGTGATCGGGCCGTGGGGCTGGCGCAACCCAAATCCTTTTGGCCCATCGAGCTGGTTCGGCCCCCACAACGCGGCGCACGATCATCATCACCCGCCATTGCCACCGGGTACTTCGGCCGCCCCGGGAGTTTATGGCGGCGGTTCCCAGATTGAAAGCAATGTTGCTTCCCTGCGCGAAAAGCAAGCCGAGCTAGTCCGCCAAGATGCGGGCCGGCGACTGGGAATCTGGGAATCGATGGATTCCGACCGCCGCGAGATCGCGAAGAAAATGAAGGATCGCTATGGCATTGACATCGAAAAGCCAATCAGGTGAGCGCGAATGAATTTCGTCTCGGTGGCACAATGCCAGCCGGCAGATGATCGCGCAAACGAAATGGCCAGGGTGCGCCTGCGATTGATAGCCGGTGTGCCTTGGCCATTTCTACATTCTTGCAGTATTCAGCGAACCGCAGGCTTCGCGAAGCGCCGGAATTGGCAAGCGTGCCGAACTGGGTGCGTAAACGACCCAGCAGTCGGCGGAAGGCGAGTAAAGCGAGGCGACGGAAGTTGTAAGCTACGTCTGTATGAATGCAGTTGGGAGCCCTGAATTTAAAATGCACATCCTTCAACGACGTTGAAAACACATCCCTCGTGAATCGCTCCCTTGCTATAATGAGCAGTGAATGACGCCGTGACGGATTGATCGTCGTCGAAAAGAGAAGTAGTATGTCACCTTTGGATTTGTCGCAAGCTGTTCGTCGCCGCCCGTTCGAACCTTTCCGAATTCAAGTTTCGGATGGTACGACCTATGATGTGCGCCACCCTGAGTTAGTGATGATTGGCCTAGGCTCTGTCAGCATCGGTGTCCCCGCGAAAGGTCAGTCTGATCCAATTTATGAGCGGGTCGAAACCATTTCGCTTGCCCACGTCGTGAAGTTATTACCGCTCACAAGCCAGGCCGGAAGCACAAGCAACGGCCAGCAGGGTTAATGGAGGCGATGCTGGCGGTAGGCTAGTCAGTTCGACAGATGCGGAAACGAGATTGACCCAATGGCAAAAGTCTATTTCGCTTTTGTGCTTTTTATTGCCGCCCTTCTTAGCCGACCAGCGCATGCGATCTGGTTCCGAAACGAGTCGGTGGAATGGTGGACGAACGTTAGCGATGTGATCGTGTTGGCCGACGTGCAAGAGGTCAAGCGGATTGCACCATTGAACGAATACTGGGATTCGCAAAGCGTGACCTGCAAGACGAGGCAAGTGTTGGACGGAACGTGGCAAGGCAATATTACGTTTAGACAAGATTACTGGAAGGACCGCGAATTCCGCGAAAAGGAGAATTCGTATGAGGTGCGGCCGCTGCTTCCTCACAACAAAGTCTTGATTTTCTGCGCGAAGTCGAAAAGCGACGGAATAACGGAAGTGGTTTTTTGGCTCAACTTGACCAGATTGGACAATCGGCGGACGAATCACGCGGCCTATGACAACGACTGCAAATGGCTAGGAGACGGCGAAACCGTACTTGCACTGGTCAAGAAAAGAATTGCTGGCCAGGAAATACCGAAAAAGAAAAAGCGCGGTGTGATTCTGGACTTTACGGACCTCGAGAAAGACGATGAGGGCAACGTCTACTGGGACTTTGTCCGAACAGCAGACCGGGAATACAAAAAGGTTCTGATCGACAATCTGAAAAATGGCGAGTTGTGGGCCAAGGAGCGGGCCATGTACAACTTGGTTAGTTACCCCGGCAAAGAAACCGTCGATCTCATCAAGCCCTTTTTGACTGACGGCGAAAAGACTGAGCAGAAAATTGTGGACAGCAAAACCGGCACAAGAGTTTTCACCGTATATCCTTTGCGACAAATGGCATTTCGTGCGCTTGTGCTGTTTGGAGAAAACACGCCACTACCGAAAGGGTTCACCGCGGACTATTGGATGGGGTTTCCGTTTTGCGTTGGTTTCGAGGATCGGGGCTACTTTCCGCTCGCAGATTGGAAACAAGACGATAAAGACAATTGACGCGATTTCAAATCCCGTCACTTCCGTTTCACCACCTTCACCTTGCTGTATGCCGCGTCCGCCGGTAGCTCGTTGATCGTGTCGCCGCCGGACCAGGTCTTGTCCGTTGCGATGGCAAGCACCGCAAAATATTCGCCGACACCTGCATTCTCTTCGCCGAACTGAATCTCGGCGGAGAAAGAATCGCCATCGCGGGTGACATCGCGCTGTATCCACCAGGTGTTCTTGAGATCGGCATTCGAAAGCGGCGTAACGATGAAGTAGAGATGCCGTTTCTCACCCTTGGCGACCGTGCCTTTGAACGTCTCCAAAAGACTCACCGTCTCAATTCCCTTGTCCGTTTTGGGAGCGACCAACGCTTCCTTTTTGGGAGCTTTTTGATCGACCGGTCCGATGTCAGAAGCTGCAGCGAATCCGGTTAGTGCGAACACGATCGCGCCGGCCCAGAAAGTCGTCTTCATGGTCAAACCCTCTTTTCGTGTGAAGCCTCAGAATTCGTTGTACCAACTCGTTTTTGATTTGACCTAGCGAAACGGGATCGTACCTTTTGACGGCTGGATCGTGCGCGCCCAGCGCAATCAGGAATACAAGGAGGCTGTCGCCTCATGTCACCCCGTGTCGCATTAGCAAAAGATGTTTATTTCCGCAGCCCGCGCGCAACGCGCCGGTTGGGCGGCCGAGCCTTTTGCGGGCGCGGAGCGCGCATTGTAACCGGTTACCGAACCATTCACCGCGCAATGGAACTCACTTTTCGACTTTTTTCGACCCTGTTTGCGAAGGCCGCTTGCGCTCGGCGCAAGGTGCTGGAATTGGGCGAGTTAGGGCAAGCGTGCCGATCTAGTCAGCGCCTGAAAAGTCGAAAAAAGTCGAAATTGCTCCTGCGGACCACGCCATCCCTGAAAGGTTCACTTGCCGTTCTTTTCCTTCCGCGTTTCGTCCCAGTAGCGGATCAAATCAATGCGGGTGAGGATGTCCACCACGTTGCCGTTGGTCATGGCCAGCACGCCGGTGTTGCCGGCCAGCAGCAGGCGGTAGGCTTCGTCGAGGTTCACCGAAACGTCGAGCGTCGGCAGCGGGCGCGCCATGATGTCGCCGACCGTGAGTTGCACCGGATCGCGGCCATCGTGCAGGATACGAGCGAGCGTTACTTCGTGAATGCTGCCGACCGTCTTGCCTTCGGCCAGCACCGGCAATTGCGAGATGCCTTTCTCCTCCATCAGGTTGATCGCCTCGTCCGCCTTGGCGTCGGGAGCAATGGTAAAGAGCTTGCGTGCGCCGCGGGCTTGGATCAAATCGGCAATTCGTTGCGTGGCGGGCGGCGTCTGAACAAGGTTGTTCTGAGTGAGCCAGGTTTCATCGTAGAACTTGCTGAGGTAGTTGCGACCGGTATCCGCCCCCAGAGCGACGACGACCTGGTCTGGCCCCAGCCGCTGGGCGTATCGCAAAGCCGCGGCAATACTCACGCCGGAGGAACCGCCGAGCATGATGCCTTCCTTACGCGCGACTTCGCGAGCCACGTGGAATGCCTCGGCATCGCTAATGCGAATCCATTCATCCACAAACTGGCTGTTAAAGGTCTTCGGCACGAAATCTTCGCCAATACCCTCGACCTTCCACGATTTCGGCGTGCCGCCGGAAAGGACCGAGCCTTCCGGATCAGCGCCGACAATGCGAACATCGGGATTCTGCTCCTTCAGATAGCGGGCGACGCCGGAAACCGTACCGCCGGTGCCGACACCGCCCACAAACGCGGTGATTCGCCCTTCGGTTTGCCGCCAAATCTCCAGGCCCGTGCTGCGGTAATGCATTTCCGGGTTGGCGAGATTTGTGAATTGGTTTGGCCGCCAGGCGCCGGGAATTTCACGAGCCAGCCTGTCGGCCACGCCATTGTAACTTTCCGGCGCATCGGGCGAAACATTAGTCGGCGTAATGACGACTTCCGCCCCGTACGCCTTCAGCAGCGCGATTTTCTCCGCACTCATCTTGTCGGGCAACACGAAAATGCAGCGGTAGCCCTTCACGGCCGCAACCATCGCCAGGCCCACGCCGGTGTTGCCGGCGGTGGCCTCAATTATGGTGCCGCCCGGCCGCAGCCACCCTTGCGACTCCGCGTCCGCAATCATGGCCAGGGCCACGCGATCCTTCACGCTGCCGCCCGGATTGGCCGATTCGACCTTCACCATTACTTGTGCTTGCAAGCCTTTGACCACGCGATTCAGGCGAACCATCGGCGTCCAGCCAATCGTGCGCAGAATGGAATCATGACAGACCGTGTTGCCTACCGGCATTCCGCCGTGCGGCAGAACCGAAGCCAGAGCATCCCGGTGCATGGCCGTTTCCTCTGTAGTTGGAGAGAACAATTCCTCTGTTGGCATTGTCGCCGGAAATGGGCTTCCGGGGCAAGGCGAGTCAGGCGGGCCGCGTGGCACGTTCGCAAAGTGCCAGCAAATTCGGGCACGTTGAAAACGTGCCCCACGAGTTTTTTTCCACAAAGTGCTGCGAAATCTGCGAAGCGGTCTTTACTGCGCGCTACAGCGTTCGCTAGATTGAACCGAGACCGAATTGCTCGTTCACGATATTTTGACAGAACTGAGAACATGGCGCTAGCCGAGCAAACTACAGCACTCTTGGACACGGCTCGGCGTTTGACGCAGGACTTGCAGGCCGATGCCGTGCTGGTGCTGACGGAAACGCGGCTGGATTGGGAAGCGGTACGCAAGCACCTGGGCAATTGCCGGGTGCTCGTAGCGGCCCACAACCGCGCCTCAACGGCCGATATCGACGGCGCCAACGATTTTGGTGTTCTCGAACTCGATCCCGAGCCCGTTCCAATTCAAGAACGCATGAGCCTGGCTTTACTCAAGGCCATTGCCAGGGGCCAATTGCAGCCGGGCTCCCACGTCGTCGTGCTGTACAATGGCATCGCTTTCGAGCACGGCAAACCCGAGCCGATTGACAGCGTGAGCGTTATGCACCTGGACGAGCACCTGGAGCGCTTGACCGCGAGTGATTTGCGCAAGCTCGACACCTTGGTGCCGCTCGAAACGCTGCGCCTGGTGGTGGACCTGGCCACGGAAATTGGCCAGGAAGGCAGAGAAGGGCACCCGGTGGGCACGATCTTTGTGGTCGGCGACACGCGTAAAGTGCTCTCGCCCCGGCTTTCCCGACCAATAAACTTCAATCCTTTCCGCGGCTATAGCCGGGAAGAGCGCGACTTGCGCGATCGGCGCGTGCGTGAGCAAATCAAAGACCTCGCCCAGCTGGACGGCGCCATTATCATTAGCCGCGACGGCATTGCCGAAGCTGCGTGTATGTATCTTGATGTGACGGCCGAAGGAATCTCCCTGTCGCGGGGTCTCGGCAGCCGGCACCTGGCTGCCGCCGCCATTAGTCAGAAGACGCGGGCCGTGGCCGTGTGCGTGAGCCAATCGTCGGGCACGGTCCGTTTGTTCCTGCGCGGCGAGGTGGTGCTCCACATCGAGCCGCTATCGCGGCCGCATATCTGGCAACCATTCCGCCTGGAACGGCCCGATGCCGATGGCGCCGGCGGCGGTTCGATGCTGAACGCGTAGCCGCCAATTCCGAAATCAGGGGACCATTCGCTCGAATCACCAATAGAACAAGAGTGGTGGTTAGCCCCTTGCACTTGGCGCCTGGCCGGCGCATTTCCCGAATCGGAGGCAATCCATGTCGGCACGCACAAACACGTTTCTGGCGGTAATGGCGACGGGGCTAATTCTGGTGACGTGCGGACCAAGCTCAGCCCAACAGTCACCGCTGAGCATGGTGCCGGCGAAAACGCCGCTCCTCATCCAACTACATGGCTGGGAACGTTCGCAGGAGCGCATGAAGGCTACGATCAAGGCGGGGCTCGGCGAGTTTGCCCCGGTAGTCACCACCGGCATGGAAAATAGTCTCAACGGTCTGCTCCAGGGCCGCGAACTCAAGGGCCTGGCCCAGGATGGACCAGTGTTTGTGGTTTTCACCGAGCTGCCCAATCCGGAGTCGGAAGTCCCCGAAATGGCCGTCGTAGCGCGCGTGACCAATTACGTTCAATTTCGCGACAACCTGCTGAAGGACGACGAAAAGAGCGAATTGAAAGCGGAGAAGGATGGCATCGAAGCGACGAAAATCAACGGCATGAAGGTGTATTTCGTCAGCAAGGATGACTTCGCGATCTTCTCTCCGAGCGAAAAAGCAATCAAGCTCCTGGTCGACAAGAAAACCGAAGCGATGGCGGGAAAGCTCGATCAGGCGGGCGAGCGCGCGTTGCTGAACCCCGATTTTGCTGCCCTCCTCGACGTTCGGGCATTGCGGAAAATGTACGGCGACAAGATCAACGACGCCAAGGGTTTTCTTGACCAGGCGATGCAGCAGGCGCAGGCATTTGGCGGCGTGGACAAGGAACAGCTCGAGGCCGCCAAGAAGCTCATTGAGGGCGTTTTCCAAATCGTGGACGATGCCGATTCGCTGCTGGCGTCGGCCGATTTCCGCCCCGAAGGATTGATGCTGCACTTCCACACGCACTTTGCCGAGAAGAGCAAAGTCAACGATTTCCTGAAGA
>DATGHS010000028.1:0-2499 GCA_035307785.1 Gemmataceae bacterium
AGAGAGGTAACGACGGTGGGCGCGGTCGATCCGGCTTTGCCAGGATTCCGCTTGCGCAATTGATAAGTCCCTCATTTGTGCAAAACGAATCTCCGCATCGTGGAGCGCCAACCAGCACAACGCGATTCGTTCGGCCAGCAAGCGTTCCAATATCGTGGGATTAGGGCCAGCGATTTCTTGGCGCAACAGTTCCATCTTGCGGGTCAGTCCTTCCTTAAACGACAGATTCTTGCCAGCCGCATTTCCGATTAGAGAAACCTCGACTTGTTGTGCCAGGTTGCCGAGCATCTCGGCAAGGGCCGCAGAGCCCGAAAGCAATTGGCGCAAGGCCGGGACCGCCTTGGCGTCCCCATTTTCGGCGCGGCGAACAAGTTCCCACAATTCTCTGCTATCCCGCGAGGCTGGCGACTGCTCAGTGTTTGGCCTTTCCGACACGTTGTTTCCTCCATTCGCCCTTATGCTGGTGAAAGCCAGTCACGCCAAGGGCAGCGTGGGCCAGCGATTCTGCCAATTTGCAAAAATCGTCGAGAGAGGCATCGAGCGCATCGGCCTTGACCCGGCGAGCGTGTTCCGCATCGCGCTTTGCTTTCTTTAGTTCGCGTTCATTTTCGTCGATTCTCGCGACCAGTTGACCGGCTTCGCCGGCGCCAATATATTCACGAACCACGCGGCCGTTTACTTTTTTCGAGCGTGTGTAATAGCGTCCTTTGTCCCATCCCATCGTATGTTACCTTTCGGTAATTACCCCGCTTCAGCCGTGCCCGCGAATCCGGTGGCGCGTAAAGCGTGTCTGTTACTTCGGCGGTTGGTGCTCCCCGCTGGCGGCCTTGACCATTGCCATGATGCCGGCCCGCAGTGGTTCCGGCAGATGGGCCCATTGCTCAATCAAGAGCGCCAAGCCGGGATCGGCGGGGGAAAAAAGCGCCAAGCAATCCGCCAAAACGTTTTGGCGGTTGTCGGAAATGCCTGAGTTTTCAGGGGATTCTGGAGCGGCGGCGCCGGTTTCGTAACCTGGTAAATCGAGCTCGGGCAGTTTTGCGTGTTTAGTGTGATAGCGTGGTTATTCTTCCTCAAACCCATAATCCGTGAACTTCAGCGTCCGGCAATTCTCAGTCACGTCGCGCATGAGCTTATCGCCGGCGCCATCGGGCAGCTGAGCATTGATTTCGATGGTTACTTCGACCTCGGCGCCGACGATGCCGGTCAAATGCTGAAGGACTTCCTCGGCAATTCGGGAAGCATCGCGGCCAAGGCGGACGGGATCAACGGGAACGGAACCGTGGAATCGGCTGAGTTTTGGAGGTAGCGGACCATCGCCCTTTTTCCCCAAGCCACTTGCGGAACCATTTGGCCTTCCGTCGAATGTGCCGGCATCTGTGGCCGCCGCAGTGCCGGTCGATGCAAGCGCCGTTGAGTCCGCTTCCTGATCTTTGGCCATTTGCGCTGCAGCCGCCTCCGGGCGTACCAGCAAACTGTTGTCATCAAGAATAACTCGGATGTTTTCAGTCGCGCGCAGGCCACGGTATCGTTGGCGTTGCTGGTCCCAGCCTTCGGCATAGGCAAGTGTGTCGCGCTGGCAGGTGAGGCTGGCAACGCCTTCCTGGATCGCTTCGATCAGGACATCTTCATCGCGCAAGCGCGGCAGGTACAAATACCGAGCCATGAATTCGCTGAGCTGTTTGATGCTGACATGGTTTCCGGTCCAAAGCGGAATCCGGTCGAGTTCGGTTCGCAGGCGAACGCCGCCCATCTGAGTCATTAACGCCTCTTCTCCCCTTAACTTTTTGGCGGCTCGGGCGGCGAGTCCGTCTTGGCCCTGGAGCTTGAGATCCGTCCACGTGATTTCACCCTTCGGATCGGACTGGCCAGGGACGAAGAGCCACTGATATGCCTCGGTAATGCGTAAATCGACGGCCTCGTCGGCGCTCTGGCGTTTGGTTTCGGCCTGCCTTGATTGGAATTGGTCGAGATTCAACGTGACGCGATCATCCCAAATCGAGGTCCAGGCAAGATACTGCCGGACGGCTTGCTCCAGCTCGCGGAGCCGGTTGGCATCGCCGGCAAGAAACACAAGCGTGTTCTTATAGTTTCGGGGCGATGCACCGCGCGATTCGAGGATCGCGGCATCTTCGCATCGGGCCGCGCTATTGGCATCCTTGTTAGCGTGGGAAAAATCCGGCCCCAGTATGACGAGGCGGGCTTCCTTTTCATCGGGAACGTCGGCGCTGGTAACGCAGGCATGGATTTTGGAGAATTCCGCTCTGGCGCGCGCTTCCTCACGCAAACGCTTGATAAGTTCATCGGAAACTTGATCGTCAGTCAGTTGGCCGGCTCGGTCGTGCCGCCGATGAAGCGAGCTACTGGAAGGCGCAGGCGCCCCAGGGCAATTCGGCAGATTCTTTGAATCCCGAAGCCATGCCGCGGAGTGTGTCGGATTCCGAGTGTGGCGGATTCCGTCATTCAAAACGTGGGCCGGATTACTTGCCGCGAGACGAGCAC
>DATGHS010000029.1:0-12940 GCA_035307785.1 Gemmataceae bacterium
CGGCAATCGAGAGAACCATCGCGGAATTGACCGCCGCGCGTAAACGTTATCAGATGCAGCCGGCAGACCAGCCGAAGGGGAAGGGCAGACCGCCCCTTGCCGAGAAAGGCCAGATGCAGGTCGAGGAGAAGCCACTGCGCGGCCAGGGAACGCCGCCACCCGCCAATACCGATCGCGAGCGCATGGTCGGCAGCTGGGTCATTGTGAACGAGGACAGTGGGCGGAAGGGAGAGATCTGGGATATCAGCCTGGACGAGATCACGATGCACGTCAATGAGTTGATGCGCTCCCTCAATGAGTATGGGCTTCCGATTATTATTCAGTACTTTCACCGCCTTGACGCCTCCAAGAACCCCGAGCAGATTGACATCCGCGTCACGAAAACAAACCTGGAGCCGGTCGGTGTCATCAAGGGCATCTACGCGCTCGAAGACGGCGAGCTTCGACTCTGCCTCGGCACCCTGGGCAAAGATCGGCCGGCCGCGTTTCCCGACAAGCCAAAGCCCGGCGAAGTGCTGGTCCTCCAGCGCGGCTTGGGCGCCACGCCGCCGAAGGCGGAGCCGCCTGCCAAAACCGTTCGCGAGCGCATGGTCGGAAACTGGTTCATCATGAACGAGGACAGCGGGCGCAAGGGCGAAATGTGGGTCATTGACGAAGATAGCATTGTCATGCACGCGAAAGAGACCAGCCCGATTACCCGACACTACGCCTACCGACTTAACGTCAGCAAAAACCCCAAGCAGATCGACATCATTGTTTCGCGCGTCAATGGCCCGCCCGTCGGCGTAATCAAGGGGATCTATGTCCTCGATAAGGACGAGCTGCGGCTTTGCCTCGGCGAAATGGACAAGCATCGCCCCGAGGCGCTTCCTGAGCAGCCCAAGCCCGGCGAATTGCTGATCCTCCAGCGCGCGAGCTCGGGCGCTACGCCGCCCAAGGCGAAGGACGCCCTGGCGGAGCAGGGGGTGCTAACCCCCGAAGAAGCCATCCAGCAAATGCCAAAAGAAAAGGTCACCGTCCAGTTCAAGGTTGCGAAGGTTGAGGCAATGCACAATCCGGGGAGCGGGTTTGGCGGCCCCACCTACTACATTTACCTCAGTGACAGCGGCAAGTTTACCGCACGGATGGCAAAAACCTCAGACCAGATCATGAAGCTTGGCATTGACCCGGTCAAGCATTTCACCGGGAGGGTGGTCCGAGTTACCGGAGTAGTCGAGGCCGGCGCCGGATCATCGATTCAGATGTGGGTGCGCGAGATAACCGACATCGAAGTCATGGATCGCGCATTTTAGCCGAAAGGCTTAAGAGGGGCAGCGTGATTTATTCTTATGCGCATAAGAATAATTCGCAATGCCCCTGTTTTCATTTACGGCGGCTCATTGCTTGAAGACGGCCATGATGGCGTCTATCTCTTCGCGGACGGCGGCGCGCAGCTTATTGCCTGCCTCCTGAACCTTGGGCCTGTACTCCTTCCGGATGTCGGCAATTTGGCTCTTCTGTTCGTTGGTAAGATTCAAGTCCTGCGCATTCGCGATCCGGTGGCACGTTCGGTCCCGTACCCGGTCCGCGCGTTCGTCCTTGATCTCCTGGAGTTTCTCTTGTTGCCCTTCGGTGAGCACCGCGTGAATTTTCTCCATCTCCTCCTTGAGGAGGCCGGTTAGCTCCTTGCCAACGGTTTCGAGCTTCTCCTTTTGCTCGGCCGTGAGGTTGAGGGATGCGATGATTTCACTGCGCTTCTTGCCGCCCAGCAGGTCTTCGTCTCGTTCCTTCCTCTGGGCGTCGTTCAAGAATCCTTTCAAGCCCGCCAGGGCCTTAGCAATTTGGGGATGGAATTCCTTGCGGATGTCCCCGATCCTGGTCTTCTCGGCATCGGTCAGGTCCAGCTCCTCCAGGTGCGCGAGGCGCTCCGCCAGGCGGCCCTGGCGCTCTTCCTTGCGCTCTTCTTTGAATTCTGCAAGTTTCTGTTTCTGTTCCGGAGTCAGCACGTCCTTGACTTTGTCCATTTCTTCCTTCGCTACGGTGGCCAGTTCCTTATGCGCTTCCTGCACCTTGGCCTTGTACTCTTTGCGGATGTCGGCGATCTTGGCCACCTGTTCGTCGGTGAGTCTGAGGACCACGATGCTCTCAATCGGGCCCGCGGGCTCGTCGGCGACCATCCGATCCGGCGCCCACAACGTGGTGAGTGCCACCAATACAATAGCGATTAGACTCCTCATCTCCGGTCTCCTTTCCCTCATCTCGGAAACAAAAGCCCGGCCCCTGCTTGTCCTCACTGGGCAATACGACAGGGGCCGCTGGCGCAAACGCCAACGGGAAACCTTCCCGTCGGCGATTTCCGCTTCGTGCGACGCGCTCGATGTTTGCTCGCCTCGTGACTCAACGTGCGAAGGGAACCATCCACGGTGAACAGGCGAGAATGCGGCCTCGGTTCAAACGAGTTGGGCGATAAAACTGGCTACACCGCGCGTCACAGAACATGGCCTGGCGGCGACGCGGCCCCAGTTTTCAGTGCGTAAATGAGTTTTGCGAAACTGGTTTAACTACAACCCCGTACGGCCCATTGAAACTGAGCACTGCTCTTTTTGGGCCGAGATAAAATGATACCCGAACCCATATGCTACGAAACGGGAGGGAGCAAATCAAGTGAAAAATGGAAGAAGAAAAAAGTGCATCGCCGGTTGGTCTGATTGGCAAACGACTTGCGCCTTGCGCTGGTCGGAGCTGGTGCGCGCCGAGTGCCGCCGACTGCTCGGAATCGAGCCCGTGGGCATTGGCATTCTATGGTTGAGCAGGCCCATACTTGAACCGCCTTCTCGAGTTGAGTCTTCATGCCCCGCGCCCTGATTATTGACGACGAACCACCTGTTCGGTCCACGCTGCGGGCCATGTTGGAACACGCCGGTTTTGCTGTGAGCGAGGCCAGCGAAGGCGAGCAGGGGATTCGTGCCTACTTCCAACAGCCGGCCGATCTCATCTTTTGCGACATGTTCATGGCCGGCAAGGAAGGGCTTGAGACGATCATGCAAATGCGCCGCCAGGGAATCCGCGTGCCGATCGTGGCGATGAGTGGCGGCACTTGCACCGGCGTGATCGATTGCCTGCCCGTGGCCAAGCTACTGGGCGCCACCATCACCCTGCAAAAGCCATTCGGCATGGAAAAGCTCCGCAACGTGCTGGTGGAAATAAACGCCGAACCGGCCACGATTGTGCCAATGGCCGCCGGCGTCACTGCGGATTGAGCTGCTTGGCTTCCGCGCTTTCTTCCAATCCCGTCTTCATGCAAAGGCGAATACAATCTGGCTAGCCTCATGGCGAAAAAATATGCTCCACTAGGGCGCGGGGTTCACGGTCTATTGACATGGCGCTCCGCCCACCGCAGCACCCTGGCTGCGATCCGAACAGCACGGCGGCAAGCTCTCGTCTTGACCGGCCCTGCCAGCCCAGGGTACCGCGTCACGTGCGCATATTGTGTCTGTTCCCGCGATTCATAAACGTACCTCGGTATTTTGAGACCGTTGAGTTCCAGTAATCGAAGTAATCGTTCCAGGTCGTGGATAAATGGGAAATGCTCGCCGCGCTTGATGAAGACGGCTTTGATGCCTTTCTCGGCCGCTTGCTGGGCTTCGAAGCAGAGATCCTCCAAATCGACCTTGGGATCGGCGTTGAGCGACATTGCCAGGTTGCTTTTCGCCCGGCGGATCCACTCGCGGGGATCGTCCGGCGGGAGCCGCTTAGGGCCCATACACGACCTTCCCCTCGCGCAAGGCCGGACAAATTACCAGACAATGCGTGTCGCGATACCGCTCGACTTCTTCAGGCGTTACCACCACGGCATCGACGGCGATGGCGCCAGTGAGGTTTCGGTAAATGGCGGTCGTGACGCGGTGGCGGTCGAACTTTCCTCTTTTGATAACCAGCAGGTCCAGGTCGCTGTCGGGTCCCATCGTCCCCCGCGCCGCTGAGCCAAACAGGACGATCTTTTCGGGCTTCGCTGCCTGAACCACGCGCGTGATGGTATCGGCGAGAACGCCCGGATCGGGCTGTCCGCGTTTTTTCCTTGCACGAGCTGGTGTTTTAATCTTCACGGCAATGTCGCTTCGTAGACCGGTGGTTTACATTGGGGGCCCTTACCGGATCGAATCCGTGTACGGGACATCGTATCATGAATTGACGGCGGTGACGATGGCGAGCCGGCGCATGCCGAGCGATCAGGTCAACAAGGCGACGAGCCGGCCGGACGCGTGGCGAAAAAAGTGCTCCACGAGGACGCGCGGTTCGGTCACGGATCCCGGGATCGCGGCCCCCGGTCAGCTTCAGCCGTTGGTCAGCTAGCGGCGTCCGCTCCCGTTGAGTCATTTGATGTTAGCGATTTTTCGTCGCTGCCATTCCGGCGAGATTCCAGTTTCAAGGTCGAAAAGCATCTCGACGGCGAATGTCACTTGAGTCCTCCCATCGTGCCGCGATAGCTGGATAAACGGCGGCGGCGTGCTTTTCTGAATGGCCGCTTCAGGCCTAAAACAGGGACTTTCGTAGCCAAACGTCGCCAGTTCCACGTATCCGAACCTTTCTTCGCGCCGGATAACCCCTCGGTCAATTCGGCTCAAGTCGAGATACTGGATCTTCCAAGACGAATCGTCACCCCAGTGACAGCCCCATACAAAGCCAAAGTCGCCATTGGGCCATTCGTAGTCGGCGTCCCAATACTCACTTCCCGGAATTACCGACTCATCATTGACATCCCACCAATCGGGAACGTAGAAACCAACTGGGCAGAATCCGCCTCCAGGCGGTGCGTCAGGCCCGTCCACCTCCTCGGCGATCACGCTTCTGGACGCGAGGTCGAGCACTGCCGTTTTGGTGTAGTTACTTGAGATCAGTGCGAATTCCTTGGTCCCTTGTCGAAACGGCTCAAACGTCCGAAGCAGCGAATAGAATCGCTCGTATTGGCAGACTTTTTCGAAGCAGGGAGAGCCTGTTCGCTGAAATACCTCGACGATGGTCGAGTCCCAAGTTCCCGGCCGATTCGGCTTTGGCGTACCCTTGACGACGTATTTATCCCGAGGTTTTGGTTGCGACGGAATCTCGAAATCTGTCTCGACGACCGTCTAGCGGATGACGAGACCGCGATTATGATGTTGCTCTGCCCAGTTGCGCCCGTCGATCTCTCGGGCGCTAAGTTCCGCGATCCGCGCCTGCGCCTCACCGGCCGAGCGGAAGGCTCCGAAGTAGAAGTCCTTCTCGCGGCCTTCGTGGAGGGCATAAACACGATAGACAACATCACCACGCATGTCGAGAGTCCGAAAAAGAATTAGGGAACTACTCCGCCTGCAAGCGCTCTCTCATGTCGGTATAGGCAGTGTCGATAAGCGCCTTCAAGGTGTCGTCATCCACCTCGGTTCCGAGCTTGAGCTTCACGTGGCGCATGAACTTGCCGGTGCCTACCAAAAGCCCCTCTGGATCGGCAAGCTCGGCTCCGCGGAAGAACCCGACGTTGACGTGAGCCTTGAAAGCGTTGACGTATGCGAATGCCGCGTCACCTACGCATGCAGTCGGATGGCCATCATGCAATAGTTCGCGCACATCGCTCCCACACATTCGCAGAACCTCGAACCAGTGGCACGCGATGGCCCCCAATTCTTCCGAATGTTCCTTCAACCAGCGCTCAACGGCGAGATCTCGTTTTACTGCGGTCGGGAACCGCAAGAGCTGGTTCACGGTGTTTATCTCAAAATCGACACCACGATATGAGAAAAGCGGGAACAGCGGACACGGCTGATTTTAAAACCAATCATCGACACAACGATGTTAGCAAGATCCGGTGCCATCAGATGTCATCAATGTCCCTTCCGTGACGAGCCCGTGCCAGGACCATTTCGGAATGTCCAAACCGTCGGGCACATCCTCTGCCGAGCGATGATAACGAGCCATCGTGGTCGTGGTAGCCCACGCGAAGTAATCGTGCAGCACAGCTCGAAGCCGCTCGTCGCGCGCGAGTCCAACATCCTCTAACGCCTGATCGAAACAGGCGATTGCGAGCCGGTCCATCTCCTCGTGCGGGCCGTTGCCGCTATGAATGCGGACGACCGATGTCTCACTTCCTTACCGGTCGGAATAGGTCGTTGGCCCGCCAAGTGCCTCCGCCCAGTATGCAGCAAGGCGCTCGGTGTGCTGCGGGTGAAAGCCGTGGCTGAAAGCATGGCTCACCATTTCGTCTTCGAGCACGCGCGCATGCCACGCGCCGGCCAACCTCAACAGCCCGTCGCGACCACCTGCGGCTTCGTAGATCGTTTCCATAATTTCTCAGCTCGCCGCTTTCTTCACGAGCGCGGTGATGCTTTCCTATGCGGCTCACAATCGTACGCCCGGCAATTGGCTGGCTTGTTTCACCCAGTCAGTGAATTGAGCTTCGTCGAATTCGCCATCCTCATCGATGTGGAGGTAGCGCACTTCCTCTTGCTTGGACTCGCCAGGGGGGACGGGACGCAGCGACGTGCCGCGAAAGAACGCCACCTTAATGTACTTCGTCATACAGTGGAAGCCGAGGAACCAGCCTTGGCCCTCGAAGCCGTAGAAAGGTGTGTTCCATTTGACAGCCTTGTACACGTTGGGGACCGCGGCGACGATGAGCGCATCGAGGCGGCGGCCGACGTCGCGTTTCCAGCCCGGCAAGGCCGCGATGTAGGCCTGCACGGGTGCGTCGCCGAAACCCTTCGCGATCTGCGGATTCCCGCCCGAAAGAAGGACCGGCTTGGCGGCCATCTTCTTCCGGACATTCTTGGTAGTGCTCTTGGCACTCCGGATACTCTTGGCCATGTTTGGACTGTGCTGCGGAAAAAAAATCGATTCCAGTTTATTTTCGAATCGGCGCGAACGGAATCCAACCGACGCTCTGGCCAACTCTTGAGGACCGGTGGCGTAGCCGACCTTAGTGGGCTTAAATCGGAATTGGGAAAGCTCCCCGAGTAGGACTCGAACCTACCCCGGCGCGCCGGGACCGGTTAATCCCGACGCGTCGGGACTGCACCATTGAGCAAATGGGCGCGAATCCATTTGGCCGACTTCATGCGCTTGATCTGCCGCTCCCGGCTCACCGCTGCCGAACGGCTTGGGTGAGCTTCTTTCCAAACCAGCCGCCACGGACCGTTCTTATGGGTATAGGTGACACGGCCGAAGCCGGCATCGTTGTGTTCACATTCGCGGCGCTGCGGGTTATCCGTCGAGCCGATGTAGAACTTGCCCAATGGATTTTCGAGAATGTATACCCAGAACGTGGTTCGTTCGTCTTCCAAGCTCCCCGAGTAGGACTCGAACCTACAACCTGCCGGTTAACAGCCGGCCGCTGCTACCATTGAGCTATCGGGGAATATTCTCAAGCTCCCAGACGCCGCCGGTTAATCCCGACGCGTCGGGACTGCTACCATTGAGCTATCGGGGAATGCCCATCGGCATTGGAATTATATAGGTTCGCCCATGCCTGGACACAAGGGCAGTTTCTCGTATCTCATCAATCGGCTTTGCCCCTATGTCGAGGAAATCAGCCATGCGCTTTGCAACGCTGCGGACGAACCTGGGGCCACGTTTGGTGGTGCGTTCCGGCGACCATTACGTCGATCTCGTGGCCACCGATCCGAAGCTGCCAGCCAGTATGCGGCAACTGCTCGAAGCCGGGCCGGCAATTTACCCGGCGATCGAGAGTGCAGTCCAGAAGCCCCAGGCGGTGAAGCTGGCGGTCGGCTCGGCCCAGTACCATGCCGTCGTGCCCAATCCGCCGAAAATTCTGTGCATCGGCCTCAATTATCGCGACCACGCCATCGAAGGCGGCAAGGCCATCCCTACCGAGCCCGTGCTGTTTGCCAAGTTCACCACCGCTCTCATTGGCGCCGGCGAGCCGATTGTACTGCCGAAGGTAAGCCAGAAGGTCGATTACGAAGCGGAACTGGTGATCGTCATTGGCAAGCGCGGCCGGCATATTCCGGCCGACAAGGCGTTCGACCACGTGGCCGGCTACACCTGCGGCCACGACGTTTCCGCCCGCGACTGGCAATTCCGCGGTGAAGAGAAGCAGTGGATCATCGGCAAAACTTTCGACACCTTTGGCCCGGTCGGGCCCGAACTGGTGACCACGGACGAAGCGCCGCATCCCCATAACCTGTCGATTCGCATGAAGCTGAACGGGCAAGTGATGCAGAACAGCAATACGAAAGAATTCATCTTCGGCGTGCCACAGTTGTTGGCGTACCTGTCGCAAGTGGTGACGCTGGAGCCGGGCGACCTGATCTTCACCGGCACTCCGCCCGGCGTTGGTGGCGCGCGGAAGCCGCCTGTCTGGCTCAAGCCCGGCGACGTCGCGGAAGTGGAAATCGATGGCATCGGCGTGCTGCGCAATCCCGTGGTGGCGGAGAGCTGAAAACCGGTTCCCCCTTCCCTCTTAGGGAAGGGGGTTAGGGGTTAGGTGAAAGTCCCTCAACCTAACCCCCAGCCCCTTCCCTAAGAGGGAAGGGGAGAGAAGCATGGACAAATCTCAAGAGCGCGTGCTCGGCATTCCCGCCGAGCGATTGCGGGAAGCCGGCATCTTTCAAGGCTTCCGCGCCTTCGATCCGGCGCTCTTCGCCTTTCTCCTGGATTCAAAGCACCTGGAATATCGCCTGCGCGGCCCGGCCGAAGAAGATCCGTCGTTCAAGCAACTAATCCCGTACGTCGTGCTGCGCTGCGGCTCGTTGCTCTTCCATTACACACGTGGCGGAAACGGAACCGAAGCGCGTCTGCGCGCTTTGCGCTCTGTTGGCATCGGCGGGCACATCAGCGCCGAAGAGGATTCGTCCGCCAGCGATCCCTACCGGGCCGGAATGCTGCGTGAATTAAGCGAGGAGTTAGAGATTCAAACCACCTTCCGCGAATCGTTGGTTGGGCTCATCAATGACGATTCCGTATCGGTGGGCCGGGTGCATCTTGGTGTGGTGCATCTGCTGGAACTGGCGGAGCCGAACGTGAAGCCGAAGGAAGATGCGATCGCGACGCCAGGCTTCGCGCCGCTGGCGGAATTGCAAGGCGTGGCCGGACAATTCGAGACCTGGTCGCAGTTCGTGATGAATGCGCTTCAAGCGGCCGGCGTTTAGCGGGCGACCCTTTGGGTCGCTCGCTAAACCTGATGTCAGTTCGTCATGTCAAGTGTTCCCCCTTCCAATCCGCCGTCCTTTGCGCAGAAGTCCAACACTCGTCGCACTTTTTCCTCCGCCGCTGGCTCCCCCGCAACTTCGTCGCCCGGTCCATGGCCCCAAATGATCGTCGGCCCGCTCTTGAACTCATTCCGGCCCAGGCGCAGCGTTCCATTGGTCCAATGCATTACGTTGAGCTTCAGTTGCCCCTGGTGGGGCTGCAATAGCCCCGCCACGCGGGCGGCGGCCTCGACTTCCGGATCGCCCCACGGCTTGCCCGGACTGTGGATGGGCGGCGGAAAGATACCCATGAGCACCGGCAATGTTTTCACGTCGGCGTCGCACGGCAGCAGAATGCCTTTTTTATCAACCGCACGAGTAACCGGAACATTCTCCGAGTAGGTTATGGCCAGTGCGGCAAGCCGGAATTGAAGTTGCACGCGGATTCGCCGGCCTGGGCCGATTTCCACTTGCTGCACCCTCTCCACCCAAGCGTGACGCACAAACGCGGCTGTGAGCCGCTCCGCCAGGGAATCGTCGAGCAGGGACACTTGCTCCGGCAAGCCATTCAGGTACTGGACTTCGCTCAAGAATTCAGCGCGGCTCAGGCCGGGCGGCGACGAGCATTCGATTTCAGCAACCGGAAACTGATAACGCGGCTCGTCGCGCAATTGCCGGCGCAAATACTGGCCGAGCAAGATGACCCCGCCCAACGCCAACGCGCAGACCACCAACGTGAGAACGATTTGAACCAACCAGCGGCGCATGGCGAATCCTTCGCGCGTTACCAAACGAGAATATCCTGTTCCAGATTCACGCCGCTTTGCTCGCGGACTTTGGACCGAACCAGGTCAATGAGCCGGAGAACATCGCGGGCAGCCGTATTCGGGCCGGCCACGATGTAATTGGCGTTTTGTTCGCTCAGGCTCGCCCCGCCGACTTGGGTCTTGCTCAATCCCGATGACTCGATCAGCTGCGCTGCTTGCAGGCCGCGCGGGTTCTTGAAAAGACGTGCCGATGCTTCGAAGCTGTGCGGCAAGTTCGCTTTCCGTGTGATCCACGCTTTGAGCATCCGCTTCTTGATGGCGTCGTCGCGGTCGGTTTCCAGCTCGAATTCTGCCGTGAGAATCACGGGATCATCGAGATTGCTGCGGTTTTCACGGAAGCTCAGTTCCTCGTGTTCGCGCCAGACGGCAGCATGCCGGCTATCCAGGACTTCTACCCGGCGAACATACTGGCCGATCTCACCGGTGCGATCGCCGGCATTGACGCGCACGGCGCCGCCAATCGTGGCGCTGATGCCAACTAGTGTTTCCAGGCCGGCCAGATGATGCTTCGCCGCGGCGGCGATCACGGCCGCCAAGTCGGCGCCCCCGCCGGCCCGCACCTTACGACCTTCCACGCCGATCTTCGAGAAGGCAGGGCTGATGAGCCGCAGCACGATGCCGTTCACGCCTGCATCGCGCACCAGCACGTTGCTGCCGACGCCGAGAACGCGCACCGGCAGTTTCTCCTTGGCTGCCCAGCGCATAATACCGGCCAGTTCTTCGACCGAGCGAGGTTCGGCCAGGTGTTCCGCCGGCCCGCCGATTTTCAGCGAAGTGAACGGCGCCAGCGGCTGCCGTGCACGCACAATTTCGGGAAACGCTTCCTCAAGGTTCATGGGGAACATATTAGATGCCGCCCTGCCAAGCCGCAAGCCGCATATAATCGAGGCATGCTTGAACTCGACGGATCGATGGGCGAAGGCGGCGGGCAGATTCTGCGCACCAGCCTCGCTTTGTCGCTGATCACTGGCCAGGCATTCCGCTTGCGGAAGATTCGAGCCGGCCGGCCGAAACCGGGGCTGCACCCGCAGCACCTGATGTCGGTGCGCGCCGCGGCCACGATTGGTCAGGCGAAAGTCGACGGCGACACCATCGGCTCGCGCGCGTTGGTCTTCGAGCCGGGCGAGGTGAAGTCCGGGAAGTACCGCTTTGCCATCGGCACCGCCGGGGCGACCGGATTAGTATTGCACACGATCTACTTGCCGCTGGCGTGGAAGGCCGATGGGCCGAGCGAACTGATCCTCGAAGGCGGCACGCACGTCAGCACCAGCCCGTGTTTCCACTTCCTGCAAACCACCTGGCGCGCCTGGATGGAATGGTTCGGCTTGCACCTGAAGTTGAAGATGAATCGAACCGGATTTTATCCGCGCGGCGGTGGGCAGGTCGAGGCGGTGATTCAATCTTGCCAGCGAATTCGCGGCTTGATGCTGACGACGCGCGAGCCGCTCACGCGAGCCACGGGCTTCAGCGCCGTAGCCGGTTTGCCAGAGCACATCGCGCAACGGCAAGCGCGGCGAGCACGATACCGCCTGCGCGAAAACGGCATCGAGACCGATATCGTCGAGGAGACCTGGGCCGGCGGCCCGGGTTCGGTGCTCGCCCTCATCTTCGATTCCGCGCCGGTGCCGACGCTGTTCTTCGGCCTCGGAGAGAGAGGCAAGCCCGCCGAGAAGGTGGCCGACGAAGCCGTTTCGCCAGCACTGCACTACGCCCACTCCGGCGAGCCCGTCGATCCGCACTCGGCCGACCAGATCGTGCTGCCGCTGGCACTGAGCGAGGATGCGAGCGAATTTCGGGTTTCCGAAGTCACGCAGCACTTGATCACAAACATTGCGGTGATTCGGCATTTTATTTCGCGCGACATTGTTTGTGACGGAGCGCAAGGTTCTGCCGGAGTAGTGAGAATCGCTGCAAAAGGGTAAAATGGAGGAATTGCTGCTTGCGGCTAAGCCTTTATGACCACGACGATTTCAGACCTGATCATCCCAGTTGCCCACTTCGTGCCTTGCACCGAGGCCGAAGGGCCGGGGAAGCGCTTCGCGCTCTGGTTCCAGGGCTGCCCGCTGCGTTGCCCCGGCTGCTGCAACCCGGAGATGCTACCGTTCGAGGGTGGAACGCCAACGACGCTATCGGAGATCCTAAAGCGAATTTTCGAAGCACAGGAGCAAGACGGAATCGAAGGCATCACGCTGCTCGGTGGCGAGCCATTGGCGCATGCTCGCGCAGGAACTGAAATCGCCAGAGCGGCACGCCAGCGCGGGCTAACCGTGATGGTCTTTTCCGGCTACAGGCTGGAGGAAGCGCAGGAACTCGCTGATCCCGGTGTGGCGGAACTTTTGGCCCTCACCGATATTCTGGTCGATGGCCGCTACATGCGTGAATTGCCCGACACCGAGCGCCGCTGGATCGGCAGCACGAATCAGCGCATTCATTTTCTCACGGATCGTTACCGGCCCGACGATTCGTGCTGGAGGAAGAAAAACACCCTTGAAATCCGGCTCGACGCCAACGGACTGTCGCTCAATGGCTTCCCGGCCCAAATTGCGGTAGGATTGTGGAAGGTATTGCCGAGGAAGAGCCAAGCATGAAGCCGCTTGTGGCTTCGCAGGAACCTTATGACCACGGTTGCGCCGTTGCCTGTTTCGCGCTTCGAAGCTAGCCTATTGCGGCTGTTGCGGTCGTGCCTGCGCTACGGGCCGGGAGACGCGAGCCCGCCAACGCCGGCTGGCAAAATCACCGCCCCGAAGTGCCTCAGCCCAAATTGCGTGCACCTGGTGCGCGACAGCCTGTCGAAAGGCTGCGTACTGTACCTGGCGAAAGCCGGCGGCTGGCGGCGCGAACGGCACTTGCAGAAGGGACAGCCCGCCACCGGCCGGCTCTGGGAAAGAACGGCGCCGGAAGAGCTTGGCCTGTCGTTTACGGTGCAATCGCTGCATTTCCTGGTTTGGCTCACCGCGG
>DATGHS010000030.1:0-4437 GCA_035307785.1 Gemmataceae bacterium
AAAAAGCAGCCCAATAACTCAAGCGGATGACGTTTTTCATGGCAGTCTCGCGAACCAAAGCAAGCTAAAACTCGGCCAATTTGGCTGGGGAAAGTATATCCGATGGATGGTGAAAGAGAAATGAAAAATGCGGCTTTCCAAGCTGACTTGGCGTCTGGGGCGGACACCAACGGCACGCCAGCTGCATCATTTTGTTGTGGCGGAGCAATCAATCTTGGCAGGAGGAACCACAAAGTTACCATTCGGCGTTGCCCGGTTTGAGCCGGGATTATCGAACATGCCACCCGTGTGGCGGACGAACTGTTGAAGCGCTCGGGAATCATGGCCCAGATTGCGGACGGCGGGCATGGCGAATTCACCGTGCTCGTAAACGGCCGTGAGGTGATTCGCAAGGAAGGCGAAAACAACCCGTCGGTGGATCGGATCCTTGCTGCCGTGCGCGAAGCCAACGGGCTGTCTTTGAAGCGGAGCGGGTTCCGCGGAACCAACTCCTTGACTTCGTCCCTCAAAAAACAGTATCTAAAGCTCAGGTTATGCTGCTGGCAAGAATGCAGCAGCAGGTCGCGAGCGGCGGGACGAATCCTTCCCCGGCGCGCCAAATCATTAACGGTGGAGTGCGCATATGATTCCGCTGTCGCAGATTGCCCATGGCCGCAGCGGCGACAAGGGCAATCATTCGAACATCGCGATCATCGCGTATACCGAGGCAGGCTTTGCCTGGCTGCGCGCACATCTGACCACCGAAGTCGTGCAACAGTACTTCGCTGCGCTGAAACCATCGCGGGTGGAGCGCTATGAGGCCGCGAATGTCTGGGCGCTCAATTTTATCTTGTACGACGTGCTGGCCGGCGGGGCGAGCCAATCGTTGCGCAGCGATACGCAGGGGAAGACCTTCGCGCTAGCGCTCTTGCAAATGCCGATCGAGCCGCCCGCTAACCTGGCCGAAATGACCCGGCGAGAAACGTCATGAGTGATAATCTCGTGCTGTATGAACTGCGCGGACCGGCTGCCATTCTCAAACTGAATCGGCCGGACAAGCGGAATGCCCTGAGCCGGGCGTTGATCGCGGCGATTCGCGATGCCGTTCAGCGCGCGAAGACCGATTCGGCAGCGCGCTGTATGATTGTCACCAATGCCGGGCCGACGTTTTGTGCCGGGATGGATCTGGCGGAATTGCAACAGAGCATATCCAACGCCAACGAGCAAGAAACCATCTGGAACGACGCGCTGCAATTGGCGGAAGCATATGACCTGATATACACGCTGCCGAAGCCGACCGTCGCCGCGGTGAACGGCCCGGCTGTCGCCGGTGGAGCCGGCCTTGTCACGGTGTGTGATCTCGCCATTGCCACGCCGGCATCGAAATTTGGCTATCCGGAAGTGCGACGGGGCTTGGTGGCCGCGATGGTTATGCCGCATTTGTTGCGGCACGTGGGCGAGCGCATGGCTCGGCACCTGCTTCTCATGGGCGAGCTGGTCGATGCCGAGGCAGCGAAGCAATCCGGCCTGATCAATGAAGTCGTGCCGGCGGAGCGACTGTTCGACCGCGCTTTGGAATTGGCCCGTTCCATTGCCGCCGGTGGCCCGCAAGCGCTGGCGGCGACCAAGTTGTTGCTTCACCAGTTTTCGCGGCAAACAACGTCGATCCAGGAGACCGCGAAGGCAAGTGCTGCGCCACGGCTTGGCGAGGAATGCCGGGCCGGCTTGCAAGCGTTCTTCGAAAAGCGGCCGGCGCCGTGGGAGGCTTCCTGATGCCTGGCGAATGGCGGCCGCCCACCCTGGAAACTCCGCGTCTCATCTTGCGCGGCGTCAGCGAGGCGGACGTGGATGCCATCTTCGAATATGCCCACAACCCGAACGTGAGCCGGTACACACTGTGGGAAGCCCACGCCGATCGCGAGACCACGCTGCAATTCATTCGCGAATACGCAAAGGCGAGCTACCTGGAGCATTCGCTCGATCCGCTGGGTATGTGTTTGAAGGAGCGGCCCGAGTGGGTCATCGGCACGATCGGCTGCCGCTGGAACAAGCGGCCCAACCGCACGATGGAAATGGGCTTCGCGTTGGGCGAGTCGTACTGGGGCAAGGGATTCACTGCAGAGGCTGCGCTGTCGGTGCTGGATTACGTATTCGCGCAACCGGACGTGGAGCGCGTGCAGGCGCATTGCATGATCGAAAACCGCGCTAGTGAGCGTGTGATGCAGAAGCTAGGGATGACGCTCGAAGGAACGCTCCGTTCCGCGTTGTTCCACCGTGGCCGATTCTGGGATTTGCGTTTGTACGCGATCCTGCGCGGTGAGTGGGCAAGAGTTGATTGCAATTAGACGGAACCCGCATACGTTTCGGGCGCACGGACAATTGTCGGTGCGCCCGAAACGTATGCGGGTTTTGACAATTAGGAACATGTAGAGACCGATCCATCTGTCCCAAATCGTACGGTGCCGTTACGCCATTTCCATTTCGGCGGGTCTTGCCCTTGCACGATGGCCAGCATGGCTTCGGCAAGGTTGAATTCGGCTAAAGCACGGAGCCCCACGTAAGACGTGGTCAAGCGTGGGTTAATTTCGATGGCCCAATCGCGCCCGTCGTCGCCAACGACAACATCGACTCCCACGAAGCCCAACAATCCCGAGATATTGGCGAACGCCCGGCGCGCGATGCGCGTAGCCCGCTCGGCCAGCGGCGGGGGCAGCGGCGCTTCGCCCCCCAGGTATTTTAGATTCTCGCCCGTTTGCAAGTGCTGCGCAGCCGGCGGCAATTCGAAGAAGTGATTGGGACCGATTAGGAAAGCAACGCTCGCGTCCTGGCCACGAATATATGGCTGCACGATGAGCGCGGGACGATCAGGCAATGCAATTAGCTCGTCATGCAGCTTTGGCCAATCGGCCGCGGGAATGACGCGCGCGAACGAACAACCTGCGCCATCACGCTGCTTGCAGATAACAGAGCCCACAGCGCCAGCAAGGGAATCCCTTGCTGGCGCGGCGGGCTCCAGGGGAATTGTGTCCGGCGTCGGCACGTCATGTACGTTCCACCAGCGAAACATCGCGAATTTGTCGGAAGCGAGCGCCACGGCGTCGGGAGAAGGACCGAGCAATCGACCTCCTTCTTCCAATACCCAGCGACAGCGGTCGAGGAGCATGCCGTCGAATTCCGGAGCAATGATAAGCGAGTAGTCGGCCTGCCGGGCGGCCGTACGAAAGGCTTGTTCATCGGTGTGCTTAAACGTGGGACAAGATTCCAATCTTGTCCCACGAATCGTAACCACGTCGACGCCGGGCACGCGCTGGAAGTCTTCGACTACGGCGGCGAGCATCGCGGCGCCTTCGGCGCGCAATGAAACCGCCGCCGCGGATTTCTCCACGGCGGCGGCACACGTATACTCGTAAATGAAGATTCGCATCAGCGCGACGGCCAGGGTCGATAGCTAGTGGCGGCCGGCGCCACGTTCGAGCCAGGCGGGATGGCCGAGCCGTAGTCGCCGTTAGGCGCCGGCATTGCCGGTCCCGGCGTGGTGATTCTTCCAACGGGTCCGTTCACCGGCGGAGCGCCTTGCATCATCTGCGGCACAGACGGCGGCGCATCGGTGGCCATCGGCAGCACGCCTGCCGTCGGGTCCCAATTCATCGGATAGGCGCCCGGCACCGAATTCATCGGACCGGTCGGTCGCTCACGCAATTTCAGGGCCGCGACCCGTTCCCGCTCGTGATCCACAGCGCGCTGTGAGGCGAACGCCGGCAACGGGCCTTCCGAGATCATGGCGTTGTCGTATTGCATGATGGTGCCCTTGGCAAATTGCCAGGCGGCTAGCGCGGTGTTATAGGCGGCAATTGAACTGTAGTAACTGCTCGCCGACTGCGCCGCAACCTGTTGGGCCGTCAGCAACTGCTCCAACCAGACCGATTTATCGGGAACGATGTCCTCGCGGGCCCGGGTGAGATTGTATTCCTCGACCGCCGCCTTCACGGCCGATTGCCAGGCCTGGATCGCATGCTGCGATGCAAAAACCGCGGAGTACGTGCCTTGCAAACCGGAGAGCGACTTTTGTTCCGCTTCGCGCAGATTGATGAAGGCACGGGCCAGGTTCAACCGAGCAATGCGCAACTGGGCGTGCGCATCGCGGAACCCAATGGGCACGTTGAAACGGAAGCCGAAATTCCAGGTGTTGAATTTATCGGTCATGAAACTCGCGAGGGCGTTATTGGGCAAGCCACCCACCGTGAGCGGGCCGTTCAACGTGTCGCCCAAGCCGTTGATGTTGTAGTTCGAAATAAATCGCAAGTCGGGCCGTAACTGGTTCTTCTGAATCATCACATCGAACTGGCGGGCCTTTAGCTGGTCGCGCGTCAAAATCAATTCCGGCCGGTTGGCCAAGGTTTCCTGCACTGCCGTTCCCCAGTCCGGCTGATACGGGGCCAGCGTGGGTGCATCGACGGG
>DATGHS010000031.1:0-11493 GCA_035307785.1 Gemmataceae bacterium
CTGCACCAGATGCGCGAGCTGGCCCGCGAGGCCGGCGTGCCGCTCGTCGCCGCTAACGACTCGCATTATCACATCCCCCGCCGCCGGCCACTGCACGACGTGCTCACCGCCGTGCGCCATGGCTGCACGGTGGCCGAACTGGGCGACCGCCGCTTTCCCAATGCCGAGCGGCACCTGAAATCGCCGGCGGAGATGCTCGAACTCTTCACCGACTGCCCCGAAGCCGTGCTGCGCACTGCCGAGGTGGCCAACCGCTGCACCTTCTCGCTCGACGAGCTGCGCTACGACTACCCGGAAGAGCTTTGCCCTGCGGGGCTGACGCCGCTGCAATATCTCACCGGGCTGACCTGGGACGGGGCCCGCCGCCGCTATCCCGCCGGCATTCCCGACAAGGTCCGGCAACTGATCGAGCATGAACTAGTACTGATTGCCGAGCTGCGCTACGAGGCCTACTTCCTCACCGTCTGGGACCTGGTGCGTTTCGCCAAGGAGCGCGGCATTCTCTGCCAGGGCCGTGGCTCGGCCGCCAATTCGGCCGTTTGCTATTGTCTCGGCGTTACCTCGGTCGATCCCGAGCGCATCGACGTGCTCTTCGAGCGCTTCGTCAGCAAGGAGCGCAACGAGGCGCCGGACATCGACGTCGATTTCGAGCACGAGCGGCGTGAGGAAGTCATCCAATACGTCTATCAAAAATATGGCCGCGACCGGGCCGGCATGACCGCCGAAGTCATCACCTACCGCGAGCGCTCGGCGGTGCGCGACGTGGGCAAAGCCCTGGGTCTGTCGCAAGACCGCGTGGATCGGCTCGCCAAGGGGATGGATCACCATCACCGCGTGGGTGAAGACAACCTGGCCGGCCGGCTGTGCGAGGCCGGCATCGATCCGGACAGCCGGCTCGCCCGTCAACTGGCGTGGCTGGTCGAGCAGTTACTCGGCTTTCCCCGGCACCTGTCGCAGCACGTGGGCGGCATGGTCATCACCAACGGTCCGCTGCACACCTTGGTGCCCATCGAAAACGCCGCCATGCCTGATCGCACCGTCATTCAATGGGACAAAGACGACCTCGACGCGCTGGGCATTCTCAAGGTGGATTGCCTGGCGCTGGGCATGCTGACGGCAATACGCAAGTGCTTTGACCTAGTAGCAACAAATGAGGAACGAAGAACCGAGAATGAGGAATTGAGAATGAATGTCGATCATTCTTCATTCTCGGTTCTCGGTTCTTCATTCCTCATTTCTTCGGAAAACGCTGAACCAACCAAACTGACGCTGGCCACGATTCCAGCAGAGGACCCGGCCGTCTACGACATGATCTGCAAGGCCGATACCGTGGGCGTGTTCCAGATCGAAAGCCGGGGGCAGATGAGCATGCTGCCGCGGCTGAAGCCGCGCGAATTCTACGACCTGGTGATTGAAGTGGCGATTGTCCGGCCGGGGCCGATTCAGGGAAAGATGGTACACCCGTATCTGCGCCGCCGCCGGGGCGAGGAAGCAGTGGAATACCCGGATGAGCGGGTGAAGGCCGTGCTGGAAAAGACGCTGGGCGTGCCGCTGTTTCAGGAGCAGGCGATGCGGCTGGCCGTGGTGGCGGCCGGCTTCACGCCCGGCGAGGCCGACCGCCTGCGCCGGGCCATGGGCGCCTGGCGGCGGCGCGGCGTGATGGACCAATTCCGCCAGAAGCTCTTAGACGGCATGGCCGCCAATGGCTACGCCCAGGAATTCGCCGAGCGCGTCTTTCAGCAAATCTGCGGCTTCGGCGAATACGGCTTTCCGGAATCGCATGCCGCTTCGTTCGCGCTTTTGGTTTATGTTTCCGCCTGGCTCAAGCGCTACCACCCCGCCGCCTTCGCGGCCGCCCTGCTGAATAGCCAACCCATGGGCTTTTACGCGCCGGCTCAGTTGGTATCGGATGCGCAGCGCCACGGCGTGGAAGTGCGGCCCATTGATGTGAATTTCAGCGAGTGGGAATGTACTTTAGAGCCAGGAGTCAGGAGTCAGGATTCAGGGATCAGGAGTCGGGAGTCAGGAATCGGTACTGAGTACTCAGTACTCAGTATTCAGACCACCGAAAGTATTCGCTGTCCATCTCCTTCTCTGACTCCTGACTCCTGTCTCCTGACTCCTGCTCTTCGCCTCGGTCTTCGCCTCGTCCGTGGTCTTTCCCAAAAGCATGCCGAGCGCGTCGTCGCTTGCCGGAAGGAGGGCCCATTTCAATCCTTTACCGACTTCATTCGGCGAACGAAATTGCGGGCCGGGGCCTTGAAAAAGCTTGGCCAGGCCGATGCCTTTCGCTCGCTGCAGCTGGACCGGCGTGGGGCGCTGTGGCGGTCACTGCCGGAGCGCGAGCCGATGAGTCTGTTCGACCAGATCGACGTGGAGGAACCGCCGGCATTGCTGCCGCCATTGTCGCCGTTCGCGGAAGTGCTGGCCGACTACAGCGCCGCTGGGTTGACATTGCGGCAACATCCCCTCAGCTTCCTGCGGCCAATGTTGGAGGAGCAAAAAATCGTGCCGGCCAACCGATTGGCCCAGATGGACAGCGGCTGTAGGCTCAAGGTGGGCGGCATCGTGCTGGTGCGGCAGCGCCCCGGCACCGCCAAGGGCATCACGTTCGTCACGCTGGAAGATGAAACCGGCACCGTGAATCTGATTGTTCGCCGGGAAATCTGGGAACGGTATCGGCGGGTCGCCAGCCGGGCTGTAGCAATGATTGCCCACGGCCAGTTGCAGTGCGAACAGGAAGTGACGCACGTGCTGGTGAGCAAGCTCGAAGATTTGTCGCAGCATCTTGCGGATCTGGCGAGCCGGTCACGGGATTTTCAATAGCGAAAACTCAACTGTAATTCCAAACCAATACCACAAACAAAGCTGATAGGATTGCGTTCCTCTCTATAGAGGCGCCAAACAGCTTTTCCACTGCAACAATCCTCGGAGAAACACAATGCCACGTTTTGTTCTCCCAACGATATTAGCGCTAACCATCATCCCTATGCTTCGCGCCGACGAGCGCGATCCATTGAAAGAACGGAAAGAGCGCTGGCAACAGGTATTAGATCGCGACCCGTTTCGGTTTAGCGAGGAGAGATCGGGAGTCGTATACTCGCTATCGCAGTATGGCGGGAAATGCGATATTCACATAGTTCGAAAAGCAGGCGTAACCTTCCAATTGACCTTTCAGTTCGTGCGGGACGGCAAAGAATTGCTTGCACTGCAAGGGCACACATACTCGGAGTTTCGAACGGATAAGAACGTTCTGTATTTTGCGCAATTTCCACCAGGTGACTGCGGATGCACAGTCTCCGCGTATGACTTGGATACCGGAAAGAAACTGTGGTCAACCGCGCTAAACGCGGTGGGTCGAGTGGCGCACTCAGCCTATCAAAACCAAGTGATGATGGGCTTAGGTCAACTGCACATGGAGCCCGATGGTGTTGTGTCCATTACGGGCAAAGAAAGTTATGGAGATTACCTGGAAATACTGGATCGCAAAACGGGCGCGATCCTTGCCCACAAAGTATATCGTCAAGGCTACGGCAAATAATCGGCGCTTCACTCCACAAACACAAACTCGTTCAAGCACATCAGCGCCTGGCAAAAATCCGCCAGCGCCAGATCATGCGCATCGGCCTTGCCGGCCTGCTGGTAGCGCGCAGCCTGTGCGCGCAGGAATTCCAAATCCTCGGTCACTTCCTCGGTGCTTGGGGGGCGGCTCAACGCCGTCTGATACGCGCGGCGAACAGCAACTTCCGGCGCAGTCTTCGCATCCGGGGCCACGCGCTTGGCAAAGTTCTTGGCCCAAGCGCGCACTTGCGGATTATTCATCAGCAGCAATGCTTGCGGGGCAATCGTCGTCGCTGGCCGGTCAGCCACGCCGGTGAGCGCTTCCGGGGCGTCGAAGACCGTCATCATCGGCATCAGCTTCGAGCGTTTCACGGTAAAGTAAATGCTGCGCCGCCGGCTGCCTTCGTCGAGTGTGCCGGGCCCGAACATGGTGTCGTCGAGCATGCCGCAGACATAAAGCAGCGAATCGCGAATCACTTCCGCTTCCAGCCGTTGGCCCGGGTGATGCCAGAAGAGCTTGTTCTCGCGGTCGATTTTTATGCGCGCATCATCCGTGCGCGAATCCTGCATGTAGGTGGCGCTGGTGAGGATCAGCTTGTGGATGTGCTTGAGCGACCAGGCCGCTTGCGGCTTAGCGGGCTGCACCAATTCCGAGGCCAGCCAATCCAGCAACTCCGGATGCGTCGGCGGTTCGCCGCGGGTGCCGAAGTCGCTGGGTGTGGCCACGATGCCGCGGCCCATGTGGTGCTGCCAGAGGCGATTCACGATCACGCGGGCCAGCAACCGTCCGGCGCCCTGATCCACATCGGTAAGCCATTCGGCAAAGGCCGAGCGGCGAAACGAGGTCTTGCTGCCGGCCGGTGGCGTGCGCAGCCACCGCTTCTCCGCATCGGCGCCGGGCATGAGCACTTGCAGAAATCCCTCTGAAGCCACCGCTTCTTTCTGCTCGGTGTCGCCTCGGCGGAGAAAGTGTGTTTGTGGCAGGAAGTCGTCGCCCTGCGTATGAAGCCGGACTGGCGGCAAGCCCTCGCTCGACACCAATGCTTTCACCACGCGCGGCTTTGGTGCTTGCAAAAGATGATCGTGTACTTTCTTGTTCAGCGCCTGCCATTCGGAATCCATTTGCCGATACCAGACCAACAACGCTTGCGTTTGTTCCGGGGTTCGTTTCTCTGCCGGGACGTCGAGTGCACGTGCCGCGATTTCCGGCATCAATGGGGCAGTCAAATCCAGCGGCTTTTCGCTTGTCGTTAACGAGATTCGCGGCCGGCCCATACCGTGGCCTACGTTGTTGTGGAAAGCCAAGGTCACACCCAAAACCGATCCTTCCGAAAAGCTCACGGGCTTCTCGAACGTGAAGGCGCAAACATGATCCTTGCCGAATTGCGGGTCGATGGCCCAACCGGACGTAACCGGGTCATTGTCGATGGCCGCCGCAATGGGCAACCCTTTTTGCTCGAAGTCGGCCCGCGGATTGATGAGCTTGATGGATTCGGACTTTGGCCAACGGGCGCTGTCTTTTTTCTCCGGATCGGGTTTCCGATTGGGGGAAGCGACGATGCGAAAATCGGTCAGGGCGAAGTTCCCATTCGCGGCCCGGCCAGGGCCGTTCTTCACCAGCGACGGATCGGTGAGCGCTTCCAAGCGTATGCCGGTGATGTTCCTCAAGTCAGTGTGCAATACGAAAATCAAGTCTTCTATGGGCGGATTCTTGCCGCCCACGAGCACGCTGCCGTCAGGTTGCTTGGTGAGGGTGGCGCCGCCGGTAGAGCGCACGGTATGAATTTCGGGAAGAATCCAGGCCGGTGCAATCGCCAGTTTGCCCCGAGCTTGTTCCCATTTGGCGAACCGGACCGGTAACTGTTCCTTTTCAAATCGCGCCAACGCATCGACCAGCGGTTGGTGCAGCTTTTCAAATTCGGCCTTCGCTTTTTCATACCCGGCCGTATCCAGCGTCAGGTCATATTCGCTGCGAATCGTTGTCGTAAACGTCGAAAGCATCCGATAATAGTCGGCCTGCGGAATCGGATCGTATTTGTGATCGTGACAGCGCGCGCAGCCGACGGTCAGGCCCAGAAATGCCGTGCTGGTGGTGGCGAGCATATCGTCGAGTTCGTCGTAGCGTTGGCGCTCGACTTCGTTCTTCGTGATCTGCGTGCTGTGCACCCCGGCCGCCAGGAAACCGGTGGCCATCCAGGCAAGCGGGTTATTGGGCTCATACTCATCGCCTGCCAGTTGCCATTTCACGAACTTATCGAACGGTAAATCGTTGTTGAGCGCCTGAATCACAAAGTCGCGGTAGTGATAGGCCGTCGGCCGGTCGTAATCGTGTTCGAAGCCGTGGCTTTCGGCAAAGCGGGCAAGATCGAGCCAGTGGCGGGCCCAGCGTTCGCCATAATGCGGGCTGGCGAGCAAGCGGTCGATCAGGTCTTCGTAGGCCGTGGGCGAAGGATCCTTCAGAAATCGGTCCACGTCTTCCGGCGATGGCGGCAGGCCGAGAAGGTCGAAGTAAACTCGGCGAATCAGTTTGCGACGATCGACGGCCGCATTGGGAAGAATGCCGGCCGCTTCCTGTTTGGCTCGAATGAAGTAATCGATCGGCGTGCGGCACCAGGCGGAATCTTTCACCTTCGGAGGCTCGACGCGCTTGAGCGGCTGGAAGGACCAGAACTTTCGCGCTTCGGCTTCCACTTGCCGATGAGTCCAGGCTTTTGCATCCGGCTTATCCAGCAGCGGCTTGTCATAAGGAGCGCCCAGGTCAATCCAGGCTGCGATTTGTTGGACGACCGCCTCACTCAACTTGCCGCCTTCCTTCGGCATCTTGGGCTCTTTTTCGTGCCGCAGTAGTTTGATGAGCAGGCTGTCTTTCGCCTTGCCGACGATAATTGCCGGGCCGGATTCGCCGCCTTTCAGCAACCCAGCGCGGTCCGTCAGATCCAGCTTTGCCTCGGTCTTCTCACCGCCGTGGCATTTCACGCAGCGCTCCGCCAGCACCGGCTGCACTTGCTTTTTGAAAAGGTCCAACCCTTTCGCCATCTTCGCGGCGTGATCGGGCTCGGCAGGGTTTTGAGCGCGAATAGCAACTGTCGCAATTGCAATGCACAAGCAGGCAATAACAATAGGCAGCCGCAAAGACTTATTACAGGAAAGGGTTTGTACCTGGCTGGCCACGAGAGATACCTCTGGAGCAGACGAAACCGGCGGGTAGGGTATAGGATAGGCGAGAAGACAAGTGGAAGACAGGTGAGGATGACATGATCTGGGATCTCCATTGCCACATAACTTCTGGTTTTCCGGGGCGCACACCGGAAGAGCGGATGGCGCAGCTCATTCGCTTCGCCGATCGCATGGGCATCGAGCGCGTGTGCGTTTACATGGGCATGAAGACAATCGTGGATCCCAATCCCAAGGAACTAAGGCAGCAGAATGACGAAGTCTTGCAGGCGCTCAGTCACTGGCATGATCGGGCATTCGGTTTCGTCTATCTGAATCCAAATTATCCTGAGGCGAGCTTGAAGGAACTCGAGCGCTGCGTGCGCGACGGGCCAATGGTGGGCGTGAAGCTTTGGGTCGCGTGCCGGTGCAACGATCCCAAACTTGATCCCATCATCGACCGGGCTACCGAATTGCAAGCGGTGATTTTTCAACACACTTGGTTTAAGACCGCTCCGGTTGCCCAAGGAAACGACAATTGGACCCGGCTCGGCGCTGGCAACGCGCCCGGCGAATCATCTCCGCAAGACGTGGTGGAACTCATGAAGCGGCATCCGAAGGCTTCCATTATTTGCGGCCACACCGGCGGCAACTGGGAACTGGGAGTGCGCGTGGTTCGCGACTTGCCGAACGTGGCGGTCGATTTGGCTGGCTCGGATCCGACCCGTGGCATTACCGAGTTGGCGGTTCGTGAACTCGGCCCGGAGCGCGTCATATACGGAAGCGACATCCCCGGCCGCAGTTTCGCCTCGCAACTGGCGAAAGTTCATGGAGCGGATATCGCCGAGGCAGCCAAGAAGCTGATCTTCAAAGAGAACCTCAAACGCTGGCTCACGCCAATCTTGAAAGATAAAGGGATGAAACCGTGACCATCGACGTCAACGTTCATCTGTCGCACTGGCCGTTTCGGCGTTTGCCGGGCGATGAACCGGCGGAGCTGGTTTCCCAGCCGCGCCGACTGGGCGTGCAATCGGCTTGGGCCGGTAGCTTCGATGCGCTACTGCATCGTGACCTCGCCGGGGTCAATTCGCGCTTGGTGGAGGATTGCCGCAGGCACGGCAAGGATTTCCTCGTTCCCTTCGGCACCGTCAATCCATTGATGCCGTTCTGGGACGATGATTACAACCGCTGTCGCGAAATGAAGATGCCGGGGCTACGGCTCTATCCGGCCTGGCATGGGTACTCGCTCAATCACCCCGAATTCGTGAAGTTGCTGCGCAAGGCGGCCGGCGATGGCATGATCGTGCAAATCGATTTGCGGCTCGAAGATGAGCGCACGCAACATCCTTTAGTGCGCCTTCAACCCGTCGCTCCGGCGCCCTTGCCGGAAGTCGTGGCGGCCATTCCACGTTTGCGGCTGGTGTTGCTCAACCATTTTGGCATTCTGAAACCAGAACTGCTCAGTAAAACCATTGCGGCCGGGCAAGTATTTGTGGATATCGCGACGGTGGAAGGCGTCGGCGGTATTGCAAAGCTGCTCGAAACTGTGCCCGCCGCGCGCGTGCTGTTCGGTTCGCATTTCCCATTCTTCTATTTCGAAGCGGCCGAACTTAAGATGAAGGAATCGAATTTGGAACCGGCCATCGAGAAGGCAATTCGGAGTGAGAACGCGAAACGATTGCTAACGGGCAGCCAGTAAATAGCAAATCGCCAACGCTTGCCGCTGTCGCGAGTTGTAACCATAGCCGACCCGCCCGAAGTTGCCCCATTCCTTTGTGAGCAATTCATGAACCGGACATACCATATTCCGATTATTGGCGCACTTCTAGTCATCGCTTTATTCGCGGGGCCCGGCCCCGCTCAGGACATGAATCGCCAGGCGGGCAAATTCTCGCTCGACGGCCAGGCTACCACCGTGGCCATGTGTTCGAAGTATGAGTACCTGGCCTTCGGTTTGAAGTCAGGCGCGCTCAGCATCTTCGCGGTGAAAGAAGGCAAGCCGGTTTTTGCCAATGCCTGGAAAGGGCACGACAAGGCCGTAACTTGCATGGTCTTTTCCGCCGATGACAAAAAAGTGGCAAGCGGCGGCATGGATGGGCAGATAAGGCTTTGGGATACGGCCAAGAGCGCAGAGCACGCCGTTACGAAAGAGCTGGCAGCGAAAGCTCAGCCGGAGCACAAAATCAAGGCACACACCGGCGGAGTGTACGGCCTCGGCTTCAGTCCGGATGGCAAGCGCCTGGCTAGCGCGGGGGCCGACGGAGCCATCAAGGTCTGGAACACAGCCACCGGCGAATTGCTGTTTACTTTTCCAGCAGTGCACAAGGGCGGAGCACGTGCCGTGGCCTACAGCCCCGATGGCCAATCCATCGTAAGCGGCGGCATGGACAAGACCGTGAAAATCTGGGAGGCCAAGGCCGGTGGCAAATTGATAAAGAGCCTCGACCATCCTGCCCCGGTGTATTGTGTGGCCGTTAATGTGGATGGGTCGCGCATTGCTTCGGGCACCGGTTTAAATGATGTGCAAGCGCATGTGATTCTTTGGGATTGGAACAAGGGCAAAGAAATTACCGATTTCAAGGGCCACTCTGACATCGTGACGGGCGTCGTATTTCACCCTACCGAGGATCGGCTCTTGTCGTGCAGCAAAGACACCACAATCCGCGTTTGGGATCTGGAGAAAAAGGAAGAGCTGTACATGGACAAGCACCGCGATGCAGTGACCGGCCTCAGCTTCGCCGGCGACGGCAAATTCTTCGCCACGGCCAGTGCCGAGATTATTTTCCTGTGGCAGGGAACGCCGAAGAAGTAGAAGTCAGAGGTCAGAAGTCAGATTGGGGAAGTAGAGAGTTGAGGTGTTTACGTTTCGCGCACGCTTAGGGACTCTGTGCGCGAAACGTAAAGGTTCGAAGCGCTCGCCGTCAACTGACGACCAGCACCGTATGCATCATTTGGCCGCTACATCCTCGAACGAGAATTTCCGCTCCATCTTGTCGTGCGGCTTGCCGGCGACTTCCACGTAGGGGTAAATAAAGAAGTTCAACGGCTTGCCCATTTGCGGCGGGTTCAAGGTGATGTCACGGCCGGTGCTGAACTGCACGCGATTCTCGGTGAGATTGCCGAAGTAATACTCCGTCATCTTCGGGTTCTTGTTGGCTTCGGAGATATCCACCGGAATCCAGCCTTTGCCCTCGGGCTTGAACCAGGCCCAGCAATGGTAGCCGGGGATTTCGCCCTGGCCGTGCTTCTCGGGTAGCGGAAAACCAATTTCGAACTTGGCCGGCATCTTGTGCGCCCGTGTGAGCGAGATGAACAGGCTGTGGAAATCGCTGCAATTGCCGAAACGGCTGTCGCAAGCCCAGGTGGAATCGCCCCGGCCCCAGCCCGTGCCTTCTTTACTGTAGCGCATGTGCATGTTGACCAGGTCATAAAACAGCCGGGCGGCCGCCAGGTTGTCATCGGGGGTGGCTTTGCCCTGTAGCAACGTCAGCGGCTTACCGTCGATGGGCACCAGTGCGTCGGCCTTCAAGAATCGCGCCAACTGTTCCATGGTTTCGGTCACCTTGGCTTCACCGCGAACCTCGTGGCGCGTGACGCGATAGACCATCTTCACTGCCAGCGTGCCGTCGGCTTTGGCCGGTGCTTCGAAATACAAGCTCCGGTTGCCGTATTCCGACTCGACCGAAATTTTTCCTTTTACGGGCAATTCCTCGCTCTCTATGGCAACTTCCTGCTGCTCGTTGTTCGGCGGTACCGGCAGCCAGACGTGGGCCATCTCGCCCGTAGGAAGATCTTTGAGCGTCGCCGCATAGGTGAAGAGAAAAGCTCGGCTTTTGGGCTTCTCTTCGGCAACCGCGAACGACGACAGCAAACCGATTACGGCCGCCGCCATCAAGAGGCAGTTTCGAACTTTTGCCATACAATCCTCCAGAGGTTTCGAGTGCCAATCAGTCCGTATTCCTGGACGAATGAAAACAACGCCGCATTCGCCATAAGTGGTACTTATTTAAAAGATATAACGTTAGCTTATGAGCCACGATCCCGCTGGGGAACTGGTCGATGTACTCGACGATCAAGGCCGCGTGATCGGTCAGGTTACGCGGCGAGAAATGCGCGCCCGGCGATTGCCGCATCGGGCCACCTATCTGCTGGTGTTCAACCGGAAGGTGGAGCTATTCATCCATCAGCGCACGGCGACCAAAGATGTTTATCCTTCGCATTGGGATTTGACCATCGGCGGTGTCGTGGCTGCCGGCGAATCGTTTGATGAAGGGGCGAAGCGCGAGGGCTTGGAAGAGCTGGGCGTGGCTATCGAACCCGTGCCGCTGTTCCCGTTTCGTTACTCCGACGAGCGCTCCGCGGTGCAGGGCATGGTCTATCGCGTGCAGCACGGTGGGCCGTTTCGCTTGCAGCCAGAGGAGATTGTCCGCGGAGAATTCGTGGCGTTGAAAGATTTGCCGAAGCGATTGTACGAAGCGCCATTCTGCCCCGACGGCATCGAAGTCTGGAAGGAATATGAAAGGCATGGAAAGCCCAGGGACGGCAGTCCCTGGGGCTAGCGCTACACCGCCCCCAACCCCGGCCCGTCCAACAATCCCGTCTCCATCTTGCCGTCAGTAATCTTGAACATGCCCGGAAAGCGTGGTTCCCACGGCTTGTTCGCCGCGGGGCAGTATTGCCGGGCGTTCGACTCAATTGCGGCCACTGTGGGAACATGCGCCGCCAGGCCGGCGGAATGGATAAGTGCGGCGCCGGGACAAGTGAGATCCTGCACGCAGA
>DATGHS010000032.1:0-3948 GCA_035307785.1 Gemmataceae bacterium
TTTTCCACCTGGTCGGCGCTGCGCTGGCCCCACGGATCAACGATGGCATAAGCCCGATCGTCTTTTGAAAGCAAGACATAGGTATTGCCCGTCAGGTAAATATGCTCCGAGATTTTCGCCCACGGTTTCTCGCCGGCCGAGGCGATTTGTTCGCGCGGCACCAGGAAGGGGTACGACGGGGCGTTGCCAAGCCGCTGCTTGCTGAAGCGCGTGAAACTCTTCAGAAATGCGACTTCTTCCACGTTGGCAGCGGTCTTTTCCAATGCGTCAACCGCGTTGTCGCGAATCGGCTCGCTGTGGGCGGGGAGAATAATTCTGGGCTTCCGCGCGGTTAGTTTGCGCAGCGATTGCGCGGCCGGCGTCAGTCCGGCATCGGTCCAGTGGTCCCAATCGGTGGTATACGGCGTCCACAGGCAACCGGGCTTGGCCAGTGCGTCGCCACAAAACAGCAAGCCCGCAGACGAGTCTTCGAGTCTGCGGGATAGGAACGAGAAATGATCGCGGGAGTGCCCCGGCGTGGCGATGGCCTGAATTTTCCAGCCGCGCCAGTTGATCACCTGGCCATCGTCGAGCGAGCAATCGATTTTCTCGAAGCCCTGCGGCACAACGAAGTACGCCGTACGCGAATTGCGCAGCGGAATTGATTCCGTCCAGAACAGCTGTACTCCCGCCGGCGTAAGCCACGGGGCGGAAAGTCGCGGCGCCTGCACCGGTACTTTTTCAGCCAGGAAAGAATCAACCTTCGCACAAGTATCGAGGTGATGATGCGTGAGCAGCACGCGGTCGATTTGCGTTACGTTGGCCGCTTGCAGTAATCCGTCGGCCGAATGCGGCGCATCGAACAGCAATGCATGGCCGTCGCTAACCAGCGCATAACCGTGCGGCAATTCCGAGCTTCGCCATACCCCTGGGGCGACTTCATTCCACGGAGCCGTGGGCTTTTCACCGTGCAGCTGCTGATTGACCCATACGGCAAGTCCGCAAGCTACCGCAGTTACCAAGACTAGGAATTGCTTGCGGTGCATTGGAGACTCAAAAAGAGGACACAAAGAGCACAAAGTAGACACAAAGAGCACAAAGGGAGGTTCGATCGGATTTCGTTGCGTACTTTGTGCTCCTTTGTGTACTTTGTGTCCTGCCTTTAATCCGGTGGGTAAGGCGGCAACGGACGGTGCATACGTTCCAGTTCCGGCTTCACTTGCTTCTCGTAGCACTCTGGGCAAATGCCGTGGCTGAAGCGCACGTCAATTTGCGAGGAGATGTACGCTTCCACCTGCTGCCAATATCCAGGGTCCGTGCGGACTTTTTTGCAATAGGAACAAATGGGAATGATGCCCTGCAGCATCTGCACGCGGTTCAGCGCGTCTTGCAAATCGCTCACGCGCGCGGCCAGGTTGGACTGAAGGTTCAAGATCCGCTCACCGGCCCGCAAGCGCAGCCGCAGCTCTTCACGGTCAAATGGCTTTGCCACATAATCGTCGGCCCCGGCTTTCAGCCCGGTAATCACGTCTTCCTTGCTGTTACGAGCGGTAAGCAGGATCAAGTACGAAGAAGAGAGCTTCGGCTCATTCCTCACCCGGCGGCAAATCTCCAGGCCGTCCATCCCCGGCATGAGCCAGTCCAAAAGCGCCATGTGCGGCGCGTCGGGTTGCTGGAGGGCGTCCCAGGTGGCCTGGCCGTTTTCGCAAGCCGACACGTCGAAGCCCCATTCTTCGAGCGCGGCCTGAACCATGAGCCGCGTCACGGGGTCGTCTTCGGCTAACAGAATTTTCATGGCGTTTCCCGGAATCTAGGCGCCCCGGATAATTGCTTCCAAGGATATTCTCGCTCAAGCTACAATCAAGCCAATTTTCGTTCGCCGGGGGCCGGCGCATTCCCCTTGACTGCTGCGGCCGCCAATCTATCATGATCTTTTTCGACAAAACTCATAAGGAATGGCTATGTCCACATTTGTGGCCAAGAAGGAAACCGTCGAACACAACTGGTTGGTAATCGACGCCAGCAACCAGGTGGTCGGCCGGCTCGCGGTCGTGATTTCGAACCTGCTGCGCGGCAAACACAGGCCGGACTACACGCCGCACGTAGATACCGGCGACTTTGTCATTGTCGTGAATGCCAACAAGGTGAAGTTCACCGGCAAAAAGTGGGACACCCAGACGTACCGGGCCTATTCGCATTATCCCGGCGGCCTGAAGACCGTGGGTGCGAAAGAGTTGCTGGAACGCAAGCCGGAGATGATCTTGGAGCAGGCCGTCAAGCGCATGATGCCGAAGAACCGGCTGGCGAAACACCAAATTTCGAAGCTGAAAATCTATGCCGGGCCGAACCATCCGCACCAGGCCCAAGATCCGCAAGAATTCAAAGTGGAGGCGAAGTAAGCGATGGCAGACCCCAGGGCGAAACCGGAATACCTCGGCACGGGCCGGCGCAAGACGTCCGTGGCGCGCGTGCGCGTGCGCGAAGGCAAGGGCCAGTTTACCATCAATGATCGGCCCATCGAAGCCTACTTCACTGAAGAGCGCGACCGCCGCTTGATCGTCGGCCCGCTCGTGATTTGTGATTTGCGCAATCGGATGGACGTGCGGGTGAACGTGAACGGCGGCGGCTTCACCGGCCAGGCCGGTGCCATCTGCCAGGGCCTTGCCCGTGCTCTCAAGACAATGTTCGGCGGCGATAAAGAAGCCGCGGCAACCGACGGCGAAGCCGGCAGCACTGGCATGGTGAAAAAGCTGCGCGACTCCGGCTTCCTCACCCGCGATGGCCGCATGAAAGAACGCAAGAAGTACGGCAAAAAGGGCGCTCGCAAGAGCTTCCAGTTCTCGAAACGGTAGCCAGATTCTAATCAGAGCCGCGCACGGAGCGCAGCGCAGTAAGCGGCCGTCACTCTCCGCTTACTGCGCTGCGCTCCGTGCGCGGCTCTGACCGTTTTAGCCCTTCGCATTCAACTTCACGGTCGGATCCTCCGACACATTCACCCACACGTGCACGTGCGGGCTGCCGCGGAAATACCAGACGAACGACGGGCCTTCCACCCGCCAGTTATCCCATACCTGGTCGTTGCCGATGTCGTTGTCCGAGTAGAACGCCAGGCTGCATTTGTCGAGGCCGCCTTGCTTCTTCAGACATTCCATCGCCTTGTCCTGATCCTCGGTTCGGTAATGCTCGATGAGCATGCTTAGCACCTTTTGCATGTGCTTCTTCTGATCGTCGGACATTTCGGCGATGGGCAGGCCGGGGTACTTGCCACTCGGTCCCTGAAAAGCAACTTCCGCTTCATGCGGTGACTTGCTTAGAAGCGCGCGCTTTTGTTGCTTGTCGTCAAGCTTCTGAAAGAGCTTGTTCGCCTCGACCGCCTGCGGCCAGTAGACGTTGCCGGGGTGGTCGGCCTTTTCGTTGAAGCCCTCGGCCGCGTGGCCATAGAAGATCGGTCCGCCGAAGGCCATGCTCGCTTCCGTGTTGCCGTCGGCCCGCAGGGTCATGTGCCGGCCCGTCATCACGAATTCGAACTTGTCATCGCCCGGCTTGCCAAAGATGGCAATCGATTGCTCGGCGCCCCACGGCTTGCCGCCGGTATCGTCCTTCAGCTGCTTAAGGACATTCTTGTACCAATCGGGGTGGATCAGGCCTTTGAAGACGTCGTGAATGATGTCCTGCTGCTTGGCGGTGTAGAAATCGCTCTTCACGTGCGGTTTGGTGATCTGCCAGTTGTTGGAAACATGCGTTCGCAGCAGGCCGCGAGCGCCCTTTTCCATGTAGTCCCAGGCGAAGCAGATGACCTTGCGCTGCTCGTCGGTGAGCGAGTCGTACAGGCCCTTCACGGCCGTCTCGGCGGCGCTGCTCGGCGTGGGAGCCGCTTCCACGAGCGACGTTCCAAGCAATGGGGCCGCAGCCGCCGCCACCCCCACGGTCCGCAAGAACCCGCGGCGATCAAATCCTTCCGAGCAGTCG
>DATGHS010000033.1:0-2787 GCA_035307785.1 Gemmataceae bacterium
GCCGGCGATTCGAGCAATAACAACGGCTTATTTGTTTCCTAGTGCACTGTCAGCATTAAAACTTCGGATTCGGCTTTACGAGCCGGAAGCGTAAGCGACGGATTTCTTCGGCGAATCCGTCGCTTACGCTTCCGGCTCGTACCCGAATTTCTAACATTGACACAGCACTAGTCGTAGGCTTCAACCTGCGATCGCCCCAACGCAGGCTGAAGCCTGCGGCCACAGTCTCTCGCGAAGTCTCGGCACCGCCGTACCGAGACTTCTGACGACTCGTCACATTTTCGCCAGAGACAACTCGTTCTCTCCTGCGCCAATACCCCATTCTTGAGTTACACTTGTCCATGGAACACATCGGCTCATTTGCGAGTACGCCCGTAATGGACATTCATTCCCTGCGTTCGATGCTTGCTGAATTGGCGTCGCCGGAAGGCGGCTGGTGTTATGTGCCGGAGCAACCGGCGCACCTGGAGCCGACCTGCCTGGCGCTGCTGGCACTGGCCGGCGAACGCGAGCGCTATGCCTCGCAAATTGACTCGGGTTGCCGATTCCTGGAAGCGAATGCCTCGGGCGACGGCGCCTACCGGCTTCTCCGCGGACGTTATGAAGCGACCTGGCCAACGGCATTGGTTCTCTTCACTCGGGCCGCGCTCGGCCAGAGTGATTTGCAACCCGTGGCCAAGCGCTTGCTGGAGCTGCGCGGTCAGGTGCTGAAGAATGATCCCGAATTCGCCGACATGATCGATATCGACGTTCGGCTAAGGGGCTGGCCGTGGGCAGAAGGGAATTTCTCGTGGGTGGAGCCGACGGCCTGGGGCTGCCTGGCGCTCCGCCGCGCGGGCTTCGGCCATGACCCGGCCGTAAGCGAAGGGCTGCAACTGTTGTTGGATCGCGCTTTCGACGAAGGCGGCATCAACTACGGCAACCGCAAGGTGCTGGGGCGGATGACCGAGCCGATCCCCACGCCGACCGCGCTCATGCTCCTGGCCTTGCAGGCGACCGACGAGACTCCGCGCGTGCTGGCCGCTATCAATTATTTGGCCGAGCACACGCGGCACTCCACCGACCTCGAACATTTGTGCTGGGCGAAATTGGCCTTCGCAGCGCATGCGGATCATTTGCCGGATAGCCTTTCGCTGACCCGGCTCGACAATGCGATTTGTCATGCGCTGGAGAAGTCGGAAGGCAAGCTGCCGATCGTCCGGTTGGCCCTCGCAATTCTGGCGCTGGATGAAACAGACTCGAAGCCGTTCCGATTACCGCCCTTAGCAATCACGAAGAGCGAGACCACCAATCAGCAATCGCCCATCGGCAATCAGCAATCTTCGACGCGGTTTTTGGAGCGCATCAAGTCCGGCGCCCGCAATTTCTTCATTCGCGGCATGTCCGCGATTCGCCAGTTTCCGGAATCGTCGGCGGTGCATATCGCCGAGGCCCCAAGTTACGATGCCGATCTGGTTTCGATCCTGAAACAACAATTCGAGCATTTCGTCGCCGCGGTTCCGTTGGCCGGGAAACGCGTCGTCCTGAAACCGAACCTCGTCGAGTATCAGCGCAACAAAGTGATCAACACGGATCCGCGCGTCGTTTCTGCCGTGATCGAGCTGTGCAAACAGGAAGGCGCTGCAGAAGTAGTCGTCGCGGAGGGGCCCGGCCACTGGCGAAACGTCTCGTTCCTGGTGGACGAAAGCGGCCTGGGCGAAGTGCTGCAGCGCCACAAGGTTCCGTTCGTTGATTTGAATCACGATGAGCCGTTCAAGATGCTGAACTTGGGCCGGCTCACCAGGCTCGACTATTTATACTTGGCCCGCACCGTAGCCCAGGCCGATGTCTTCATTTCCCTGCCGAAGCTCAAGACACATCACTGGGCCGGGGCTACTCTTTCGCTCAAGAACCTGTTCGGCATTCTTCCGGGCATTTGCTACGGCTGGCCGAAGAACGAGCTGCACTGGCGCGGCATTCCGAATAGCATCATCGACATCGCGCTCACCTGCACGCCGCACCTGGCCGTTGTCGATGGCATTGTCGGCATGGAGGGCGACGGCCCGCTCAACGGAACCGCCAAGCCCGTGGGCGTGCTCGTGATGGGGGCCGATCTCGTGGCCGTGGACTCGACCTGTTGCCGGCTCATGGGCCTCGATCCGCAGCGCGTGCCGTACCTTGTGCTGGGCTTGCAAAAGAAGCTGGGCCGCATGGCCGACGCGGAGATCCCGCAGCTCGGGCTGACGATTGCTGCCAAAGCTCAAGAATTCGCCTTGCCGCCGAAGATTGAAAAGCATCTCATCGCCAAACCGGCTTGATTGCGTTTCGCATCGCCTAAAAGCCCGGCAAAACGTATAAGACCTATGCATACTTTTGCGGAGGCTTCCCCATGTCCAGCGTTCGCGATTTTGGCGCCAAGGGCGATGGCCAAACCGATGATACCGAGGCCTTTCAGCATGCCCTCGAACAAGGCGACGGCGAAATCAGCATACCGCGCGGCGATTACCGCATTGCGCGCACGTTGACTGTGCCGCTCGACAAGCTCGGCCGGCTGGCCATTCACGGAATTGGCGGCACGGCTCGCATTATCATGGCCGGCTCCGGGCCGGCATTGCATCTGATCGGAACGCACAAGAGGACCGCCCATCCGCCCGACTTCGCCGAAGCCGTCTGGCAAAAAGAACGGATGCCGATGATCACCGACCTGGAAATCGTGGGCGCCAACGAAGCGGCCGACGGCATCCGCCTCGAAGGGACGATGCAGGCCACCGTGCGCGGCCTGCTCATTCGCCGCTGCCGGCATGGCAT
>DATGHS010000034.1:0-9419 GCA_035307785.1 Gemmataceae bacterium
GGAACGGAACATCGCGCGCCGCCGGGCCATTTCAGCGAGTTGCAATTTGCGCTCTTGAGCCAGGTCTTGCGGCGATAGTTGCAAGACCTCGGCGACGGATTCATTCAGGTAAATCTCGCCATCTTCGGAAAGCGCGCCCACGGCCAACTCCGGTTGGCTGGGGCAGCGGAGTTTGCGCGCCAGCACGACGTCGAGGTCGGCGGACAGCTCGTTTGCCAGCACTTCGCCAAGCACTATCCCGCCGCGCGGGATCGCCAGGACGAGCGGGTCAACAAACTTACGGTTTTTTAACTGCTGCGCCAGTCGATGTCCGGCGTCTTTTCGGTCGCGGAACATGGTTGGGCCCTCCGGTCTCTTCTCCTTCGTTCGGTCCTGCCCGGATGAATAGGTCGCAAGTTCCATACCAAAGCCAGTAAGCGGTTGCGGTTGGTCCGGCTTTCCAGCCTGCCCCCATTTCGACGGCAGTCAGGCTGGAAAGGCGGACCTATGTGAAGCATCGCCTCACACTGGGAAGCCCGACTTATGCCGGAACGTTCGCATCGGCATCAGAGTTGCTTTCTCTTGTTGTCGCCGACAGCGAACTTTTGGGCCACATTCCAAATAATCCATGAATTCGGGGAATGCGGCCAATTCGAGCGTGTGCTGATCCGAGCGCTTGAGCAACTTTCGTGGTCCGAAAACGCACAGGGTCCGGGGCGAAAACTCGACTTACTTCTCGGGAGGTGAACCATGAGCAAGAGTGAATTACAAAAACACCGCAACCAGCTAGAGGATATGATCGCCCGCTTGCACGATGAAGAAGCTCATTTGCGACACAAGGTCATGCGCGCGGAGGAGCCGTCCGGAATCGCCGAGCAGGAGCCCTATCACAACCCGGAAGAAGAGCGGGCCGAGCTGGCGCAGAACGAAATCGCACTTTCGGTACTGGAAAACGAAGATTCGTTGCTTGGTGAATGCCAGGCGGCGTTACAGCGCATCAAAAAAGGCAAGTATGGAATCTGCGAGTCCTGCGCTCACACGATCGGGCAAAAGCGGCTGAATGCCGCCCCGTATGCCCGCTTTTGCGTGCGCTGTGCCCGTGAAGCGACTCCGGATTGACACGGACCGTGCTGACATCACCGGTAGCGACAGCGGACGCGAAAGACGTTCGACGCAAGCTGAAAATGATCGCCGTCGCGCAAGTGAGCGTGCGACACGCGCTGGCCGTTGACGCGGATGCCGTGCTGGCTGCCGAGATCTTCGACAAACAGTTTGTCGGCAAAGCGCAGAATGCGACAATGGCGGCGCGAAACTTCGGCATTAACTACGTGAACGTCGCAGTCTTTGCCGCGGCCCATCACGGTGCTGAGTTTGCGGATGGCGAATGCAGGGCCACCCTCCGCTGGTTCAAGCCAGGCCTCCGCAACCTCCCGGTCCGGCCAACGCTTGCTGTTCGCTGCTAATTTCGCCAAATCATCCAGCAGCGCCTGCGCGGACTGATGACGGGCGGCGGGAAGGCGCTGGAGACATTTGCGACAAATCTCTTCCAGTTCCTCGGGCACATCCGCGCGCCATGGGCGCAGGGCCGGCGGCTCTTTGGCCGCCCGGACGCGCAGCACGGTCATGACGAAGTTGCCTTCATCGTAAAGCGGTCGGCCGGTCAGCATGGCGAACAGGATCGCGCCCAGGGAATACACATCGTTCGCCGGGGAAGTTGTTTGTTTGCGGTCGCCCAGTTGCTCCGGGGGCAAATACGCGGGGGTTCCCAGCAGTGTGCCTTTCTGCGTGGACGACTGGCGCTTTCCAGATGGCGCGAGTACTTTGGCGAGGCCAAAGTCGGTGATCTTCACCGCGAAGGGCACACGGTTTGAATCCGCTGATTCGCCGGGAGAGTCGGGAATCAGAATGTTCGCCGGTTTGAGATCACGGTGAATGATCCCTTTCTGATGAGCGAAACGCACGGCTTCAGTAATCGCCATCAAGATTTCAATTGCTCGCCCAATCGGCAGCGGTCCAAGCTTGAGGAGAGTTTCGAGCGAGAGACCTTGGATCAATTCCATCACCAAAAACGGACCCGTTGCGGTTTCGCCGACCTGGTAGACTTGCACGATCTGAGGATGGCGCAAACCCGACATGGCGGTCGCTTCCGTCATGAAACGCCGGCGGACCTCGGGTTTGCCGGCCAATTCGGGCCGAATCACTTTGATAGCCACCAGGCGATTGAAACGCTGATCGTGCGCCTCGTAGACCAGCCCCATTCCGCCGGCGCCGATTTCCTCCAGCAACTCATAGCCAGGAATGGAAGTTACTGCCAAATCGGCGTGGGTTTGAATGGCTTGATGCACTTCCCATTGCAAACTCAGCGGCTCGATCAGTTCCGGAAAGCGGCGCTGATATTCGGCGAGCTCGACGCGATCGCCTGCGGCTTCGCGAAGACAGATCTCATTATAAATGAGGTCGAGCAAGCACTCGGAATCGGCCAAAAGCTGCGGGTGGCGAATTTGATATTCTTCGACAATCACATAGTCGCACTTGGCCCAGCGCTGCTTCTGGTCCGCAAGCACTTGGGTCAACTCGTCGGCGGCCGAGGATTTTTCAGGCATGATCGAAATCATCCAAGCCCAATTCATGGGCAACTCGACCGGTAGCGCGGGCCAGGCGCTTTCGGAGTGCTTCCGCGCTTTCGCCCAGCTCGGCGGCAATGTCGGACCATTCGCGCCCCTGCTGGCGCATCTCGACCAGCCGGCGTTCCTCGGGCGAAAGCCGGCCTTGGACCTCCAGCAAGAGATCACGGGCCGCGACTTCCCGGCTCGGGGTGGGCGAACCCGCCATCACGTCGCGGCTATGGGCACTGCCCTCTTCCACACGGCGATTGTCACGGCATTCGGCGCGCTCTCGGCTAACCTGATCGGCGAGCTTGTGACGAGCCATTGTCGCCAGCAGTCGCAAAAGCTGGTCCGGGCCGTCGAGATCATATTGCCCCAGCGCAGCGCGCACGAAAAAGCTGGCCATGACCGACTGGCAAATATCCATCGAATCGAAGGCACGTTCCAGACGCGTATCGGCCAGGCGAACCCGGACTGCGCGCCGAATGGCCGGCTCATAGCGCCGCACCAGTTCCGAAGCAGCTTGCTCATCGCCCGAGCGAACACGGGCGATGAGATCGGCAAAAGGAGTTTCATCGGCCACGGTAGGGTCTCCCCGAACAGGGATATCCTACCGCTGCCGCGATCAGAGGTCAGAGGCCAGAAGTCAGAAGTCAGAAATCGTATAGGACCTATGAGTGTCATAGGTCCTATACGTGATGGTACAGTTTGTGGGCGGCCGGGAGGGCGAGGCTGGGCGAGGCTCCTGCCGAGCCGGGGAATAGCGGCTCGGCAGGAGCCTCGCCCTTCCAAACTGTACCAGCACCGCCTATCGTTTCCGGCTTTCGATCTTTCACACAGCAATATCTTTAACTAGTGCCGTCCCTGCTACCGTGCCATTGGTCTTAATCAGAATCCACCCATCCTTGCCGTCGAAGGCAGAGACGACCATCTCGCCGTCCAGGAACTTCAGGTAGTGGAACTTGGCGCCGCCTTTGGTGGGGTTGATATCCGTGAGCATCACGGTGCCGGCAGCGGTGCCGTCGCTGACCCAAAGTTGCCGGCCATCGGTTCCGTCGTTGGCCGTGAAGATCAGTTCGCCGGCAACTTTACCGAGGTACTGGATGCCTGAACCTTCGTCACCAGGCCGAATGTCGGCCACCAGGTAAGTGCCCGCCGCAGTGCCATCGCTGCGCCATAGTTCCTGACCATGGATCGTATCATTCGCACTGAAGTACAGGACTCCGTTCAGCGTGGTGAAGTAGTGAAGGTTCGCCCCGGCGACGCCGTAGTTGATGTCCTTGACCATCTTGGTGCCGGCCGCAATGCCATCCGTTTTCCACAGTTCCTGGCCGTGCACATCATCGTTGGCAGTGAAGTACACCTCGCTGCCAATCGTGGCCACAAAACGAATGTTCGCGTCTTCGCCGGGGTTGATGTCTTTCACCATCACGGTACCGGTGTTAGTGCCATCCGTCTTCCAAAGTTGCCTGCCGTTGGAATCCCAGGCGGAGAAGTAAATCGTTCCACCGACCTTGGCGATAAAGGCGGGGTCCGAATCGAAATCGCCGCCATTGATGTCTTTCACCAACCGCGTGCCGGCGGTCGTGCCATCGGTCCGCCACATCTCCACCCCGTGAATCGTGTCATTGGCGGCAAAGTAAAGCACGCCGTTATCGATGGTCAAGCGGTACGGGTCGGAATTGGCGACGCCTGGATTAATATCTTTCAGCATGAAAGTCCCGGCATCGGTGCCGTCGCTGCGCCACAGTTCGACGCCATGCACATCGTCGTTGGCAGTGAAGAACAGGAGACCGTTCATGCTGGCGAAGTAATGAATACCAGCGCTTTCATCCCTTGGCGAAATGTCCTTGACCATGAAAGTGCCCGCGGCGCTGCCGTCGGTCACCCACAATTGACGGTTGTTGAGCCCGTCATTCGCGCTGAAGTACACCTCATTACCAATTGTGGCAAGGTACGCCGGATTCGAGCTGCCCTTACCCGATTTGATGTCGAGCACCATCATCGTGCCGGCGGTGGTGCCGTCGGTCTTCCACAGTTCGTTGCCGGCGCCGCTCGTTGTGGCGGTAAAGAATAGGGTGTTGCCGACCTTCGCAAAATAGTCCGGATCGGCCCCTTTCTTGCCGTTAATGTCGAGCACCATTTGTGTGCCGGCCGTGGTGCCGTCGGTTTCCCACACCTGCCCGCCGTGAACACCGTCGTTGGCCGCAAATAACAGCTCATGGTTCACGATGCCGAGGTACTGGATGCCGGAGCCCCCTTTGCCGGGGTTGATATCCTTCACCATCCACGTGCCGGCACTTGTACCGTCGCTGCGCCAAAGTTCCCTGCCGTAAGCATCGCTCTGGGAAGTGAAATAGAGTACGTCGTTCATCGTGGCCACGTAAATCGGGCCGGAGTCATTGTCCTTGGCGCTGATCAACGCGCCGGCTGCCGCGGGGCTGGCGCTCGGCAGCTCGCGTCGTTCCAGTAGTTCGACGGCTAGATGTGGACTGTTTCGACGACGTACGGTGCGGCGTGGCGTAAGCCAATTGCGAAGGAAGTGCATGGTTTTCCCTTTCTTGTGTCGGTCGTGGAGAACGATTGGCCTTCACTCCATTCATCGGGATGGAGGGCCAGACCGGACAAGAAAAGGGAAAAAAGAGCCGCTTGCGGCGTTGTTGGGCAACGCCGCAAGCGGCAGAAGGGCTAACCCAGCTTGATCGTGACGGTCTTCGTTTCGGTGTAGTGCTCCAAAGCATCTTCACCGTTTTCGCGGCCCTGGCCCGACATCTTGAAGCCGCCGAATGGCGTGGTCGTGTCGACAATGTGGTAACAATTCACCCAAACGGTGCCGGCTTTTACGGCCTTGGCATAGGTGTGCGCCTTGTCGATGTTCTTCGTGAAAATGGCGGCAGCCAAGCCGTAGTTCGTTCGGTTGGCACGATCGATGACCTCTTCCATGCTCTTGAACGGAAGCACGCTTACAACTGGGCCGAAGATTTCGTCCTTGGCAATGGTCATCTCGTCCTTCACATTATCAAAGACCGTCGGCTCCACGAAGTAACCGTTGCTCCCATGGCGCTTGCCGCCCAACAGGAGTTTCGCGCCTTCCTTCTGGCCGATGTCGCAGTATTTCAGAATCTTGTCCATCTGCTCGTTCGAAACCTGCGGTCCCTGTTCGGTGCTGGGATCCAGCGGGTCGCCGAGCTTGCGCCCCTTGGCTTTTGCCGCCAGCCGATCAACGAATTCCTTGTGAATCTTCTCCTCGACAAAGAGCCGCGAGCCGGCGGTGCAGCACTGGCCGCAATGGAAGTAGATGGCGTGGAAAGCGCCGTTTACGGCTTGTTCCATGTCGGCATCGGCGAAGATCACGTTCGGGCTCTTGCCGCCCAATTCAAAGGTCATGCGCTTGAGTGTGTCGGCGGCGCGCTTTTGAATGATCTTTGCGGTATCGACGTGACCGGTGAATGCGACTTTATCAATATCCGGATGGACCACGATGGCGTCACCGGTGGTCTCACCGAAACCATTGATCAGGTTGATCACCCCCGGCGGGAAACCGGCTTCGATAGCCAGCTCGCCGACGCGGAGAGCCGAGAGCGGCGTCTGCTCGGCCGGCTTCATGACGATCGTGCAGCCTGCCGCCAGGGCGGGACCCCACTTCCACGCCAGCATGAGCAAGGGAAAGTTCCAAGGGATAATCTGCCCGACGACGCCGACAGGTTGCCGGAGGGTGTAAGAAAGGAAGCTGCCGCGAACAGGCACGGTTTTCCCTTCGATCTTGTCGGCCCAACCGGCGTAATAACGCAATGTGTTTAGTACGCCATCCAAATCACCCCGAGCGTCGGTGATCGTCTTGCCGCAGTTCAGGGATTCCAGGGCCGCCAGCTCTTCCTTGTTTTTCTCAATCAGATCGGCGAGCTTGAACATGAGCTTGCCGCGGTCGGCCGCATCGATCCGACTCCAAGGACCAGTTTCCAGCGCCTTGCGTGCGGCCTTGACGGCTCGATCGACGTCCTTGGCGCCGGCCTCGGCCACCTTGGCAATGACCTCTCCCGTGGCCGGATTGTAGGTTTCAAACGATTTCCCGTCGGCCGGATCGACCCACTCGTTATTGATCAGCAGCTTGGTCAGCTTGATGGCCGGCTTCGCCGGCCGTTTCATTGGGGTTGCGGTTGCGGTCATGGTGCGTTCCTCCTGGGGTGACAAGCATTCTGGAGCGGAAATTACAACCATGCTACCCGCGTGGGAGCGATTGACAAGACTGCGCCGAAGGCAACAAAAACGAGCAGATTTCCGGATTTCTCTTGGCGAGACGGCTAGAAAAACATTATTCTGTTAGGAGAGGTTATGTTCGGTCGGCTGCGTCCCTGCTCCCGAGGTTTCCATGAGAATTATGACCCGGCATGTACTAATGGGCTTGGGGCTGTTGTTTCTGACCGCTCCCATCGCTCAAGCAGCGCCCACCGACGAGCAGATCAAAAGGGCGATTTCGGACGCGCGATCGTACTTGCAAGCGACGTTTCGAGCGGGAACGCCGGCGCCAAATCCGGTGGCGGCAGGGCCCGGCATCAAAGGAGGAACGGAAGGGGGCATTGAAGGCGCCGCTGCCCTCGCCGGAATCGCCATGATGGAAGCGGGGGTATCCCCGGACGATCCAACGATCGTTGCCATCGCCCGGGTCGTGCGCGAAGCGATCGTGGACCAGGCAGCCACATACAATTTGGCGCTGGATCTCATCTTCCTCGAGAAGCTGGATGAACCGGCCGACTTGCCGCTCATTCAAGCCGCGGGCATTCGATTATTAGCGGGCCAGAATGCCAACGGCGCCTGGACTTATTCCTGTCCAATTCCCAGTCAGCAGGAAGCCGAACAATTAAAACAGGCGGCGACCGCGGGGAATAAAGCCGCGCCCAAGAAGGACGCGAAAGATTCCGGCGACGGGGACCCGTCGAATGGCCGTCCCGCTCTTGCGCCGGCAGCAGACGCGATTCGCAATCGCCTGGTTAACAACATGAAAACGGGCGCCAACTTTCAAGGCGTGGACGCCGGAGCGGAAGACAACTCCAACACGCAGTTTGCGGTTCTGGGTCTCTGGGCAGCGCGTCGTAGCGGCGTGCCGGTCGAAAAGGCTCTGGAACTGGCCGAGGCGCGGTTCCGAAGGACGCAGGGCGGCGATGGTGGCTGGAACTACACCGGCGGCAACACTGCCTCGACGCCTTCCATGACCTGTGCGGGCCTGTTGGCCTTGGCCGCCGGCCGTGGCGTTCACACGGAGCGACTCCGGATCATGCGCGCCGGAGGCGCCGCCGCACCCGAAAATCCCCAGGCCAAGAAAGAAAACAAGGGTAACGCCCCACCCGTGTTCCGCCCCCTGGAAGATAAGCAAATCGTGGCAGGTCTGAATTTCGTTGGTAATGCCATCAGCATGGATGCGCAGGGACTCATGCCGGGGATGCCAGGAATGAGATTACCCCCCAATGGCGCTCCCCAGATGGCCGCGATGCTCGCCAACCAAATGATGCGCAACGATTATTACTGCCTATGGTCCATCGAGCGCGTCGGCATGATTTTCGGCGTAAACAAGCTCGGCCAGCACGATTGGTATGCCTGGGGATCAACTCATATTATTGCGAAGCAAGGCAAGGACGGTTCGTGGAGCGGAAAATACGGCCCCCACATCGATACCTCCTTCGGTCTGATGTTCCTTTGCCGCGCCAATCTCGTCAAGGACCTTAGCGACCTGATGGGTAACCGGGTTATGAAAATGGGTGGCGCCAAGAAGCAACCGGCAGGCGGCGCCTCAACCGAAGGCCCGAAAATCGTGCAAGGGACGACTCCCGCTAGCGCTCCCGCGGCGGCCGAGTCGGAAGCACAGAAGCTGGCCAAAGCGTTGCTCGAGGCAACCGGCGCCAAACAACTCGAGTTGATCAAGGAATATGCCGCTGCGAAGGGAGCCTCGTACACCGAAGCATTTGTCGAGGCCATTCCGCAACTACCCGACAACAGCAAGAAAACGGCTCGCGATTGCTTCGCGGAGCGCATGAGCCGAATGTCGGCGAATACGCTGAAATCGCGGCTGCAAGACAAGAGCCCGGAAATGCGACGGGCGGCCGTTCTCGCCGTGGCCATGCGCGAAGAAAAGGAACTAATCCCCGACGTGATTGCTTCTCTGGAAGATCCGGAGGAACTCGTTTCGCGGGCGGCTCATTTGGCCCTGCGCAGTTTTTCAGGCAAGGACTTGGGCCCGGCTGCCGGCGCTTCAGCCGATGAAAAGGCCAAGGCCGCAGCGGCCTGGAAAGATTGGGCCAAGACCCAGAAATAAATCAAACTCGACTCGCGAACAGCCCGGTGGCCACACCGGGCTGTTTTTTTGAATCGAAACTTCGGATGGCGCCACGGGTTTAATCCGAAAAGCGATTCGCATTCTGTCTTTTGAGGTGCAAGCCATGCTTCGGCGACTCCTGGCTCTGGCCCTGGCGTTGGGCATACTCGGCGTTGTCTTCGGGCAAGACCCGAAGACTCCGGCCAAAGGCGGCGACGACCCGAAGGGCAAATTCAAAGGCAAAATGAGCCCCGAGGCACTCGTCGATTCCATTTTGGAGCGCATGGACAAAAACAAAGACGGCAAAATCAGCCGTGACGAGGCTCAAGGCCGTATCAAAGAGAATTTCGACCGGATCGATACCAACAAAGACGGCTTCCTCGACCGCGAAGAGCTATTGCGCATGGCAAGAGCCGTTCTGGCCAATGGCGACGGGCAACCGAAAGGGCCGGGATTTGGCGGCTTTGGCCCGGCGGGTAGCACCAATGACTTCGACGCGCTGGATAAGAATGCCGACGGCAGGCTCA
>DATGHS010000035.1:0-6774 GCA_035307785.1 Gemmataceae bacterium
CCCATCAACCATGCAACACTCAATTTGTATCAATATGTGCGAGGGCGCGTTGCGCAAGCCGAAAGTGGTTGTCGCGCCAAGCAGTTCCGGCAACGGCACCAGTTTGCCGAGCGCAGGGAAAGTTACAAAATGATATAAACAGCGCCACCAAGAACGCGATAAAAGGCTCGTGTGCGGCGGTGGTTTGCCTTCGTCGGCTACGGCTACAATTCGCCCCTCACCCAGGATGCGCAGTCGCAAATACGATCGCGCATGTAACCGGCGAACACGGAAACTCCGCGATTGCCGTGCGCGAAATACTGAACCGGCGAATCGTAGAGCGGCAGCAGCCACGAGCCGCGCAGCAGCAACAGCGCGGCGAAGGACCGTGCAATGCGGCCGCAGCCGTCGTAAAAGGGGTGCAGGCGGCCGCCGTTCAGTTCCCATTCCGCCCAGGCGGCCAGCGGCACCGGATCCGTTTGCAGTTCATCCCAACGCTCAAAGACTGCCAGAGTGAATCTCGCCAACTCCGAGGGCAGTTCCTCCGGCGGCACCTTCGGCTCTGGCCCCGAAACGGGTTCGCCGGAAGCCGTCACTTGCTCCGCGGCAATCGGCCAGTCGCGCAGCTTGCCGGCCGGCAGCAACCGGTCATTGGTCAGGTCGGCAATGGTGCAAAGAAGCTGCTGCACTTGTTCGGGGTTTTCGGGCTTCGGCGCCTGCCGTGTGGAAAAGAGGAACTGCTGCACCTGCTCTTCGTTCCAGGCGCTGCGTGCGCGCAGGGCCGCGCCGGACAAAAGCAACGGCAGCTTTTTGCCGCTCGTGCCGATGTCGCTCTTGCCCTGCCGTGTCCGGCTCAGGCGCAAGCTGTTTTCATTCAGGATCCGGCCGATGAATGTCCAGTCGTGGCAGTCGTAATCGAAGCGCATGAGGTCAATCTATCGGCTGGCGGCGAGTTCTTGAGCCTTGGCCACCACTTCGGCACGGGAAAGTTCGGGCTTGCCGTCCTGGGCTCGGCGTTCCATTTCGGCCAGGCCCCAGGTTTGCACTTCTTGCAGCAGCTTGCCGAGGGCGGGCCCGAGCAACGGCACGGCTTCGTTGAGGCCCTTGATCAACTCCCCGCAGCGCTCCGCGCGCTGGCGGTCGGCGGCGCCGCGCTGGTACAGGAAGAAGATTTGCAAGAGCGCCAGATCCAGTTCGGCGACCAGATGAATGGCCGCGTCCGCTTCCGGTCCGCGACAGGCCAAGGTATCGGCGAAGCCGTGCAGAATCAGCAACGGAAAGTCATCGGAATTGAGGTTCTTCGGGCCACCCCAGTATTCCTCGAGAAAGCGCAAATCGCCCCGGTCCGGCGTTCGCGCTTCGGCCGCCGCCTGCACCAACCGGGCGCCGGATTCCGGCTTATCGTGCAGAAAATGATTGGCGATCTGGTGGTGCGCGTGATGCTTGTCGATGAGGTTTTTCAAACGGGACCGCATGATCCGGTCCGGACCGTCGTCGTCGGGAAACAAGTGCCGCAAATGCTCGGCCACCAGTTGCCGGCCATACCGTTCGTGTCCCAAAAAACAAATGCGTTCGCCGGCCCCGGCGCCGCTCATGTTCACGCCGCGCGTGGCCGGCTTACCCACGTCGTGAAACAGGGCAGCCCACTTCAAGCACAAGTTGGATTCGCTGGTGAGCACGCGCTTCAAGGATTGCTGGACGTCGGCTGTCCATGCCGGCGCCGCTTTAGCGCCGGCCAGCGCCTTACCGCGCTGCGGCAAGGCAATCGCGGGAAAGCGGAAGCCTTGTTCCGCCAATGTTCGCTCGACTTCCCGGTCGAGCGCCGGATGGTCGAGAAAGCCTTGCGATGGAAAACCGTCATCCTCGGCCAGCAGGGCTTCCAGGTACGCAAGCATGAGCAGCGTATGATCGTAAACGTCGAGATGATGCTTGGCATTTTGCAAGACGCCGCGCGTAGCGGCCAATGGCGCTAGTGCCTTTCGGCCTTCTTCACGCTCCATGAGATAGGCCACGCGCTGCGGCGCTCCGGGCGCCGCCAGCCATTCGCGCGAAAGCAGATTCAGATGCTCCAGCGGCCGGCATTGTCGGGGAAACGGTTCCATGCCAAACAGCCGGCTGAGCGTATCTTCTAGCAACCAGAACAAGCTCATGAGCAGGCGAAAGTTTTCGATCGGCCCGGTGCTGGCATCGCTGCTGGCGTAGCGCAGCGTGTGGAGTACAGTGAGGTAAAGCATTGCGATGTAGTCGCGCCGGTCGGGCCTGCCGGTGATGTACGGCACTGCTTGCCGACGAATGGCCGCAATGCAATGCGAGACGCGCAACAGTTCTTCCGGCCGTGCGCCCAGGTCCCGCGCCAGCGCATGCACTGTGCCCAGGCCGCCTTCCGTGCCGGTCATGTGGTCGAGCAGCAGTGTTTCCCACTCCACCGCGGCGGACTCGAAATTGCGGCTGGTCGACATCAGTTCCAATCCCCAGAGCCGGAGGTAGATTTCGAGCAGCGTGAAATCAAAGAGCGTGGGGCCGATGCCGGTTTCGCCAAAATCGAGCAGCCAGACATTGTCGTGGTCCGCGAGCACATTCCGCGGATTGAGATCGCCATGAATGAGCGAATAACGGACGGGCAATTCCATGATTCGGTACAGCAGGCCATCTTTATTTTGTCCGAGCAAATGGCGCGACAGGTGCCGCTCGCGGAAAAACGACACGTCCCACGCCATCGACTCCGCGTAGTCGCTTCGCCCTTTCTCCAGCGTCAGGTCGAACTTACCGAACAATTTGAGCTTGCCATCGTCGGTGAATTGAAAGATCTTGCGCCATTGCAGCAAAGGGTGGGTCTCGGCCCCGGAATACCAGCCGGCCAACACGGCAAACAAGCGCTCAATTGTCTTCTGCCCCACGTGGGCTTCGGAACTGCCGCGCAGCAATTGCTCAAATGGCTCCACATGCAACAGGTCGCTTCCCAGAAAGGAACCAATGACCGAGGCCAGGGCGGTCCGCGGCGTGGCAGTGTTGGCCGGACCGATGGTCAAATACTCTTCGCTGCGAGACATAAAGGGATGCAACCGGTCCGCCAGGTAGGTGCGAAATCGCTCCCATTCGCGTTTGACCTTGGGCTGCGGTCCCGTTTTTACCAGCAGGCACGAGCCCCACGCCTCCGACACGATGCCGGGAATTCCCGGTGCAACCGCCGAACTCTCTTGAGCATGGGGGTCGCGCAGTTTGGGCCGAAAAACGAACACCGAGCTGCCCGACAGCCCCGTCGTGCAGCGCTTCAGGCTAACCACTTCTGCATAACGCCTCCAGCCATGCCAGAGCAGGGCGGCGCGAGCATATTGAAGAGCAATGAGCGTAGCGGCCGGCAGGCACGCGCCGTTCTGGTTCCGATTCAGCAAGGCGGTATCGATCCGGCAGCGCGTGCGGCGCAGCACGACATGGCAAGTTGCCAGCGCCAGTTCTGGCTTTCCCGATGTCTCCTTGGCGACCATTCGCGGCGTAACGAGCAAGGAAAGGCTTGCGCTGCCTGCAGCCGCGACCAAATCGAATTGGACTTCATCATCTTCAGACGAGGGATCGGCTGGAGCTACCACGACGAAAACCGAAAAGGCTCTGGGCGCCTGATTGGGTTGATCCGCCTGGCAATACATGGTGATGCCGTCGATCTTGGAATCGAGTCTGACTTCAGGGTCGCCCGCCGACATCCCATTGATGACAAGGCGCAAACCGAAGCGCAGCGGTTCTTTGCTGAAATTGGCCGCAAAGCGAAACTCGTTCGATTTCTCGTCCGGAGCGCGGCCGTCTTGGGAAAGCCAGTGCATCATGATGAAGTCTCCGGCTGCAAACTTAGATTGGATGCTTACAGAATCGCGCTGCGACTGCGGTTTGTCAAGGATGAATCTATGCCGGTCCACGGCCAGCGGCTTCGCGCGCTAAGCCGCAAGAAGCTCTTACGGATACATTGAATGGCAATGCGTCGTCTTATCGTCTTGGCTCAGTTGCCGATTCCGCCGCTGGGCCCGCAGCCCATCCGGGGGAATGTCCCGCTGGCCGCGGCTTATCTGCAGCTTTTCGCGCGCCGGCAGGGCCTGGAAGATTCTTATGAATTTTCGATCATATCGGCCCAGGACGCGAATGCACTCGGCGATCAGGCACTCGTGCAAGCCATTGCCGAGCGCAATCCGTGGCTGGCCGGCTTCACCTGTTATGTCTGGAATATCGAACGCACCTTGTGGATTTGCCGCGAGCTGAGACGCTTGCGGCCGGATCTGAAGATCATTCTTGGCGGGCCGGAAATCACTTTCGACAACCAGTGGGTGCTCGATTCGCCGGATTACGATTTTGCCGTGATCGGCGAAGGCGAGCAAACTTTTGCGGAATTGCTCAGTCATCTGCGTAACTCTCGGCGCATGCTGCCGCAATTGAATTACGGCATTCCCGGCCTTTATGTGCCGTCAGTCACGGGACCGCGCTTCCGCCTCGACGGGAAGCCGGCCTTCCGCGAACCGCTGCACGACATCAACCAGCTTGGCTCACCGTACCTCGCCGGCATTCTTGACGCGGCCGATGAACAGATGCTGCTGCTCGAAACCACGCGCGGGTGCGTTTTCAAGTGCAAGTTTTGCTACTATCCAAAGAGCTACGATCAGCAATACTTTCTCTCGTTCGATTTGGTTCGGGCCAACCTGCGGCACGCTCGAGAGCGTGGCGCGGCCGAAGTATTTCTGCTCGATCCCACGCTCAATCAACGCAACGACTTCGCCGATTTGCTCCGGCTCATCGCCGAAGAGAATCCGCACCAGCAATTCCGCTGCTTTGGCGAACTCCGGGCCGAAGGAATTACCGAAACAACTGCCCGACTATTGCGGCAAGCCAACTTCACGGAGGTGGAAGTCGGTCTGCAATCAATCGACCCGGACGCCATGGATTTGATGGATCGCAAGAATCATCTGCGTGCCTTCGAGCGCGGTGTGCGGGCCATGCGGGGTGACGGTATTTCCGTGAAGGTCGATCTTATCGTTGGCCTGCCCGGCGACACGGTGGAATCCGTTCGGCGCGGTATGCATTACCTTCGCGACGGCCGCCTGTTTGACGACGTGCAAGTCTTCAACCTTGCGATTTTGCCCGGCACCGACTTTCGTGAAGAGGCCGCTCAATTGGGCCTGAAATTCCAGTCGCGGCCGCCTTATTACGCCTTGCAAACGTCCACGCTTAGCCGCACCGAACTCTTCCAACTGATGCAAGAAGCCGAAGACATTTTCGGCGTGGAGTTCGACGCTCTGCCCCCGCCCGTGCTGGAATTCACCGATGCCGATGCCGTAGCCAACATCGACCTGGACGACGGTGGCGAACTTACCGGCCCCGCCAAGTCGCGCCGCCAGGCATTCACCCTTTGGTTTCGCTCGCACGATTTCGCGCGCCATCAAGAGTCGGCAGCAAGGATCATACGGCAGGCGCTCGCGGAAAACCCCTTCACCACGCTGCAAGTGATTCTGGAACCAAGTGCCGATGCGGAATGTGCCTGCGTCAGCGACCAGCTGTCACTTTCTTTGCTCCATGACCTGTTCGCGGTCTGCCTGGAGCAACCGACCTATTTGGATCGCTATTACTCCATGCAACCTGGCGGTCTGAATGGCGCCAAGCGTTTGATCCTGCTGTTGCCGGAAGATTGGCAGAATCGGTTGCCTGCCGAATGGCTCGATCGCGTCGGCGAACACGCCGCGACCGTGGTGTGGAAGCACTCGCGGGAATTCACAATTCCGCTACTCCATAGCCCCAAGCAACTATGACTGCCGCCTTTACTTCTCCACCGTCAATGTCACCGTGCCGTACATTCCCGGCAGAATCTTGTTCTCGGAATTGGGCAGATCGATTTCGGCTCGCAAGGTTCGATTGGTCGGCTCGAGCGAGCCTGCAACCCGTGAAACCTTGCCTTTGAACTCCATATCCTTCAGTGCGTCCAGGCGGATCACGGCCGGCGTACCGACGCGAATTCGCGTCGCATCATTTTCCGCCGCATGAATAATTACACGAACCAGGTCCGTGCGCGCCACAACCAAAAGAGGTTGCATCTTGCCGCTGCCAGGCGCCGGGGCGAAGTCGCCGACGAAAAAGTTGCGGCGCGTGATGATGCCATCGAAGGGCGCGCGCACTTTGGCGAATTGGAGCTGTGCCGCACTGCGCTGGGCATCGGCCTGGGCGACGGCCAGCCTCGCTTCGGCAACTTTGACCGTCGCTTCCGCCTTGGCGTACCGGGCTTGGGCTTCTTCCACGGCGGATTTGACGGCCTTTACCTTCGCCTCGGCCGCATCGACTGCCGTTTTGGCCGCTTCAAGTTTGTTGCTCGCCTCGTCGAGAATGGCCTGGTCGATTGCCCTGGCCTCCAGCAAACTCTTCATCCTCTCGAATTGCGTTTTGCGGTACGTCAGATTGGCTTGAGCATTCTTGATTGCCGCTTCGGCTTCCTGCACCTGAAGCTTCGCGGTATCTACGGCCACGCGCACACTTTGGGCCGAGCGCTGAGCGACCTCGACCTCGGCTTTGGCCTGAGCAACAACGGCCAGCTTTTGCTGGTAATCTGCCTCGAGGTCCGGAACATCAAGTTCGGCCAGGATATCGCCTTTCTTGACCTTGTCGCCGATGTCTACATTGAGCCTCTTAATGAAGCCGGCGACCCCGGAATAGAGACTTACTTGCTCGAACGCTTCCACCTCGCCCGGCGTGGTCGTGATCTGGGCCACCGGCGTGGTGCGGTTCGGATCGAAGGGTAAAACGACCGCTGGCAACGTGCCCTTCGGGAGC
>DATGHS010000036.1:0-4934 GCA_035307785.1 Gemmataceae bacterium
TCCGAGCCGCCCATTGGGCGAAGAGGATTCCGTCGACGCTCTCCGCGATGACGCTACAAGTGCGAAGCGAATCCGCGATGTCGCAAGCTGGTTGCTGCGAGTTACTCAGGCTTGCGATGCCGTCGTGGCCAACACCCGAATTAATGCTGTTACTCGGATATCACAGGCGCGGTTGCTCGCGGCAGCGATTCATTTAGCGGATGGCCTCGGAGAATCAGATCGAGAGCGGTTACTCTCGCGTTGGGAGAAAGTATCGTTCCGAATTTACGGTATGCTGGGAAACGACGCTCGAACTCGCGTCGGAGACTACGTCCGGCTGGCCTGGCAGGTTATCAACGACGGAATTGAGGCCGTCGAAATTGACGAAGCGATAGGCGAGATCGAAGCTGATTTCCCAATCAAGGATGCAGTCGACGGCTTATACGCTGACAACTGTTATGAAGGGTGGGAAAACGAACTGCGGTACGTGCTGTTCCGGTACGAGGAGCACCTCGCGGCGAAGCAGAAAATGAACTACAGCAACGAGCAGTGGACTAAAATTTGGATGGTGAGCCCGGCGGAGTCCATAGAGCATATCATGCCCGCAAGCAAGGCCTCCAACAAACAGAGGCATCGACTTGGCAACTTGGTCCTACTTCCGCCAAAACTCAATTCCAAGTTACAGGATCTCGATCCGGAACAAAAGGCCGAAGAATACCGCAAGACGGGCTTGCTCATTGCGGGAGAGGTGGCGGACATGATCGAATCCGGAGGTTGGACCAAACAGTCGATTGAAATGCGGGAAACTACGATCCTAAAGTGGGCTGCCAAAGAGTGGGCCGACTAATACTCTGGCACATTCGGGGAAGTTCTTAATGCCGCCAGCCAATTTAGGGGTGCTCGCCTTCGGCCGCGTTACCCTCGCTTCTTCTCCGCCCAGCCCGCCCAGATCGTACCCGTTTTGGTTTTTCGTCGTAATACCTGAGGCTCTTTGCCTTTGGCCGCAATTTCGTGCCGCAGGGATTCCGTCCAGACGCCGGGGCCGCTGATTATGGAACTAGAAGGGCAGACATTCGATTTTTGCAGGCTATGCGTCTTTCGCCGCGCAATGTCTGTGGTAAAATGGCTAAAAGCTTGATTCGGAGAAATGCCATGAGTGAATCCTCTCGCTACAAATATCTGGCGCCGAAGCCCAAGTCGGCCTACCGGCAATTGTTCGTTAAGGACAAGTGGATTTCGGCGCGCACGCTCTACGGCAAGTATGCGCGGGAGGAAAATCCGCGCACGCCCGAGGAGATTGCGCGTGACTGCGAAGTGCCGCTGGAAGCGGTACTGGAGTCGATTGCTTATTGCGAGTCGGACCCGCCCGAACTCATGGCGGACTACGCTGCCGAAGAAGCTCTCATGCAAGCCACCGGGATGAACCATCCTAACTACCGAGGGGAACCCAAGGTTCTCACGTCGCTAGAACTTGCACGTCTGCGAAGATCATGAATCTGTATCGGGATGACGACAGCGTCGATGCGCTCCTTGTGCGTCTCCTGCGCCAGGCGGGCCACGACGTGGAATTGCCCCTGGACGTCGGCCTGGCAGGCAAGGAAGACCCGATTCACTTCATGCACGCGATCGAAGAGGACCGCGTGCTTCTGACGCATAACCATCAAGACTTCGAAAACTTGCACAACCTCGTGATGCTGGTGCATGGCCATCATCCGGGCCTCCCGATCGTTCGCAAGGAAAACAATCCAAAACGGGACCTCGATGAGCGCGGCATCATTCGCGCAATAAATAAGCTGTTGGCGTCGGGGCTCCCGATTTCGGATCACATGCACATTTTGAATCACTGGCGCTAAGATTCACATCCGCCGGGCCGGACCGAAAACCTCCCCGTACCTTCAGGAGACATTCGTAAGGCACAATGGCACACCGCGAATTGCCTTTCATTGTGCTTGACAACCCCAAACGGGATCGTAGCTTTGGGTAGCACGTCCGCCGCCGCGAGCGGCGCGAAGGCGCGATTGCTGCCTGTCCTGCCTTTCTGCTTGTAGACTCCTGCGTCTGATCATTCACTTCCTCGGGTTCCGCCATGAAACTTCCTCGCTCACACCTGGATTCTCGGATTGCTTTGGCGGCGACGCTGCGGGCCGGTGGGGCCAGCTGGGCCGACGTGGCGGCCAAGGTTGGGCGCTCCGAAAGCCGGGTGCACCGTTGGCCGCAACAATACCCCGATGCCTGGGCGCGCCATTTCCGCATGGCCGAAAGCCACTACCTCGCCGAGGTCGCCGTCGAGGCCCGGCAAGTGCTGCGCCTGCTGCTGCGCTCCAAAGACGAAAAGACCCAGCTGCGCGCTACTTTTAACATGCTCAAGGTGCGGCAAGCGGAACGGGATCGCGAGTTTGCCGTCCAACCGCCCCAGGAGGCTGCCGACCTCGAGGTTACCTCCTTCGTCAAAGAGTTGCAGAAACTGGACGACGACGAGGTCGAACAGATGCTGCGGCGCGCTCTCAGCGAGATGGGGCAACTGCCGCCGGTAGAGCCAATTAGCAGCGCGCAGGAGCACCCAGGCGAGGCGTGACCGCTTTCTCCGTAGCGCGGCCTGAAGGCCGGAACGAATCATGCGTGCAGACAAGGAGTTACGGCAAAATTGGCTGGAGTGAAAAATGAAAAGAGCGGTCATTTTGTGTCACGCCGGTGGCAAACCGGCCAACCGAAGACGGCGGAACGGGGGACATGGCAGATTAACGTCCGAAAGCTCTTTTTCCTTGTTTTCTCTCTTTCCCCGCGGCGCTTTCCTTTCGCTGCTGCAGGAGCAGGCTGCCGACGGCGATGGCGAGAAGCGCCAATTTTGGATCTGCAACCGTTGTTGGCGCCAGCCCTTTGATACTGAACACGTTGCTCGCGATGCACTCACGCCGCAGGGCGCCTCCGAAAGCTCGGCCGCCGGCCGGCCGTTCACAAGATATCGGGACGATTCGCTTGAAGAAGGAATTTGTGGCAAATTTGCCGTTGCACCTTACCCACTTCCCGCCCAAAATACGAGTACCCTCCTATGCTTGTTTTTTGACTTCCCTCCTACCTCGGTTTGGCCCTTATGACCCGCCACGTTCTTCCCTTGGTTGTTGGCATTGTCGCGTTCGCCGTTGGCCGCGCGTGCGCCGGCGACGAGCCGCCGAGGCCGGCATTCAACGCCGATGTCCGGCCGATTCTCCAGGCGTACTGCACCGAATGCCACGGCGAGGCGGCGAAACCCAAGGGAGGACTCGACCTGAGGCTGCGCCGGCTCGTGCTGAAGGGCGGCGAGTCAGGCCCCGCGATTGTTGCCGGCAAGCCGGAAGTGAGCTTGTTGCTGAAGCGAGTCAAAGTTGGCGAGATGCCGCCGACGAAGAAGAAGTTAACAGCCGCTCAGATCGAAACGCTGCGGCAGTGGGTAGCTGCTGGAGCACCGGTGGAAGCCACAGAGCCCGAGTCGCTCGCGTCCGGCTTCACGATCACCGATGCCGATCGCCATTACTGGGCATTCCAACCGATAACTCGGCCGCCGGTTCCGGATCTCGGACTTGCGCCACGCGACTTCCAAAACCCAATCGATCGCTTCCTTCTGGCGAAGCTCAACGAAAAGGGCCTGTCATTCGCCGCACCGGCGGACAAGGCATCTCTCATTCGCCGGCTCTCGTTTGACCTGACCGGATTGCCGCCGACGACGGAAGAGATCGATGCCTTCGTCCGCGACTCCACGGCAGACGCTTATGAGAAACTCGTCGACCGGCTGCTGGCATCGTCTCATTACGGCGAGCGCTGGGGCCGGCACTGGCTCGACGTGGCCGGCTATGCCGATTCCGAAGGCGGCTTGCCCGCCGACCCGGTGCGCGCGACTGCCTGGAAGTACCGGGACTATGTGATCCGCTCGTTCAATGCCGACAAGCCGTTCGACCAGTTCATTCGCGAGCAACTGGCCGGTGATGAGATGGTCAGGCGACCTTATGCCGATTTGCCGCCTCTGGACCTCGACAAGCTGGTCGCCACGGGCTTCCTCCGCATGGCGCCCGATCCCACAGGCGCCAGCGATGTCGATCAGAAGCTCGCTCGCAAACAGGTAGTCACCGACACGGTAAAAATTGTGTCGAGCGCGTTTCTCGGCCTGACCGTTGGCTGTGCTGAATGCCACAACCACCGCTATGACCCGATCCCTCAGGCCGACTTCTACCGTTTGCGGGCGGTGTTCGAACCGGCCTACGACTCGACCGCCTGGACGCCGCCGGCCGCGCGGCAGGTGTCGCTGTACACCGATGCGAATCGCAAGAAAGCCGCCGAGGTCGAGACCGAGGCCGCGAAGATCGACACCGAGCGTCTCAAGAAGCAGAGTGAATTCATCGAGGCGACTTTTGAGAAAGAATTGGCGAAGCTGCCGATGGATATGCGCGACAAGGCAAAGGCTGCTCGCAATACGCCGGAGGCGAAGCGAAACGCCGAGCAGAAAAAGCTGATGCAGGAGCACCCGAGCCTGAACGTCTCGGCCGGGTCGCTGTACTTGTACGACTCCAAGGCCGCCGCTGACCTCAAGAAACTGGTAGACGAAGCGACCAAGATTCGCGGCAAGAAACCGGTCGAAGAATTCGTGCGGGCGCTGACGGAGGTGCCGGGCAAAGCGCCGCCAACGTTTCTCTTCCATCGCGGCGATCCGGACCAGCCAAAGGAGAAAGTTGCGCCTGGCGGGTTGTCGGTGCTCGATTCGTTTTGCACCGTCGCCGTGCCCGCCAAGCCGTTGCCAGACGGCACCACCGGCCGGCGGCTGGCCCTGGCGAACTGGCTCACCGATCCGCACAATCCGCTCACCGCGCGTGTCATCGTCAATCGCGTCTGGATGGAGCATTTCGGCAAGGGGCTGGTCGGCACCCCGGGCGACTTCGGCCGGCTCGGCGAGCGGCCCACGCATCCGGAGCTACTCGACTGGCTGG
>DATGHS010000037.1:0-12651 GCA_035307785.1 Gemmataceae bacterium
TTTCAGGGCCCGTATCCGCCAAACCGTCGTCTGTTGATTGGGGGGAGAGACTCTTATGCGCTGCACCATATCCATTGCCTTCACGGTTCTTCTGCTTTGCAGCACAAATCCCGCCTGCGCGCAGGAGACGCAAGAAGCCTACATTCGCGTGCAGCTTCCCACCGCGGATACCAAGCTCGAAGTGCAAGGCATCATGACCAAGCAGGACGGCGCGAGTCGCTTCTTCAAATCGCCGCCGTTGGAACCCGGCAAAAGCTACGCCTACGACATGAAGGCCACCTGGACCGAGAACGGCAAGCAAGTGGTGCGCGAAAAGACCGTCAAGATCATGGCCGGTTTAATCACCGAAGTTGATTTCCGCACTACTGAGGTGCCGGTCGAAGTTGAACCGCCGGGCCCCAAGGTGAAGATTGGTCCTGACACGCAACCGAAGGTAGAACCCAAAGTCGAACCCAAAGTTGAGCCCAAGGTCGAGCCCAAAGTTGAGCCCAAGCCGGACGCTAAAGTAAGCAAAGTGCCGGCGCCCGAGGTGTCGCCGAAATTGGATGCCCCGTTTGTTCCTTCGCCACCGCAAGTCGTCGACAAAATGCTGGAAATGGCGAAGGTAAAGGAAGGCGACGTCGTACACGATTTGGGCTGCGGTGATGGCCGGATCATAATCGCAGCAGTCAGCAAATTCAAAGCGAAAATGGCCGTGGGCATCGACATCGACCCGGCTCGCATCAAGGATTCCAACGCGAACGCCAAGCTAGCCGGCGTCAAGGACAAGACTCAATTCGTGCTGGGAGACATTCTCAAGCTCACGGAAAAGGACCTGGCGGGCGCCACCGTGGTCACGCTTTACCTCCGGTCGAACGTGAACGAGCAACTCATGCCATTGCTGAAAAAGCTCAAGCCGGGCACTCGGATCGTGTCGCACGATTTCAAGATCGGCGACTGGAAGCCGGATGAGGAAGCGGATGTCCGCGTGCCCGACCAGGCGGCCCATTCCGTATATTTGTGGGTTGTCAAATAGCAGCACCCCAGTTCCGCACGATGCGCCGCGGAGCGGCACCATGCAATACGACCTCATCATCATCGGCGCCGGCCACAACGGACTGGTGACGGCTGCGTATGTGGCCAAGGCCGGGTATAAGGTGTTGGTCCTGGAACGGCGCGAGGTGATCGGCGGGTGCTGTGTCACCGAAGAGCTTTGGCCGGGCTACAAGGTCTCCACTGCCGCGTATGTCAACAGTCTCTTTCGGCCGAAGATCATTCACGATCTGGAACTGAAGCAACACGGCTTCCAGATGCTGCCGCGCCATCCGTCGTCATTCACCCCCTTCCCCGATGGCCGTTACCTGCTGCTCGGCCCCGATGCAGCCCTGAATCACCGCGAAATCAGCAAATTCTCGACGAAAGATGCCGAAGCGTTGCCACGTTATGAAGCCATGTTGCTGCGTGTGGCCGATTTTCTCGAACCGCTGCTGGAAGAAACGCCGCCCGATCCGTGGGACGGACTCACCGACGTCTTCAAACTCGCACAGATCGGCTGGCGCTTCCGCCGGCTCGGCAAGGACTCGGTGCCGGCATTAGAGATCCTCACCGGCGCCGCAAAGCCGATTCTCGACCGCTGGTTCGAGTCGGAGCAGCTCAAGGTCACGATGGCGACCGATGCCGTCATCGGCGTGCAGGCTTCGCCCTCAATGCCCGGCACGGCCTATGTCCTGTTTCACCACGTGATGGGCGAGTGCGACGGCGCTCGCGGCGTGTGGGGTTATGTTAAAGGTGGCATGGGCGCGCTCAGCCAGGCGATTGCAGACGCGGCCAAAAAATACGGAGCCGAGATTCGCATCAATTCGCCGGTGGCCCGAATCCTGGTGCGCGACAACCGCGTTGCCGGCGTCGCCTTGCAAGACGGCACGGAGATTCAGGCTCGCTGCGTCGCTTCTAATCTCGATGCAAATGTCACGTTCCTGAAGTTGTTGGACCCGCAACAATTGCCGCCCGATTTCGTGCAAGCAATCCGGAACATCGATTACACGAGTGCTTCGCTGAAGATCAACTGCGCGATTAGCGAACTGCCCGAATTCAAGGCCTTGCCTGGCTCGGCCCTTGATCCACAGCATCGCGGCACTATTCACATCTGTCCCGATTTCGATTACCTGGAGCGGGCTTACGACGACTCGAAATACGGCCGGCCCTCGCAGTCGCCCATTTTGGAGTGCACCATTCCCACCAGCGCCGATGACAGCATCGCTCCACCGGGCAAGCACATTCTCTCCATGTTCGTGCAGTATGCCCCTTACCACCTGCGCGAAGGCAACTGGGACCAGATCAAGGAAGGCTTCGCCGACCGCTGCTGCGACATCCTCAACGACTATGCGCCGAATTTCAAGCGCTCGATCCTGCACCGGCAAGTGCTCTCGCCGCTCGATCTGGAGCGGACCTTTGGCCTCACCGGCGGCAACATCTTTCAAGGCGTCATGTCCCTCTCCAGCATGTTTTTCCTGCGGCCGACCGCGGGTTACGCCAACTACCATACGCCGATCAAGGGGTTATACCTGTGCGGGGCGGCCACGCACCCCGGCGGCGGCGTGATGGGCGCCTGTGGCTTTAATGCCGCGCGCGCGATTTTGCGCAACCGGGTCAGCTGACCATTCGCCTCTTTCGGCGTAGCATGATAGCACTCTTTGGGGGAGTGCCTATGAATGAAAGCGAAGAGCCGGAGCAACCCTGGAACGAAGCTCAATGGGAGAAGTTCCTGAAGGAGAGCGAAGTTCGCTCCGCCAAGTTCGGCGAATTGCTGGAAACGCTGATGGACCACCCCGACCGCGATGCCATTATCGACCGCGAAATGGGCTGGGACCGCGACGACGACCAGAGCCCGGCGATGGAATGGATGGAAGAAGCGTTGGAGAGCCAGGAAGATGATGACGATGACGATATTGGTAATGAAGATCCAACGCTTGTCATCGACGATGATGAAGAAGTCGAATCATCGATCGACGCCGATGACGAAAAGGATCCCTTTGAAGATCGCGAGTTGAAGAAGCTGCCGTATTACACCCGGGCGTTCGACTTTGGCCTGCACGTTCACGACGTGCTCAAGCCATACCTCAAGCCGGATGAAGAGGACCAGGACGAAGATTTCATCGACGCGCTGGCCAATGGCTTCAACATTGCCGCGAAGCTCGCCGGCGCCCACGGCATGGGCTGCGAAGACGATATGATTTGCGGCAACATCGTCTGCTGCAAGCGCTCGCTGGAAGCAGCCAACCATTGCCTGCGGGCGCTGAAGTCGCTGCGCGATCGCAAGCTTATGCCAGCCGAAGTCGCCAACCCGCTGCTCCAGGATGGCGAGGATGTGCGCGGGCTGGTGGAACAGCACATCGCAGATTTGCGCAGCAAGGTGTGGTGGCAGTAGCCTAAACAAAAGGCATGGGCCGATAATGTTGAGTATTTGTTCGACTCGCTGGTGGTGGCACGTAGGCCTTGCCGTTTTGCTATTTTCCGGGTTATTCGGTTATCAACTCTCTAGACCTCCGTCGCCTTGGCAGCGCTATTGCCGCATTAGCAACGGTATGAACGAACAGGAAGTCAAGGCTCTATTGGGAACCCCCTGGCATTCACAGGATGGCGGTTATATTGGAACTTGCGGCATGGAGCCTTTGTCGAAATTCGGCGCAAGCAAGAAAACGACGTGGTTTTTGGGCACAGAATACATCCAGGTCGGGTTTGACGATCACGGTGAGGTTAAGTGTAAGCGATGCTCGCCAGGATTATACCCGCCTACTCTACGCGACCGATTGTATTCCCTAATAAAGATTTAGCACTCTTTGCAGAACTGCAAACGGCGTCGCTTGAGTTTTGAATGCAGATCGTTGAACCCGGGCGAACACTTTTCCCTCGGAGTATGGTTTTTTCCCTCGGAGTATGGTTGATGTGGCGCGTGATTTTGCGCATTTCCTACACCAGCGACTTCGGCTCGGGATTGCGCAATCGAGTCGTGCCGATTTTTCAAGCTCTCGGCCTTCACCATACCGCCACGGGCACTTTTGAGTCGCCTGCGGTGGATCGAGCGCAGGCAGCCAATCATTTATCACAGGTTTTGCAGGCCATTACAAATCCGCAACAGTTCCCCGAAGTTCATTCTCAAGCTATTCTCAAGCATTTGTGGATATACATTGATAGAGTAGTCTAACGCGCCAGAGAATGAGCCGACGTCCAATAAGGAAGGATCTGAAAATGCTTTCATTTTGCATTGTCAACGAAAATACAGAAGATACCTTGGGCACCGCTGATAGTCTCGAAGACGCCGTCCTTTTTGCGAAGGAAGTCGCGAAGCAGGCGGAGCCTGGCGATTTGATTTCCATTCTTGAAAGCGGAGGCATGGCGGTGAAACAATTCGTTCTCACGTCGGACGGAATAGTTAAAGAGCAGGCCGTTGCTGGTCAAGTTCGGCATTAACGAGCGAAGTTCAAGCCGTGTCCAATCCGGAAACTCACCATGCCCCGTTCTCGTCTCACCGTCGTTCTCTCGCAGTCGCCGAGCAAGCATCCGGCCAAGCGCGCGCTGGAAGAATCGATTGCCGCGGCCATGATCATGGAGCCCGGCATCGATATGTCGGTGGTACCGCACCTGTACGACCTCGACGCGCAACACACCGGCCGGATGTTTCTCGAATCGGTTTCCGGCGACATGGTGGTGCTTAGCTGGCTCTTTCCACGGGCCGCATTCTGGCTGCTCGACCGCGACGGCATTCGCGGCCACTTCGGCGAGACGCAGATCAAGCCGCCGAATTTGGACGAGGATGAGGAAGAAGAGAGCGACGAACCGCCACCGGCCAAGGGCATCGGCCCGGCCGGCGAGATTCCCGACCGGCATATCTACTGCCTGAATTTGAACGACGCGAACAAGCACGAGGCGTTTGTCGAAGAAATCCGCCGCATCGCGGCGGAATGCAAGCAGCGGCGCGAGGCGAAGCAAGCCGAGCTAGCTCGCAGCAATCCGACGTTAGTCTCACTCGGTCTGCCGAATGGCGTGAGTGCGGAAACCAATGGTGCGCCTTCCTTCTCGCAGGAACAAATGCTGACCGCCCCCGGCCGGCGCTGGTACCCGGTCATTGACTACAGCCGGTGCACCAATTGCCTGGAATGCCTCGATTTCTGCCTCTTCGGCGTCTATGGTGTGGACGGCCAGGAGCGGATTCTGGTCGAAAACCAGGATAGCTGCAAGAAAGGCTGCCCCGCGTGCAGCCGCGTTTGCCCCGAGCAGGCAATCATGTTTCCCGATTACAAGAGCGCTGCCATCGCCGGCGCCCCGGTTGGCGCTATCGGCAGCTTGAAGATCGACCTCACCAAGCTCTTCGGCGGCGAATTGAAAGATGCCGTGGCGCAAGCGGTGCTGGAACGCGACCAGGAGCTTGTGAAAGACGGCCGCGATGCTGTGGGCATGAGCATCGGCATCCCAAAGCGCCAGCCCGACAAAGCCGCCGGGCCGAAGGATGATCTTGATAAGCTGGTGGATGATCTGGAGTCGCTGGGGTTGTGACGCGCTTGTTGCCATTAATTATTTCGGAGATCAAGGTGGCTTCGTCCTTAGATAAAATCAAGAGCATTCTTTCGGCGCTCCCGAAAAACGACCGCGAAGAGCTTTTTGATCATCTATTGAGCACCCTTGATCCTGACGACGATGTGAGAGCGGATTGGCTCTGCGTCGCAGAACAACGAATCGCCGAGATTCGTTCGGGCCAAGCAGAGGGCATTCCGGCTGACGAAGCCTTGCAAAATCTCCTTGAACTGGAGAAATGAAGGCGATCGAATTCCACTTGTTGGTTCCCCATTTCTTCCTTCCCTTCCCTTCCGTTTCGCGTAAAATCAGGCTTCCCCCTTCTTGAGGAGTAACCCTGATGACTCGTGGATTCGTTTTCACTCTCTTTGCACTTTCGCTGCTAACAACGGTCGGCCGTGCCGAGCCAATTGCCTTTATTCATGCCCGCATTCTGCCGGGTAATGGGCCCGCCATCGACGACGGCGTCCTCGTCATCGACGGCGGCAAGATTCTCGCCGTCGCCGAATTTTCCAAAGTCGCTATTGCTGATCGCGTCGAAAAGCGCGACGCCACCGGGCTGACCATCATCCCCGGCCTGGTCGATACCCATTCGCACATCGGCATCTATCCCCGCCCCGCGGTGCCGGCCCACAGCGACGGCAATGAGATGAGCGGCCCCGTCCAGCCCGGCCTGCGGGCCATCGACGCGATCTGGCCCGACGATCCCGGCATCCGCATGGCCCGGGCCGGCGGCATCACCACCGCCAACATCATGCCCGGCAGCGGCAACGCCATCGGCGGGCAAACGCTCTATGTAAAACTCCGCGGCAACACCATTGAGGAAATGCGCATCATTCCTGGCACCGTCCTCGGCGGCTTGAAAATGGCCAACGGCGAGAATCCGAAAGGATATGGCCGCAGAAGCCAGGCCCCGTACACGCGCATGAAAGTGGCCGCCCTCCAGCGCGAACAGTTCGCGAAAGCACGTGACTACCAACAGAAATGGGCGGCCTACAAGAAAGCCGTGGCCGATGGCAAATCGGCCACCCCACCGGAGAAGGACACCTCGCTGGAACCGCTCGTGGAAGTGCTGGAACGCAAGCGCACCGTGCATTTCCACAGCCACCGGGCTGACGATCTGATGACCGCGATGCGCATTGCCGAGGAATTCGGCTTCGAGCTAGTCCTACAACATGCGACCGAAGGCTACCGCATTGCTGAAGAAATCGCGAAGCGCAAGATCCCCTGCTCGCTCACGCTCGTGGACAGCCCCGGCGGCAAACCGGAAGTGATGAATCTGATCGAAGAGAATGCCGCGCTTCTGAACAAGGCCGGTGTGCTCGTGGCCATTAACACCGATGACTTTATCACTGAATCGCGCTTCCTCTTGCGCACTGGCGCCGTCGCCGTCCGCGGCGGGATGCCGGAAATGGATGCGCTGAAGGCGCTGACGATCAACCCCGCCAAGATGCTCCACCTCGACGGCCGGCTAGGCTCGCTGGAAAAAGGCAAAGACGCCGACTTCGTGATCCTCTCCGGCTCGCCCTTTAGTGTCTACACGCAGGTGCTGGAAACCTGGATCGACGGCAAACCGGAGTTCCAGCGCGCGAAGCCGAAGGATTGGTCCTATCAGGCCGGCGGTTATGCGCTGGAACAGAGCCGGCTGCCGAAAGTCCCTTCCGCCCTGAAGCCGCTCGCGGCTGTTCAAATTCCTGCGGCCGTAGCACAACCAGGCCAGGCCAGGCTGGGCCGATATGCGATCCGCGCCGGCCGAATTTACACGGTGACTAACGGTGTTATCACCGACGGCGTCATTCTGATCGAAGACGGCAAGATTCTCACCGTGGGCAAGGCGGACGAGGTTCAGATTCCCGCGGGCTCGCGCATCGTCACGGCCGCCGAGGTCACGCCCGGTCTCATCGACGCCCACACCGTGGTCGGCCTGGGCGGCGCTTTGAACACACCGGCTGATCAGGATCAGGACGAATCGAGCGATCCCAACCAGGCCGACCTGCGCGTGCTCGACAGCTTCAACACCGAAGAAGCGCTGCTCGAATTCCTACGGCAAAACGGGATCACTACGGTGCATGCCATGCCAGGCCGGGTAAACGTCTTCGCCGGTCAGACCGGCGTCTTTCACACCTACGGCACGACAGTGGAGAAGGCGAAATTGCGCTTCCCGGCCGGAATTCTCGTCAATCTTGGTGAGGTACCCAAGGCCGCGTATCCGAATAAGACGCCCCTCACCCGCATGGCCGTGGCGGGGTTGGTGCGCAACACTTTTACCCAAGCCAAGGAATACGCCCGCAAGCGCGCCGACGACCCGGCCAAGACGCCGCATAATCTCAAGTTCGATGCCCTCGAGCCCGCGCTTGCGAAGAAGCTACCAGTCATCTTCAGCGCCCACCGGGCCGATGATATCATGACCGGCCTGCGGCTCGCCAAGGAATTCGAGTTGAATCCAATCCTCGATCTCTGCACCGAAGGCTATCTCATTTCCGACGAGATTTCGAAAGAAAAAGCGCCGGTAATCGTGCATCCCGCCATGCAGCGGATCGCCAGCTCGATGGAGACGGTCAATAGCTTTACGGGCAACGCCGGCTTCCTGGCCGACAAGGGCATTCCTATCGCGCTGGGCACCGGCTACGAGGGCTACGTGCCGAAGACGCGCGTGCTGCGCTTCGAGATGGGCATCGCCGCGGTCAACGGCCTCGGCCGCGAGCGCGCCATCAAGGCCGCCACGCTTGATGCCGCCAAGCTGCTGCAAATCGATGACCGCACTGGCAGCATCGAAAAAGGCAAAATGGCCGACCTGGTCCTTTACGACGGCGACCCGCTAGAAAACACCACGCACGTGATGTTCACCATTATCGAAGGCAAGGTGGTGTACGACCGCGACGAGTATCTAAAGACGCCGTTTGCGAGAAGGGCACTGCCGCTCGCCACCGGAGGTGTGGGCTGCTGCATGGGGGAGTGGTAGTGCTAGCAGCGCCGCACATCTGTCAGCGCCGCGCTTTTGTCAGAGCCGCGCACGAAGTAAGCGGAGTAACGTTACTCCGCTTACTTCGTGCGCGGCTCTGACGGGTTCGTTTGAGGATGATTGTTATGCCAGACGAACCGCTTGCGTACTTTGTTACCTTTACCTGCTACGGCACCTGGCTTCACGGCGACGAACGCGGTTCTGTCGATCTTCCGCATAACCAATACGGAACGGATTTTCTGCCATCAGACCAAGAAACGCGAGAACAGATTCGTTCTGCAATGAGAGATCCACCCTACTTTCTGGACGAAGTGCGGCGGACGATTGTACTGCGAGCAATTCTCGAATTGGTCAAGACCAAGCGATGGCAACTATTCGCCATACACGTTAGGTCGAATCATGTTCATATTGTGGTAAAGGCAACTCAATTGATCGAGCGCGTAATGAATGATTGCAAATCCATCGCCAGCCGTGATCTGAATCTCGCTTTTCCCGAGGAACGCGATCGCAAACGTTGGACCCGTCGCGGCAGCACCCGATATTTGTGGACAAACGAGCAACTGGAACAGAAGATAGATTACGTCTTGAATCAACAGGGTGCGCCAATGGCGCGATACCCAGAACAAGCCGAATCGTCGAATAGTCCGTCAGAGCCGCGCACGAAGTAAGCGGCGCAATGTCTCGCCGCTTACTTCGTGCGCGGCTCTGACAAAAACACGAGCCTTCGCCATGTACCGCAAACTCGCCGCACTCGCGTTCTTGCTTTCTTTTCTCTCCGTCGCCCGTGCCGGCGATGGCAATCGCCTCACCTACCTCGACGAGAACAACCCGTACTACCCCAATCGCAACTTCCCAAAGCTCACCACGCCCATGTGGGTGGGCGAAGACGGCGTTGAGGCGGTGGTCATCATCGCCATCGACGACATGCGCGGGCACGAGAAATGGGAAACCTTCCTGCGGCCCATCCTCAATCGTTTGAAAAAGATCGATGGCCGGGCGCCGGTCAGCATCATGACCTGCCAAATCGACCCGAAAGACCCGCACTTGCAGACCTGGCTCAAGGAAGGCGTGAGCCTGGAGTGCCACACCATTGACCACCCCTGCCCGCTGCTCAAAGACGGCGACTTCGCCAAGGCCAAATCAACCTACGACCGCTGCGTGGACATAATGAACGAAATCCCCGGCAACAAGCCGGTGGCGTTCCGCATGCCCTGCTGTGATTCGCTCAATACAGTGAGCCCGAGGTTTTACGCCGAGATCTTCAACAAGACTACGCCGAAGGGGAATTTCCTGCAAATCGACAGTTCCGTCTTCAACATCATCACGGCCAACGATTCGGAGTTGCCGCGCGAACTGGTGTTGGAGCCCGACGGCACCGAGCGCTTCCGTAAGTACATTCCGCCGGGCAAATCGTTTGTGAACACGATTGAAGATTACCCGTACCCGTACGTCATCAACCGGCTCTGCTGGGAGTTCCCGTGCATGACGCCCAGCGACTGGGAGGGCTTCAACCTGCTCAAGGCGGGCCACCCGAAGCTGCTCCAGGACTGGAAGGCCGCCCTGGATGCCGTGGTCCTGAAGAAGGGAGTGTTCACCATGGTCTGCCACCCCTACGGCTGGAGCACGCCGGAGCAGCACGTGGAGCTCATCGACTACGCGCAGCAGAAGTACGGGAAGAAGGTGAAGTTCCTGACATTCAAGGAAGCGCTCGAGCGATTGGAGAAGAACGTGCTTGGGGGTATTCCGACCCGTGACCTGACCGGCGCTGATAATGGAGTACGTCGAATTGAGGCACGTGAGGTTGGGGCTGCCACTTTAAGAACGTTTGCGGTGCTCGAACAGAAAGGCGACCGTAATGAAATCCTGCTTCGATTGTGGGATGAAAAGAATGGGAAATGGCGGTCGATTACCTCGACTCCTCCGGCGAACCGCCCATATGACGCGTACCCTATAGTTCGATGGCTACGTGGCGGATTTGGGCCCTACAGGCGGGCCTGCCTCGCCCGTAATGGCGATGAACAGGCGCTCTTCTATTTTTCTGGTGAAACGCTCAAGACTGAGAAGGCCAAATTCGGCCTCCCTCCAGGCGCAATCGTTAGCGATGTCGAATCCGATCATGGTTTACGTCTCATCGACATCGACGAAGACGGCTTCCCCGACATCGTTTTCTCCAACGAAAAAGAATACGGCATCTACCTTTTCACCGACATGGAGCATGGCTGGTCGCGGAAGGTGATGGCGGGCAAGCAGGGCGAGCCGGGGGCGTTGCCGCCGATTGCCATCAACGGCAAAGACAACGGCTTCTTCGTCCATTCGCGGTCGCTGTGGTGGCAGAACGAACACACGGCCATGCTCAAGGACCTGGTGGACCGCCGCTCGTTCAACGATCTGCTCATGAACGTCGAGCCGCAGGCGAAGAAGCCGGAGCAATCGGCCAAGTGCCTGCAAGCCCGGCCCGGCTTTCGGGTGGAACTGATGGCCGCCGAGCCGCTGGTGCAGTCGCCGATCTCGTTCGCCTTCGGGCCGGATGGCAAGCTGTGGGTGGTGGAGATGCATGACTACCCGCTAAACAAAGGCGGCTCCAAGATCAAATTCCTGGAAAGCACCAAGGGCGACGGCAAATACGACAAGGCGACGACGTTCCTCGATGGCCTGACCCTGCCCACCGGGGTGCTGCCGTGGCGTGACGGCATCATCGTCACTTGTGCGCCGGACATTTTCTTTGTCGAAAACAAAGACGGGAAACCCGGAAAGAAAACGGTGCTGTACACGGGCTTCAAGGAAGGCAACCCGCAGCATCGGGTGAATGGCCTCGTGTGGGGCCTGGACAATTGGCTGTACGTCGCCAATGGAGATAGCGGTGGAAAGATCGTGAGCACGCAGCGCAAGCAAGTGCCGCCCGTCGATTTCGGCGGCCGCGATTTGCGCATCCGCCCGGACACTGGCGAAATCGAAACCGTCACCGGCGGCACGCAGTATGGCCGCAGTCGCGACGATTGGGGCAACTGGTTCGGCGGCAACAACAGCAACCCGGTCTGGCATTACGTGCTGCCGGATCATTATCTGAAGCGCAATCCGCATTATGCCGCGCCGAAGGTGCGCGCCGATGTGCCGGCAGTGCCCGGGGTCGCTCCGGTGTATCCGCGCAGCCGGACTTTGCCGAGATTCAACGATCCGTTTGCGTTCAATCGCTTCACCTCTGCGAATAGCCCGATTGTGTATCGGGATGAGTTGTACTACCCGAGCACGCAGCGCGAGCAAGTGCCCGCATGGACCTTTGTCAGCGAGCCTGTGCATGACCTCGTGCATCGCGAATTCATGGTCCCCGAAGGCGCGACATTCAAGAGCCGGCGCGCAGCAGATGAGATGCAGTCCGAATTCCTCGCATCCAGCGACAACTGGTTCCGGCCGACCATGCTGCAAACCGGGCCGGATGGCTGTGTGTGGGTTTGCGACATGTACCGGGCCGTGATTGAGCATCCGGAGTGGATTCCCAAGGATTGGCAAAAGCGTCTCGACCTGCGGGCCGGCTCCGACATGGGCCGAATCTACCGCATCGTGCCGGTCGGCGTGGAACCGCGGCCGATTCCGCGACTCGACAAGCTCGACAGCGCGGGGCTGGTCGCGGCACTCGATTCGCCCAACGGCTGGCAGCGTGATACGGCGCAAATGATGTTGCTGTGGAAGAATGACCCAGCGGTCGTGACAACGCTCGAAAAACTCGCAATCATGACAGAACGTCCATTGTGCCGGTTGCACGCGCTCTGCACTCTGGATGGAATGAATGCACTGAAGCCCAAAACGGTGCAAGAGGCATTGAAGGATGAGCATCCCGGCGTTCGCCGGCATGCGCTTCGACTTAGCGAGCGCTTCCTGAAGGACAATGCGGAGCTTGCGAATGCAGTAGCGAATTTCCCCATCGAAGCCGACGGACAGGTTCGCTTGCAACTCGCCTTTACCCTGGGCGAATGCCCCGACCCGCAAGCGCCGCAAGCGTTAGCCAAGCTGGCCGTGGTTGCCGGCGATGACCCGTTCATCCGCTCGGCCATCATGAGTTCGATCAATTCGAAGAATCTGGAGCCGGTCTTCCGCGCGATCGTCGAAGACAAAAAGGGCGCAGCGACGAAGTGGTTTGATTC
>DATGHS010000038.1:0-2144 GCA_035307785.1 Gemmataceae bacterium
GTAAACGTTACGCTGCTCGACAAGCGCAACTTCCACCTCTTTCAGCCGCTGTTGTACCAGGTCGCCACGGGCGGCCTGTCGCCGGCAAATATTTCTTCGCCCTTGCGGGCCGTGCTGAAACGGCAAGCGAATGCCCGTGTGTTGCTGGCCGACGTGGTGAATGTCAACGTGCCGGGAAAAAAAGTGCTCCTGCGCGACGGCAGCGGCTTGCCCTACGACTATCTCATAGTGGCCACCGGCGCGCGGCACCATTACTTCGGCCACCCCGAATGGGAACCGGCGGCGCCGGGCCTCAAGACGATCGAAGACGCGACCGAAATTCGCCGCCGCATTTTTCTGGCCTTCGAGACCGCCGAGCGCTTGCCGGACGCGCCTTCGCAGCAAAAGCACATGACCTTCGTGATTGTGGGTGCCGGGCCGACCGGTGTCGAATTGGCAGGAGCCATCGGCGAGCTTGCCCAGCAAACGCTTCGGCACAACTTCCGCAACATCAATCCAGCGCAGGCCCGCATCTTGCTCCTGGAAGGAACGGATCGCGTGCTGCCCCCCTACCCTGCCGACTTGTCGGCGAAGGCCGAGCGCGCTTTGCAAAAACGCGGAGTGGAAGTCTGGACGCGCGCCAAGGTTACTAAGATCGAGCTGCACGCGGTGACCGTGGAACGGCCCAACGGGGTCCAAGTTGTGCCCGCCGCCACGGTACTGTGGGCCGCAGGCGTCATGGCATCGCCCTTGGGCAAGATCCTGGGCGAAGCGACCGGCGCCGAAGTGGACCGAGCCGGCAGAGTGGCCATGCAACCCGATCTCACTTTGCCGGGCCATCCGGAGGTATTTGTGATCGGCGACCTGGCGCTGGCGAAAGACGCGGCCGGCAAACCGTTGCCCGGAATCGCTCCCACGGCGATTCAGCAAGGCAAATATGTGGCGGAAACAATTAGCAAGCGCTTGCAAGGCAAGACCGTAAAGCCATTCCACTATCATGACCGCGGCATCATGGCGACGATTGGCCGCAACTTCGCGGTGGCGCAAGTGTTTGGCCTGCAGATATCCGGCTGGCTGGCCTGGATGGCTTGGTTAGTCGTGCACATATTCAACTTGATCGCGTTTGAAAACCGCCTGCTCGTGCTGACGCAATGGTGGTGGAATTACCTCACGCGCAATCGCTCGGCACGATTGATCACGGGTGTGAATGACCCAGAGAATTGGCCGCAAAGGCGCTAAGAACGCCAAGAAACCCTCATTTGAACGGCAGATGATCCTTGCCCGGCAATTGCACGGGGGCCGGCGACCCTTTACCGCCCTGTACCACGCGCACCAGATCGCTGACACCGACGGGCACGGGCAGACCGAACATCTCGCCGTAGCCGAACCCGCAGCGAGCGCCCAGAGAAATATGATGGCCGGTGATAAAGTGCTTCAATTTCTCGAAACGGGCTTCGTCGAATTGCGACTGGTAACACTTGATCGCTTCGATCTTTTGCTCGATGGTGTCGGAAATGTCGAGAATGAACGTCCCCGGGTAGTGGCGGATTTCCGCATCGAACGGGAAGAGCATGTAAACCAGGTGCGGCACCCGGTACGGGGGTATGCCGGCGAACCGGTCGTCCCATTTCGTGAGTTGCGAATAGAAGCGCGACGCCTCGACCAACAACTGACCCTGGTAATGATCGGGCGAAGCAGCGGGCGTACGGCCGGCGGCGGTCATCACGATCTGCGGCCGGTAGAGCCGCATTTGCGTGGCAATGGCATAGCGGTTCGCCGGACAATCCATCAATTCGCGGTTCGGCAAGCCGATATTCACGCGCACCTGTACGCCGAGCACTTGTCGTGCGGCCTCGGCCTCAATGCAGCGAATCTCCTCACTGCCGCGCGGCGTGGGTTCGCCGCTGGTGATGTCGAACATCCCCACACGGTATCCCTGCTTCACCAGCTTGGCCAACGTCCCGCCGCAGAGAATTTCCAGATCATCCGGATGCGGGGCGATGGCCATCACGTCGAGCGGTTGGATGTCCGGCATGCGGTTCTCCTTCGATATAAAGCAGAAAACCACGGATTACAGGGATGGCACGGATAGGAAAAACAATGTAAACATTCGTCCTTCCTATCCGTGTTGTCCGTGTAATCCGTGGTTCTCTGGTAATGGCATT
>DATGHS010000039.1:0-3306 GCA_035307785.1 Gemmataceae bacterium
CTTCGCGCTGGAATTGACCGCATTGCTGGTTTCGGATTAAGATGCCGCCCATGATTCGCGCCCCCCAAACCGCCCCGATGGCAGAATCGCCGCGCCCTCAGGTCACCTGGGAGGATGCGGCCTGCCCATTGTGCCATGGCCGGCACTGGTCGCCGCTCATCGAAGCGCAGGACTCCATTGCCGGCAGCGAGGGCCTCTGGTTCGCGGTGGTGCAATGCGACTCCTGTGGCATGTGCTACACGAATCCCCGCCCGGATGTAGCCACCGTCAGCCAGTTCTACCCGCCGCACTACTCGCCGCATGAAGCGAAGCCGCACCGGCAGCGATCCGTTTGGTCGAAACTCAAGTTCTGGAATCAACCGCGCGTAGAGAAGCGGCCCATTCCATGGCATGGTCAGCGCCGACTGCTCGACTTTGGCTGCGGCAACGGCTCGTATATGCAGATCATGCAACGGCGCGGCTGGACCGTTACCGGCCTCGACGTCTCCGAGCGCATGGTGGAGCGCATTCGCAATGAATTGGGCCTGAACGCTTTCGTCGGTACGCTACCGCACCTCGACCTGGAGCCGGAATCGTTCGACGTAATTACCATGTGGCATGCACTGGAACATCTGCACGACCCGTTGCCGGTGCTGCGCGAGGCGCGCTCACTGTTGGTCCGCGGCGGCAAGATTGTAATTTCAGTGCCGAACATTGATAGCTGGCCGTTCCGTTGGTTTGGGCGGAACTGGTTTGCGCTCGAATTGCCCCGGCACCTCAGCCACTTCATGCCTGCCACGCTCGCAGAGATGGTCGAGCGGGCCGGCTTCGCGGTTGAGCCAATTCAGATGGTGCGGCATAGCGATTGGATTCGCTTTTCAGCCCGGCTTGCGTGCCAGCGCCCCCAGGCAATGTTGTGGCAGAAGGCACTCACGTACAATTGGCCGGCGCGACTCGCGGGGTTGTGGTGCTATATGGCGGGACAATCGGATTGCATTTTGGCGGTGGGGCATCGGTAGGAGCAAATTTGAACAGACGGAAACGAAGGAAACAAAGAAGGAATAAAGCATTGTTTCTTTCTTCGTTTCCTTCGTTTCCTTCTGTTCAAATTTCTTATTCTCGTTGCCCCTGGCCGATCGCGTAATAGGTGAACCCCAGCGATTCCATTTGCCGCGGCTCGTAGAGATTCCGGCCGTCGAAGATCACGGGCTTGTTCAGCAACCGCTTCATCACCTCGAAATCGGGATGCCGGAATTCCTGCCATTCGGTCACAATGGCCAGCGCGTCGGCGCCTTCGAGCGCGCCGTAGGGGCGGTCGCAATAGATCAGTTTGTCCTGGTAAATCTCGCGCACGTTTTTCATTGCTTCCGGATCGTGCACGCGCAGGGCCACCCCTTCGGCCAGCATGGCTTTGATAAGGGAAAGAGCCGGCGCTTCGCGAATATCGTCGGTGCGCGGTTTAAACGACAGGCCCCAGATGGCCAGTGTCTTGCCCGTCAGGTTGCCGCGGAAATGCCGGTGAATCTTGCCGGTAAGAATCGATTTTTGTGCCTCGTTCACTTCATCAACCGACTGCATGAGCCGCATCGGTTCGCCGACTTTCTTGCCGGTGTTGATGATGGCGCGCACGTCTTTGGGGAAGCAGGAGCCGCCGTAGCCCGCGCCGGGAAAGAGGAACTGAAACCCGATGCGGGCATCGTGGCCGATGCCGCGGCGAACGTCGTTGATGTCGGCCCCGACCTTATCGCACAGGTTGGCGATTTCGTTGATGAAGCTGATTTTCGTGGCGAGCATGGCGTTGGCGGCGTACTTGGTCATCTCGGCACTTTCCGGCGACATCACCAGGAACGGATTCTCGGTGCGCAGGAACGGCGAGTATAGTTCGCGCAATGCCTCGCCGACTTCGCGCTGGCGAACGCCTACAACCACGCGATCGGGCTTCTGAAAATCATCCAGAGCCGCGCCTTCCTTGAGGAACTCAGGATTGCTGGCTACGTCTACGCCCTGGCAGCCGGCCTTCGCCAGCAAGGCGGCCACAGCACGGTTTGTGCCGACGGGCACCGTGCTCTTCACGACCAGTATTCTCGACAACGAGGGCACAGGCTTCTTGCCGATTTGGGCGGCGACCTGCTCGGTGGCCTTGAATATGTATTTGAGGTCCGCTTCGCCCTCCGAGGTGGATGGAGTTCCCACTGCGATAAAGATGAAGCGGGCCGACGGGATCGCCTTGGCGTAATCGGTGGTGAAGAGCAGCCTGCCATCGCGACGATTGCGCTGCACGAGTTCGAGCAGGCCCGGTTCGTAAATTGGCAGCTTGCCGGCTTCCAGAGTGGCGATCTTGCGCTCGTCGGTGTCGAGGCCGATTACCTCATTACCGCTTTCTGCAAAGCAAGTGGCGGTGACCAGTCCGACGTATCCAGTGCCGATGACGGTAATTTTCATGTATAGTCCTGTTCCGAAGAGGGATTCAACACGGATTAGCCGGATAAGAAATTACCAGCCCGAAGCGTAAGCGAGGTCGGAGCCGATGCCTCGCTTACGATTCGGGCTGGTAACCCCTTCCGTCTTAGCCGTGGTTATTCTTCGTCTTTACATTACGTTCTGTCGCCAATATTCCAACGTATCCATCAGCGTCTGCTCCAGGGTAAAGCGCGGCCGCCAGCCGGTTTCGCGCTGGAGCCTGGTGCAATCGGCGCGGGTCGCGCCGATTTCCGCCGGCCGATTGTCCTGGGCCTTGCGGCGCACTTCCACCTTTACCTTAGCGATGGCCAGCAGCTTATCGAGCACGTCTTGCATGCGATAGGCGGCGCCGCTGCCGGCGTTGTAGACTTCGCCGGTTTTTCCCTTCTCCAGGAGCAGGATATACGCCTGCACGATGTCGCGCACGTCGCTCAGATCGCGGAAGGAATTCAGGTCGCCGGTTTCCACCACGGGCGCTTGCCCGCCGTGCTCAATGGCGGCAATCTGGCTGGCGAAGCGCGGAATGGCATAAATCGGCTGCTGCCGGGGGCCGATATGGTTGAACGGCCGCACGCGCACAATGTCGAGTCCCGGAAAGCGGCTGTACTGGTAGCTGGCCAAATCGGCGGCGGCTTTGCTGGCAGCGTAAGGGCTGGCCGGGCGCAGCGGTTGCGCCTCGGTACAAGCGGCATCCGGCGAATTTGCTTCACCGTAGACAAGCCCGCTGGAAACGTACAGGATGCGCGGCCGCCCGCCCCAACGTGCCACGGCGTCGTACAAATTCCGCGTGGCTTGGAGATTTCCCTGCCAGGCCGCGTCCGGCTCAGCAAACGAGCGGCCGGCATGGGCGTACCCGGCGAGATGGAA
>DATGHS010000040.1:0-15732 GCA_035307785.1 Gemmataceae bacterium
GCAAGATTACCGTCGATGTGCGCGGTGAAATCTTGCAGCTCAAGGAAGCCATCAACACGATGGTCGAGCAGCTTCGTGCCTTCGCCTCGGAAGTGACCCGCGTGGCCCGCGAAGTCGGCACCGACGGCAAGCTCGGTGGCCAGGCGGTGGTAACTGGCGTGGCCGGCACCTGGAAAGACCTCACCGACAATGTCAATTTCATGGCCAGCAACCTCACCGCCCAGGTGCGCAACATTGCCGAAGTGACCACCGCGGTGGCTCGTGGCGACCTTTCCCGCAAGATTACCGTCGATGTGCGCGGTGAGATTCTCGAACTCAAAAACACCATCAACACGATGGTGGACCAGTTGAACGCCTTCTCATCGGAAGTGACGCGCGTGGCCCGCGAAGTGGGCACCGACGGCAAGCTCGGCGGCCAGGCCATTGTGCCCGACGTGGCCGGCACCTGGAAAGACCTCACCGACAACGTGAACTCCATGGCCGGCAACCTCACCGCGCAGGTGCGCAATATTGCCGAAGTGACCATCGCCGTGGCCAAAGGTGACCTTTCCAAGAAGATCACGGTCGACGTGCACGGTGAAATCCTGCAGTTGAAAGAAACCATGAACACGATGGTGGAGCAGCTGCGCTCCTTCGCCTCGGAAGAGACCCGCGTGGCGCGCGAGGTGGGCACCGATGGCAAGCTGGGCGGTCAGGCGCAGGTGCCTGGTGTTGGCGGCACCTGGAAGGACCTCACCGACAACGTAAACTTCATGGCCAGCAACCTCACGGGCCAGGTCCGCAACATCGCCGAAGTGACCACCGCCGTGGCCCGTGGCGACTTGTCGAAGAAGATCACCGTAGACGTGAAGGGCGAAATTCTGGAATTGAAGAACACGATCAACACCATGGTGGACCAGCTGAACGCCTTCGCCGCGGAAGTGACGCGCGTGGCCCGCGAAGTCGGCACCGACGGCAAGCTCGGCGGCCAGGCCGTGGTCCCTGGCGTCGGCGGCACCTGGAAGGATCTGACCGATAATGTGAACTCCATGGCCGGCAATCTGACCGCCCAGGTGCGCAACATTGCCGACGTGACCATTGCCGTGGCCAACGGCGACTTGTCGAAAAAGATCACCGTAGACGTGCGCGGTGAAATTCTGCAGCTCAAGGAAGCCATCAACACGATGGTGGAGCAACTCCGCTCCTTCGCCTCGGAAGTGACGCGCGTGGCCCGTGATGTCGGCACCGACGGCAAGCTCGGCGGCCAGGCCGTAGTCCCCGGTGTGGCCGGCACCTGGAAGGACCTCACCGATAGCGTGAACGCCATGTGCGGTAACCTGACCGCGCAGGTGCGCAACATCGCCGAAGTAACCACGGCGGTGGCTCGTGGCGACCTGTCCCGAAAAATCGTTGTGGATGTGAAAGGCGAGATCCTGGAACTCAAGAACACCATCAACACAATGGTGGACCAGTTGAATGGCTTCGCTGCCGAAGTGACGCGCGTGGCCCGCGAAGTGGGCACCGAAGGCAAGCTGGGTGGTCAAGCCCGCGTGCCCGGTGTGGCCGGCACCTGGAAGGACCTCACCGACAACGTCAACGTGATGGCCGGAAATCTCACCGACCAGGTTCGCGGCATCGTGAAGGTCGTGACCGCCGTGGCCAATGGCTCGCTGAAGGAAAAACTCACAGTGGAAGCGAAGGGTGAAGTGGCCGCTCTCGCCGAGACCATCAACAATATGACCGACACGCTGGCGACATTCTCGCAACAGGTGACCTCCGTGGCCCGCGAAGTGGGCGTGGAAGGCCGGCTGGGCGGCCAGGCCAACGTGCCCGGCGCTTCCGGAACCTGGAAAGACCTCACCGGCAACGTCAATCTCTTGGCCGCCAACCTCACGAACCAGGTGCGCGCCATCGCCGACGTAGCGACGGCGGTGACCAAGGGCGACCTCACCCGCTCGATTCAGGTAGATGCGCGTGGCGAAGTGGCGGAGTTGAAAGACAACATCAACGCCATGATCCGCAACCTTCGTGCGACCACCGATCAGAACACGGAACAAGACTGGCTCAAGACAAACCTGGCACGCTTCACCAGCATGATGCAAGGCCAGCGCGACCTGGTTACTGTGGGCCAGAAGTTGCTGTCGGAACTGGCGCCGCTAGTAAACGCGCAATACGGCGTGATTTACCAAATGCTCGGAACCCAAAACGAAGTGCAGCTACGGGTGCTGGCAGGCTATGCCTATTCGCCCGACGAGATGCCTCAGCAGTTCAAACTGGCCGAAGGGCTGGTCGGCCAGTGCGCCTTCGAGAAACGCCGGATTCTGTTGACGAACGTGCCGCCCGATTACATCCGCATTGGCTCCGGGCTCGGTGAAGCGGTGCCGGAAAACGTGATCGTGCTTCCGGTGCTTTTTGAAGGTGAAATCAAGGCCGTGATCGAATTGGCGTCACTCGCGCCGTTCACGCCCACGCACCTTGGCTTCCTCACGCAACTTACCGAAAGCATCGGCATCGTGCTCAACACCATCGAAGCCACGATGCGTACCGAAGGCCTGTTGCAACAGTCCCAGAAGCTGGCCACGGATCTCACTGCGCAGCAGAGGGAACTGCAACGGACCAACGAAGAATTGGCTCATAAGGCGCAGCAATTGGCCGAGCAGAACGCCGAAGTGGAAAAGAAGAACAAGGAAATCGAGCATGCCCGCCACGCCCTGGAAGAGAAGGCGGCGGAACTCGCGCTCACCTCGAAGTACAAGTCCGAGTTCCTGGCAAACATGTCGCACGAACTGCGCACGCCGCTCAACAGCATCCTAATCCTGGGCCAGCAGTTGAGCGAAAATGCCGATAAGAACCTGAGCGCCAAACAGGTGGAATTCGCCAAGACCATCCATGCAGCCGGAGCCGACTTGCTGAACCTCATCAGCGATATTCTCGACCTGTCCAAGATCGAATCCGGTACGGTCACCGTCGATCCGGAGGAAATCTCCTTCGCGCTCTTGCGCGAATCGATGGAGCGGTCCTTCCGCCACGTGGCCGAAGCCAAGAACATTGGCTTCAAGATCGAAATTGATCCCGATGTGCCGCGCGCCATGATTACCGACTTGAAGCGGTTGCAGCAGGTGCTGAAGAATCTGCTTTCGAACGCGTTCAAGTTCACCGGCATGGGGCATGTGGACCTGCACATCAGCACAGCGCCCAGCGGTTGGAGCCCGAGCCACCCGATCCTGGGCACTGCACCGCAGGTCATCGCTTTCTCCGTGAACGACACGGGCATCGGCATCGCGCCCGACAAGCAGAAGATTGTGTTCGAAGCGTTTCAGCAGGCCGACGCCGGCACTAGCCGCCGCTATGGCGGCACCGGCCTCGGCCTTGCCATCAGCCGCGAACTGGCCAACCTGCTGGGCGGCGAAATTCGCCTTGTGAGTGCGCCGAATCGCGGCAGTACGTTCACGCTCTACCTGCCCCAGTCGTTCGCGGAAACCGGCATGGCCCGCGAGCGGCCGCTGCGTTCATCGGCGGCCCCGGCAGCGCCGTTGGTCGTTGCCGCGGTCAAGCCGGAAGATATCCCCGACGACCGGGCCAGCATCGCGCCGGGCGAGCCTTGCATTCTGATCATCGAAGATGATCCGCACTATGCCCGCGTCCTGCTGGGCCTGGCCCGCGACAAGGGCTTCAAGGCGCTAGTCGCCCAGCGCGGCAGCGTCGGCCTGGCGCTGGCCCGCGAATACCACCCGACCGCGATTACGCTCGATATCTTCCTGCCCGACATGCTCGGGTGGACGGTGCTCAGCCACCTGAAGATGGACCCGGAAACGCGGCACATTCCGGTGCAGATCGTCACGCTGGTGGAAGAACGGCAACACGGCCTGGAGCGCGGGGCCTTTGCCTACACGGTCAAACCGATCACCACGGAAGGACTCAATGACGTGTTCGAGCGCGTGGCTCGCTTCACCACCAATCGCGTGAAGCAACTTCTCGTGGTGGAAGACAACGAGGTCGAGCGCGCGAGCATGATCGAACTCCTGGGTTATACGGACATCGAAATCACCGCCGTCGGCACGGGCGAAGAAGCTTTGGCAAAACTGCAGGAGAAACCGTTCGACTGCCTGGTGCTCGACCTGCGACTCCCGGACATCTCCGGCTTCGAAGTGTTGGAGAACATCCAGCAGGACAAGGCCCTGCAAGAACTCCCAGTCGTCGTGTTCACGGGCAAGGAATTAACCGACGCAGAGGAAGCCAAGCTGCGGACGATGGCCAAGAGCATCATTATCAAAGACGTGCAGTCGCCGGAGCGGCTGCTCGACGAGACGTCGCTCTTCATGCACCGTGTCATCACCGAGCTGCCGGAAAGCAAACAGAAGATGCTCCAAAAGCTCCACCAAAGCGACGAAGTGCTGGCCGGCCGCAAGGTGCTGGTGGTGGACGACGACTCGCGGAATCTCTTCACCCTTACGAGCCTCCTGGAGCGGCACCATATGCAGGTGGTGCCCGCCGACAACGGCCGCACCGCCATCGAATTGATCAACAACGACCCCGCCATCGAGATGGTGCTCATGGACATCATGATGCCGGAAATGGATGGCTACGAAACCATGCGCACGATCCGCAAGGACCCGCGGCACCGGCTGCTGCCGATCGTATCCCTGACGGCCAAAGCCATGAAGGGCGACCGCGAAAAATGCCTGGAAGCCGGCGCTTCCGATTACATCGCCAAACCCGTGAACACCGACGAATTGCTCTCGTTGATGCGGGTGTGGCTGCACCGGTAGGAGTCTTCTCGCCCTCCCCCCTTGTGGGGGAGAGGACGTTCTTACTCCCTCCCCCCTTGTGGGGGAGGGTTGGGGTGGGGGGTTGGCGTCTCTCACCCCCACCCTGGCCCTCCCCCCTCAAGGGGGAGGGCAACGAGTATCCCATGGCCAAAGCCAATATCCTTTTGGTAGACGACCAGCCGGGCAAGCTGCTCTCGTATCAGGCAGTCTTGGCCGATCTGGGCGAAAATCTCGTACTGGCGCATTCCGGCCGCGAAGCGTTGCAGCGCCTGCTGAAAGATGAGTACGCGCTGATCTTGCTCGACGTGGTCATGCCGGAGATGGATGGCTTCGAAACGGCCCAACTCATCCGCCAGCGGCCGCGCACGCAGTACACGCCGATCATTTTCCTCACCGCCTACAGCACCAACGACATCGACAAGATGCGCGGCTACGAGCTTGGAGCCGTGGATTACGTCTTCGCTCCGGTGATTCCGGAGATCTTGCGCGCCAAGGTGCAAGTGTTCGTGGAGCTTTATCGCAATCGCCGCGAGTTAAGCCAGGCTCACGAACAGTTGGAAGCCGAGGTAAGCGAGCGCGAGTTTGTGCAGCGGCATGCCCGGGTGACGGAAGAGCGTTTCCGTCTGATGGTCGAAAATGTGCGTGATTATGCCATCATCATGCTCGATACCCAGGGGCATGTAGCCACGTGGAACGTGGGCGCGGAGCGCATGTTCGGTTATACTGCGGATGAAATCACCGGCCAGCATTTTTCGCGCTTCATGCTCGGGGAAGATTTGGAATGGGACAAGGCCGAAAAAGAATTGCAGGCGGCCTCGGCCGAAGGCCGGTTTGAGGACGAGAACTTGCGCTTGCGTAAGGACGGCAGCCGCTTTTGGGCCAGCGTGATCGTTACGGCATTGCACGATCCAGGGGGAAAGCTCGTCGGGTACGCCAAAATCGTGCGCGACCTCACCGAGCGCAAGCGCGCGGAAGAGAAGGCGATGCAGGCCGAGCGCCTGGCCGCCATCGGCCAAATGACCGCCGGCCTCGCCCACGAAAGCCGAAATTCCTTACAACAAATACAGGCAGCCGTTGAAATGCTCAACCGCCGGCTCAAGCCGGGCTTTGAATTGGAAATGGTGGGCGAAATTCAAAAGGCCACCGATCGGCTGCACCACATGTTGGAGAACATCCGCGGTTACGCCGCCCCGATCAACCTGGACTGCGATGTTCACGACCTGGCCGACATCTGGAGCGAGGCCTGGCGCCAGCTCGCCCCCGTGCGCAATGGCCGGGAAGTGGATTTCGTGGTGGAAAGAGGTGGAATGGATCTCCACTGCCAGGTCGATGCCTTTACCCTGGAGCAGCTTTTCCGCAATATCCTGCAGAACGCGGTGGAAGCAGTGAATGGCAAAGGCCGCATCGAAGTCTGCTGTGCGGAGACCGATCTGAATGGACGGCCCGCGGTGCGCCTCGCCTTTCGGGACAACGGCCCCGGCCTGAGCCCCGATCAACGCCGGCGCATTTTTGATCCATTCTTTACGACGAAGAGCCGAGGCACGGGATTGGGCATGGCCATTGCCAGGCGCATTGTGGATGCGCATGGCGGCATCATCGCTGTTGGCAATGGTGAAACTACCGGGACCGAGATTGAGGTCGTTCTTCCAAGGGGACAAACATGAAAAGTTCTTTGCGCATTGCCGTGGCCGAAGATGAATCGGTCATGCAGCGATATCTCCAGGAAACGCTGACCAACCTGGGCCACCAGGTGAGCATGGCGGGAACCGGCAAGGATTTAATCGACAAGTGCAAAGCCGAGAAGCCGGAACTCGTGATTACCGATATCCGCCTACCCGATATGAACGGGCTGGATGCCACGGCGGCCGTTTATCAGGATGCGCCCGTGCCCATTGTCGTTATTTCCGCGTTCCACGACACCGACCTGGTGGAGCGCGCCGAGCGCGACCACGTGCTGGCCTACCTGGTCAAGCCGATCAAGCAGCAAGACCTGGAGCCGGCCATTTCCATTGCCATGAGCCGCTTCAAGGAATTCAACGGCATGCGCGAAGAAGCCGACTCGCTGCGGCAAGCGCTGGAAGATCGCAAAATCATCGAGCGCGCCAAGGGCCTGCTCATGAAGCGCGCCGGCCTCGACGAGCCCGAAGCCTTCCGGCGCCTGCAAAAACTCGCCCGCGATAAGAACCAGAAGCTCGTGGAAATCGCCCACATGATCGTGACAGCGGAAGAGGCCTATCAGGCGGCGCGGTAATAGCCGCTGCCCACCAATCGACGTGAGCCCGCAGCACGAGCAAGGGAATTCCCTTGCTGGCGCTGCGGGTTCCCGTTTTCACTTCTTCGGCTCAATCGTGCCACCATCCCACGTGATCTTGCAATGTGGCAATGCGGCGGCGAGTTTCTTCACGCCATCGCCAGTAACTTTCGTCTCGGTGAGATCAAGGTCAGTCAGCTTCGATAGTGCCTTAAGATGTTCAAGTCCCGCATTAGCGAGGGGGCAGCCGCGAAGGCTCAAATGTTCCAGATTGGGTAGCGCGCCAAGTTTTGCGAGGCCATTAGCGCTGACTTGGCTGTAACCAAGTTCCAACCAAGTCAATCGTGGAAATCCCGTGAGTTGCGCAAAGCAATCATCGCCAGTTTGGTAGCTAACACCTAAGGAAGTGAGTTTGGGCAGTTCCTTGAGCCGGCCGGCAACGCCATCGGTCAGCGGTAAGCTGATCGAGACGTGACGCAGGTTCGGTATCCCTTTAAGCTGTGCCAGTCCAGCTTCACTGATCCTGGTAGAGTCGATCCACAACAACTCCAATTTCGCCATGGCTTTCATGTCCGCCAGGGCAGCGTCGGTGATTTGCGTATAGTTGATACCGAGATCTTTCAGATTGGGCAGCCCTTTGATCGTGGCCACACCTGCATCGGTTATTCGAGTGCCGTGCAGGTTGAGCGTTTCGAGCTTGGCAAGGCCCTTGAGGTGCACCAGACCGGCATCAGTAATCTGAGTGGCAAGAAGTCGCAGCGCCCGCAGTTCGGAGAGCCCCTTCAGATGTATCAATCCGGCGTCATCGACCTTTTCCTTTTGACTGAGATCGATGAATATCACCTGGAACGGTCCGCTGGGCAGGTCCTTCGCATTCTTGATTGGTTGCCACGGCGCAAGAACGACCTCACCGTCCATCGACAGCACCCACTCGGCGGCGCGGCGGTCGGGGTCGGCGGATGGATTCGGCTCGATTGTGCCGCCGTCCCGCACGATCCTGCACGCCGGCAACGCTTTATGCAACTCCTCGATTCGCTCGGCCGTGATCTTTGTCTGTTGAATGTTTAATTCCTGAAGCCCTTTTGCTTCCATCAACATCGGGAGCGATGCATTGGTGATGCGCGTGCCCTGCAAAAAAAGCACGTTCAGATTCTTGCAATTCTTGAATGGGGCGAGGCCGGCGTCGGTAATGTCCGGTCCGGAAAGCAAAATGGTCGTCAGCTTCGTGCACTTGGCGAACGGCGCCAGCCCTTCGTCGGTAACCCGCGTAAACTCCAAACCGAGCACAGAAAGATCCTTGCAATCCGCAAGCTGCATCAGTCCTTGGTCCGTCACCTTGGTGCGCCCGAGAGAGAGATTCGTCAAGTTTTTGCAGTTCTTCAGAAAGGCCAGACCAGCGTCGGTAACGCGGCTAGCATAAAGATTGGCAATCTGGAGCTTGGTGCAACCCTGAAGGATGGCCAGACCAGCGTCGCCAACGTTGGCGCCGTCGAGGGAAAGAATGGTCAGGTCTCTGCAGTTTTTAAAATGGCTAAAGCCGGTATCGTCGACGGGCGACTTGTAGAAATTGAGGTACGTGATCGACTTGCAGTTGTCGAAAAGAACCAATCCGGCTTCGTTGATAAGTTGATTCCGAGGCAGGTCAACGGCCGTGAGCGTGAATCGGCCGAGCGGCAATTCCACAACTTCCTTGATCGGAAGGTCTTCGCCGTTGACCTTTACAGTGCCGCCAATTGACAGCACCCACTCGGCGGCGCGGCGGTCGGGGTCGCTGTTCATGGTCGCCACCACATTCGGCATGGCGGCTATCACTGTTACCGTCGCCTTGCCGTTCTTCACAATCTCGAACTTGTCTGACTCTACCTTTAGCCCGTCCGCGCCGCGGATTTCGACCAGGTACTTCCCCGGCGGCAAGCTCTTATTTTTCTCGCTCGGCTTGATGCGGTACTTCACTTCGCCGGTTTTTTGATCCTTGATGACGAGCTCGCCCTTGCTGAAGCTGACCTCGGCATCGTCGGCGACTTCGACGATCAGCGTGCCCTTGCTTGTCTTGAAGATTAACTGGTAAGCGGCGAAAGCGCCGCCGCTGATTAAAAGCAGCGCAAGCCCGATTGCGATGGCGACCATGCGCCGCCGCCGCCGAGCCGGAAGCGTAAGCGACGGATCGAAGATTCCGTCGCTCACGCTTCCGGCTCGTTTTCCGCGATCGACGCGCATGGCGGCCAACTGGTCGGCGGTCTCGGCAACGGTGTCCGAGCCGGAAGCGTGAGCGGCGGATGCAGCGTCGTCGCTTACGCTTCCGGCTCGTGTCACGGCGGTTAAGCCGGGTCCCAATTCCACTTTCGCCAGCGCCTGCACGACTTCCGTGGCCGAGCCGATGCGCTTGGCGGGATCCTTTTCCAGCAATTTCATGATGAGATCAGAAAGCGTGGGCGGAATGTCGAAGTTCAGCAATTGCGGCGGGTCGGGGTTCTCCGTTGCCAGTGCCGAGAGGATAGCCAGCGTGTTCGCGCCATGAAACGGCAAGCGGCCAGTGGCCATGCGGTACATCACGGTGCCTAGCGAAAATAGATCGGCCCGGTGATCGACCTTTTCGCCCTTGGCCTGCTCCGGCGCCATGTAGGCCGGTGTGCCGACGACCGTCCCCGTTTGCGTCAGGCGCACGTCTTCATCTCCGACCCGGGCCAGGCCGAAGTCGAGAACTTTGACGCGCTGCACAATCTCGCCATGTTCCGTTTCCACATCTTCAAGCCAAAGATTGCCGGGCTTGATGTCGCGGTGTACCTGGCCGCGCGCATGGGCGGCCGCCAGACCGCGGGCCGCCTGCCGGCCAAAGCGAATGATCTCCGGCGCGCTGAGCCGGCCACCCAGTCCCAGCCGATCTTCCAGGCTCTGCCCCTTCAACCATTGCATGGCGATGTACGGCACTCCGTTGGCCTCGCCGACCTGGTGGATCGTGACGATGTTTTCATGCTCCAACTGCGCCGCTGCTTGCGCTTCGCGGAGGAAGCGCTCCCGCGCCGATTTCTTGCCGGCCACGTCCTTTTTCATGACTTTCAGGGCCACCGCCCGCTTGAGCTTTACATCTTCGGCCCGAAAGACCACGCCCATGCCGCCCGAGCCAAGGATTTCGAGAATGCGATAACCGTTTAGCCGGCCGATCTCGCCGGTCCCTTGCGGCGGCGAAAGGAAACTGATATCGTCGTCGGAGTCATCGTCCTCTACTTTCGAGCCGTCGTCGGCAGGAATGGAGAGCGAACTGCCCTGCAGCAGTGTGTCCTGCACCGGCGCCATGGTGCTCAGCTTGGAAATGAGCGATTGCACGAGGGGATTCGCTCGCTGCGCTGCGGCGCTACCGGGATTCTTCAGCGCTTCCACCACGAAATCCTGCTCGGTGCAAGCCTGGATGACGGTGGTACATCCGGGGCATTTCTCAATGTGAGCGGCCCATTGCTCCACCTCGGCGGGCGCCAGCTTTCCCAGGACAAAATCGACCAGAGTGGCTTGGGGCGGGCAGATTGCGGTTGCGGGCATGGCAAGACTCTTTTTACCAAGCAAGACACGAAGGGGCTTTTGAAAAGGTACACGCGAGGGCGGGGAAATCTAACGAGAAAACGGAACTTTCCTACCCCGCACGCTCGAAGACTTGCGTGCGGGCTTGGAGTAACCTGGTGCCAAGCCCGCAGCCGAGTCTTCGAGGCTGCGGGGTTATTCCAACATGCCCTTTAAATCCTGGCGCACGCGGGCCAGAACCCTGGATTTCGCCACGTATACGGCCCCGGGCACAATGCCCAGCTCGGCGGCCACGTCCGCGGCGGACCGGCCCATGACCACGTGCTCCCAGCAGGCCTTCCAGGTCTTTTCCGGGAATTCGCGGCGCATGAGGTCCAAAGCGTGGCTTAGCAAATGCTGCCGATACTCCTCTTCAGCCAGCGCATCGGGCAGTTCCGCATCGGCGAAGGCATCGAGATTGACTTGAGTTCCCGCCATCCTGGCATTCGCCTGCTTGCGGAGCAGGTTGCGCCATCGGTTTAACAGCACCGTGCGCAGCCAACTCCGAAAGCCACGCTCCTGGTCGTATTGAAAAGTGGGTAGCTTCTGGACGAGGACGGTGAAAATGTCCTGCACCAGGTCGGCCGCGTCGGCATCTTTGAGGCCGAGCTTGCGAGCCCAGTAAAAGAGCAAGGGCGTGTAGAGTTGCACGAACCTGGCCCAGTCGGTCTGCGCGGGCGAGTGCCGCAGTTGATCCAACAGACTGACGGGCGTACTGTACATGTGGGGATTATCTTATCTTCGCTAGGCGAATCAAGGCATTGGCGAGCCGAGCCGCGTAAGCGGCCGGGTGTTGGACCCGCCGCCTTACGGCGCACGGCTCGCAATTGCATGATTACGGGAATCATTCGGCCATTTCGGTATCATGGTTATTGTCTAATGGCTACGAAACATGAGGTTGCGCAATGGAAGATCGGCCAGTGGAGGAAGACGTTGTTAGGCCAGCCTGGCACTGGAAGCTACTGCTGCTCGGGGTCTTTGCCGTCCTCATTGCCACGTTTTACCTTTCCGGCCTGCACCATTATTTCTCCTGGACCGCACTGAAGCAGAGCCGCGATGACTGGCGGGCCATGGCCGACCAAAATCGCGAGGTGGCCATCGTTGTGTTCGTGTTAATGAGCATCGTGCTCATGAGCCTGTCGCTGCCGGTAGGCAGCATTCTGAGCATGGCCGCGGGAGCGATGTTCGACCAGTGGCTGGGCTTTGGCATTATCACGCTGACATCGGTCGTCGGGGCGACATTGGCATTTCTTTCCAGCCGCTATCTCTTCCGCGACTTCGTGCGCCGTTGGTTTGGCCGCTGGATAGCAATTGTGGATCGCGGCATTCACCGGGACGGAGCACTCTATCTTCTCATGCTGCGCCTGTCACCCGTGGTTCCTTTTTTTGCCGTGAATGCCACCATGGGCTTGACTAACATGCGCACCCGCACGTTCGTTTGGGTGAGCCTCATTGGCATGATTCCGAGTTGCTTTCTGTACGTGATGGTAGGCACGCAGATCATGCGGATCGACCAGCCAAGCGATATCATCTCGTGGAAGTTGGTGGCGATCCTGATGGCGCTCGCGATAGTTCCGCTGTGCACGCGCTGGTTTTTTCGCCGGCGTTCCTCAAGCCCGGTTACCGACCCTTCTACAAAGCATCGCTAAACGAGCCGAATTCCCATACAATTTTCTCTTAATGCGCTCGATTCTAACAGCGAGATTATCCAGTGCCAACGTCCCGGTTGAATTAACGGCAAGCTCGCACGCAGACAACGGTTAAGACTCCGCACCATGATGTCGGCCACGATGACCAGACCACCGTTTCCTATTCGCGCCGACCGATCCCCCATTGGATGGTGGACGCCAAGCGGTCACGAGCCCGAATCTGATCCCGCCGCGATCTTGCGCGCTGTTCACGACATTCGCTCGCCGCTTACGCTTCTGCAAACTGACGCCGGTCTCGGCCTGCCCGTCGGCGGCTCCTGCATTTTTGGCGAAACACAGCCCGAGCCCAATGCCCTGCCAATCATCGCCCAGGTTCCTGCTTGCGATCCGGCGCAGCTTGGTGATTCATCGTTTTGTGCCGACCACCGGCTGCGCTATCCGTATGTTTGCGGCGCCATGGCCAACGGCATCGGTTCGGCCGATATTGCGGAGGCGATGGGCCAGGCGGGAATGCTGGCCTTTTTCGGAGCCGCGGGCCTTTCACCGGCCCGAGTCGAAGCTGCCATCGACCGGCTCACGCGTTCACTCGGCGACACGCCTTTTGGCTTTAATCTCATTCACAGCCCGAATGAGCCACATCTGGAAGGCACGATTGTTGATTTGTATCTGCGGCGCGGGATTCGGCTCGTAGAAGCCTCCGCGTATTTGGATTTAACGCTGCCGGTGGTGAAATATCGCGTCACCGGCATTCATCGCGACGGCGATGCCCGCATTGTCACGCCGAATCGGATTATCGCCAAGGTTTCACGCGTCGAAGTGGCGACCAAATTCTTCTCACCGCCGCCGGAGAAGTTCCTGCAGGAACTCATAAATCAACGAGCCATCACTTCCGAGCAAGCGGAACTCTCGCGCCAGGTGCCGATGGCCCAAGACGTGACGGCCGAAGCCGACTCCGGCGGCCACACCGATAACCGTCCAGCCGTTACGCTGATTCCCACAATGATCGCGCTGCGCGACCGCTTGCAAGCGAAATATGGCTACGACCGGCCGCTGGGCTTGGGCGCGGCCGGCGGCATCAGCACTCCAGCTTCGGCCGCCGCGGCATTCGCGATGGGCGCCGGCTACATTCTCACCGGCTCGGTCAATCAGGCTTGCGTGGAATCGGGCAGTTCCGATGCCGTGCGCGAAATGCTCGCCCAGGCTGAGCAGGCCGACGTGATTATGGCCCCCGCGGCCGACATGTTCGAAATGGGCGTAAAGGTGCAGGTGCTGAAGCGCGGCACCATGTTCGCCATGCGGGCCGCCAAGTTGTTCGAGCTTTACCGCAACTATGCAAGCCTGGAGGCGATGCCGGCCACCGAGCGCGTCCAATTGGAGAAGAACATCTTCCGCCAGCCATTCGACGAAATCTGGCGGCAGACCAAGGACTTCTTCCAAACCCGCGACCCATCGCAGATTCCGAAAGCCGAGGCCGACCCGAAGCACAAGATGGCACTCGTCTTCCGCTGGTACCTGGGCCAATCATCGCGCTGGGCCAACGCCGGCGAGCCAAGCCGGAAGATGGATTACCAGGTCTGGTGCGGCCCCGCGATGGGCGCCTTCAACGAATGGACGAAGGGCACATTCCTGGAGCAGCCAAGAAACCGCCGCGTGGTGACCGTGGCGCTGAACCTGCTTTACGGCGCGGCACTTTGCCAGCGACTGCACTGGCTGCGCTGCCAGGGCGTGACTCTGCCGGAGGAATGGACGCAGGTGCGGCCGAGGGAGCGCGGGGAATTGGAGCGGTTATTGGCAAGCCGAGTTCCATAAGGAACCGGGTTAGCTACCGTAACCGAGCGGAAGTTGCCGATGCGAAACTCTGAGCGAGACGCGCTTGGCTTTGCAATGGCGATCATAATCACGACGACGCCGTCTGTTTGCTTAGCATGGTTCGGCGACAACTTATCGAAGGACGGGCCAATCGGATGGCCGGCCTACATGATGCCGACCATTGTTGGAGTGATCTCTGGAATCTTTGCAGGTGGAATTGCATGCGTGGTTTGCAGGCTGTGGCATCATCGAATGTGGTGTTACGCGGTGTCGGCAGGCTGGACCCTCCTTGTGGTGTTAGTGATTTTTTTGACGACCGGCCTCGGCGATTGGTGCTTTGGTTTCGCGGAGCGTTTTCGACCTTCGCAGTAGCGGTTTGTTAACAGACGCCACCGTGAAAAATGTAGCCGGTTTCGAGGATCTCATTTTGAGCGATTCTGCGACTCCTCTCGCCATCATCGGCATCGGCTGCCTGTTCCCGAAAGCGGACAGCGTCGGCGGGTATTGGGCCAACCTCAAGAATGGCGTTGATGCCATCACCGAGATTCCGCCGACGCACTGGCGGCCGGAGGATTACTTCGATGCCGATCCGAAGAAGCCTGATTTCACGTACGCCAAGCGCGGCGGCTTCCTCGATCCATACCCATTTCCGCCGGGCGATTTCGGCATCGCGCCGAATGACCTGGAAGCAACCGACACCTCGCAGCTTTTGGGTTTGGTTGCTGCTCGGATGGCGTTGGAAGACGCGGGATACGATCCTGCCAATCCGAAATCCGAAATCCGAAATCCGAAATCTCGCATCAGCGTCATCCTCGGCGTCACCGGCACCCTCGAAGCCGTCGTTCCCCTAGGCGCCCGGCTAGGCCATCCAAACTGGCGGCGGGCGATGAAAGAAGCTGGCATTCCCGAAGCGCAGATCGAAGAGGCGGTGCAGCGGATTTCCGATTCGTATGTGAACTGGCAGGAGCAATCGTTTCCGGGCTTGCTCGGCAACGTGGTGGCAGGGCGAATTGCCAACCGGCTCGATTTGCAGGGCACCAATTGCGTGGTCGATGCCGCGTGCGCCAGTTCGCTGAGTGCCATTCACCTGGCCGGGATGGAACTTGCGACTGGCCGGGCCGATGTCGTGGTCACCGGCGGCGTGGACACGTTCAACGACATCTTCATGTTTATGTGCTTCAGCAAGACGCCGGCGCTGTCGCCCACCGGCGACGCCCGGCCCTTCTCGGCCAAGGCGGACGGCACCATCCTCGGCGAAGGCGTCGGCATTGTCGTACTGAAGCGGCTGGCCGATGCCGAGCGCGACGGCGACCGGATTTACGCCGTCATCCACGGCATGGGGACGAGCAGCGACGGCAAAGGGAACGCGATCTATGCCCCTTCGGCCGAGGGCCAAAAGCGGGCACTGCGCGATGCTTATCACAATGCTGGCATCACGCCCGATACGATTGAACTGGTTGAAGGCCACGGCACCGGCACCAAAGTCGGCGACGCGACGGAGATTCAAGCGCTCACCGAAGTGTTCCAGGAATATCGCTCGAAGCGAAAGTCGGCGCAGCCGTGGTGCGCTCTCGGTTCGGTGAAATCGCAGATCGGCCACACTAAAGCTGCCGCCGGAGCGGCAGGGCTTATCAAAGCAGCACTGGCGCTCTACCACAAGGTCCTGCCGCCGACCATCAAAGTCGAGAGTCCGGCTGAAGCTGCGAACGGCGGGAACTCGCCG
>DATGHS010000041.1:0-2361 GCA_035307785.1 Gemmataceae bacterium
GCTGTTGATGAAATTCTGAGATGCGGCGGTAGACCTTATCCAGTCCCACGGTATCCGCATACCACATCGGACCGCCGCGATAGGCCGGGAATCCGTAGCCGTTTAGATAAATGATGTCGATGTCGACGGCGCGCCATACGATGCCTTCCTCAAGAATGCGGGCGCCCTCATTCACCAGGGCATAGATACAGCGGTCTACGATCTCTTCGGATGAAAGCTTGCGTTGCGCGATGCCGGCTTCGCGGGCCCACCTGCGCACCATTTCGTTGACTTCAGGATCCAGAATCGGGCGCCGGTTCTCGTCGTACTTGTACCAGCCCGCAGCGGTTTTCTGGCCGTAGCGCCCAAGTTCGCAGAGGCGGTCCTCCGCGAACGGCTGACGCACTCCTGGCTTTTCAAGGTGCCGGTACTCTTTACGGATACGCCAGCCCACGTCAAGACCTGCCAGATCGCCAGTAGCCATGGGTCCCATCGCCATGCCGAAGTCGAACAGCGCCTTGTCCACGCCTTCGATACTGGCGCCTTCCTCCACCAGGAACTGCGCTTCACGGCGATAGGGGCCGAACATGCGGTTTCCCACAAAGCCCCGGCAGTTGCCCACGAGCACCCCGACTTTTCCCAGTTTCTTAGAGAGTTGCATGCAGGTCGCGATCACTTCTTTGCTGCTCGACTTGCCGCGTACGATCTCGAGCAGGCGCATAATATTCGCCGGACTGAAAAAATGCGTGCCAATGACGGCATCGGGCCGCGAAGTGGCTGAAGCTATCTTGTCTATGTCGAGGGTTGATGTGTTACTCGCCAGGATTGCGCCTGGCCGGCACATGCGATCCAACTGGCCGAAGACGTCCTTTTTGAGCGCCATGCCCTCGAACACGGCCTCGACGACCATATCGACCTTGCCGAAATCGTCGTAGCTGAGCGTCGGCTTGATGAGTTGCAGGCGTTCATCCACGAATTGCTGCGTAAGCCGGCCGCGTTTAACCGAACTCTGATAGTTCTTCTGGATGGTGGCCAGTCCGCGATGAAGAGCCGGCTCGTCGGCTTCCTTCAGCAACACGGGAAATCCGGCGTTGGCAAATACGATGGCAATTCCGGCGCCCATCGTTCCGGCACCGACTACCGCCACCGAGTTCACCGGGATGATCACTGTCTCTTTCGGAATGTCCGCGACCTTGGCAACTTCGCGCTCGCCGAAGAACGCATGAATGAGGGCCTTGGATTGATCGGAAAAAAGGCAGTCGTCGAACAGTTTTCGTTCCAGCTGGCATCCTTCTTCAAAAGACAGTCTCGTGGCGGCTTCCACCGCATCGATGGCCGCTAGCGGCGCCATCATGCCACGCTGTTTGGTGTGAGCCTTTTCGCGCGCGGCAGCGAAGACTGATGCGTTCTGCTCGGGATTGCCGAGTTTATCTTTTTCGTTCCGCTCGCGAGTCTTGCGCAATGGTTTCGCAGCGATGTCGCGCGAGAACGCTATGGCGCCCGGCAATAGATCGCCTTCGATCAGATGATCGACTAGTCCGAGTTTCAGCGCCTCCTGAGCCGTAATCGGATTGCCTTCCGCGCACATCTCGACGGCCTTGGCGACGCCCACCAGTCGAGGCAGCCGCTGGGTGCCACCTGCGCCGGGAATAATGCCTAGCTTCACTTCAGGCTGACCCAGCTGTGCATTCGGAGCCGCCACACGATAGTGGCCGGCCATCGCCAGTTCCAGACCGCCGCCAAAGGCAGAGCCATGGATGGCCACCACCACTGGTTTTCGCACATCTTCTATCTGAAGCAGGAGGGGAAGGAGGCCCGCGCCTCGCTGGGTCTTGCCGGACGTGATCTTGCCGAATTCTTTTATGTCCGCGCCGGCAATGAACGTACGGCCGCCACCAATCAGCACTACGGCCTTTGTCGCATCGTCCTTGCTTGCCTGCTCAATGGCTTGGGCAATCCCCTGGGCGACCCCAGGGCTCAAGGCGTTCACCGGCGGGTTATTGATGGTGATGATTGCGACATCTTTATCGCTGGCAAGTTGAACTAGATCGTCCATGGCACTGAACTCTCTCTCCAACATCTTCAAAGGTTCATTTGGGGGCCGTAAATTCGTGCGCGTTGTGTTCCCGTTCGCTCCAATACTTTTTGCGCAATCCTTTTTTCAGAATTTTCCCGGTAGCAGTCTTGGGCAAGCTTTCCAGGAACTCGATCGACCGCGGGCACTTGAAGTGCGCAATACGAGAGCGACAGAATTCGGGCAGTTCCGCTTCCGTTGGGGTTGATCCGGGTTTCGCTACAACCAGCCCCTTGGGCACTTCGCCCCATTTGTCGTCTGGGACTGGAATGACAGCAGCCTCATAAACCGCGGGATGCGCCAGGAGC
>DATGHS010000042.1:0-35109 GCA_035307785.1 Gemmataceae bacterium
CTAAATTGTTCGACGAACCTTAGAATATCCCCGCATTTCGTATCCACGTTTCCAGACCTACGCTTTTCACCCGCAACACCTGGCGTGGCTCACAGCTTGATCTTGAACTCGTCATACGCCTTTATCTTCTTCGTCGGCACCATCGTGCCTCCCGTCGGGTCGTCCATGGCGATGTAGCTGCCTAGAATCTGGTTCTCGCGCACGTCGATGATCAGGTAGCCGTGCTGGAAGTCGTTGAACGAGTCCAGCGTTTCTTTGCCGTCGGGGAACTTGTAGGGGCAGCCGTTGGGGTCGAATTGCTGCCGGCTGAGCATGTGCAGTTTCTGGTTGTAGCCGCCGGCGCCGGCGACGATGGTGGTCACCGCCTTGCCGTTGATGTCGCCGGTGAAGCGCTGGTAGTCGTGCACGTGGCCGGTGAGGATCAGGTCCGGCGTGCGGTCGGCGTCTTTGCACGACTCTTCGACAATCGCCTTCAGGCTCTGGCTGCCGGGGTGGTGGCCGTACGCGGAATAGATCGGGTGGTGCAGGGCCAGGATCAGCGGCAGGTTCTTGTCGGCGTCGGCCAGTTCTTGTTTGAACCATTCAAGCTGGTTGAGGCCGATCTTGCCGCCTTCGGGCACATTCGTGTACAGGCCGATTATGGTGACCAGCGGCGTGAGCAGCGTCCAGTAGACGTTGGGCTGGGTCATGGCGTCGCGCGGGGCGTCGTCGGCCTCCGGCGTGTGCACGGCCGCCTGCGAGCAGAAGTTGCGGACGAAGCCGCGCAGCGAATCGGCCGCCGTGTGAAATTGGTCGAGCGGGTTCACGTCGCCGTCGTGGTTGCCGGGGATGGCGAAGATCGGGGCCGGGTAGTGCAGGTAGGGCTCGTAGTACTCCCAGTAGTAGTTCGTGACCTCGCCGTCGTAGTAGACCACGTCGCCCAGGTGATAGAAGAACGACGGATTGGCGGGGTCGGTGTCGTCGGCACTGAAGTCGAGTTCCATAAACGACTCGACGTGCTGTTGATAGGTGGTGGTGTTCACGCCGCCGGTGTCGCCCACCGTGTGGAAGACCAGGCGCTTGCTGCGCGTGATTTTTTTGTAATGGTCGTCGCTGAGGATCGAGGCCAGGTCGAGCCGGTAGGGCGGAACGCCGGTGGCGGGCGGCAAGTCGAACCATTTGCCGGGGTGCCTGGCGTCTTTCTCGGTTTGGAAACCGGGCGGATCGGTGGTGAAGCTCGAAGCGCCCCTGGTGGCGCTGAAGCGGCGGCCATGCTTGCCGGTGGGCGGGGCGAGGGGCTTGGGTATTCGTTTCGGGGCCATCAATAGCTCCCTAGTTGGTCGCGTCGGGGCGCGAGCCCGTTATACTCGCAGGAATTTTCTTTTATTTTTGGAAAGCGTCAATCGCCTAAACAGGGTATGCCGCATACCCTATTTAGGGTATTTTTCCAGCTGGCGCAAATCGTTGGTTTTGTGAAGATTCGTGCACGCGAATTGTGAATTTCTCATTTTTCCATTGCGTCCATGACCGGAACGCACTAATTTCAAGATCACCAGTCACGTGGCATCAGTCGACGGGACGTCCATGTCTACGATTTTTGTCATCGAAGCGGCCGCCGCGGTGGGAGTTACGCCGGCACAGTTCCTGTTGCGGGATGCGGTTTCGCTGATTGGGCGCTCCGACGATTGCGACATCATCATCGACGCGCCGTCGGTGTCGCGGCGGCATGCCGAGCTTCAGGTGACCGGGTGCAGCGTGGTCATCACTGACCTGGGCAGCACGAACGGCACCTATGTGGACGAGCGGCGGGTGGAAAAGGCGCTGGCCGGAACCGGGCAACGGTTGCGCTTCGGCAAGGTGCCGTTCGTGCTCTGGGAGCGCTCGCTGCGCTACGACGGACTGAATGTCGAGGAGGAGACCGAGGATTGCAATAGCGACGAGGTTGCGAGCGCGATCGCAGCGCGCGTGCAATCGCTGTCGCAGGGGCAGCGGCGCGTGTACGACCTGCTCGTCCGCGGCATTTCCGATAAGCAAATCGGGCGGCGGCTCGATCTGAGCCCGCACACCGTTCACACGCACATTCGGGCGATTTTTAAGATATTAGAGGTGCACTCTCGTCTCGAATTAATGGCCTGTCTGGCGCGGCGGGAAGGGTAGAGCCGGTTTCCAAGCCGGGTTCCGCATTCGGCATTTTCGTATAACAATCGGCACGCGCATTTTCTGCTCTTACCACTGAAAGGACGACACCATGCGACAATTGCTGTGCGTGCCCGTTTGTTTGGCCACGCTCGTACTGGCGCTGCCCGCGCGGGCGGAGGACAAGAAAGATTCGGCAGGCTTCGTGCAGTTGTTCAACGGCAAAGACCTGACCGGTTGGAAATTGCCCGACAACCCGAACCCCGGCGCCTTTACCGGAATCGAGAAGCAGGAGAAAGACGGCAAGGTCATGGAGTTCGACGGCAAGTCGAAGAAAGACGGCAAGCTGATTCCGCTCTGGCGCGCGGAAGACGGCATGATTATCGGCAGCGGCCCGTCGAGCCATCTGTTCAGCGAGCGCGGAGATTACGTGAACTTCGTTTTCCGCGTGGAAGCGATGATCAACGACCACGGCAACAGCGGCCAATACTTCCGCACGAAGTTCGGCCCCGGCTTTCCTTCCGGGTATGAGGCTCAGATCAACGCCACGCACGGCGACCCGATCCGCACCGGCAGCATTTATCCCGCGGGCAGTCTGGGCAAGTACAAGAAAGACATCACCGTCATGAACACGGCCCCGCACAAGCCCGACGAGTGGTTCACGCAGGAAGTGACGGCCATCGGCAATCACATCACCATCAAGGTGAACGGCAAGGTGACCGTGGACTGGACCGATCCGGACAACACTTACACGAAAGGCCATTTCGCGCTTCAGGGCCATGACCCCGGCACCGTCGTGAAGTTCCGGAAGATCGAAGTGAAGGAACTGGAAGCGGGTAAGTAGCTGCATACAAGCCCTCCCCCCTTGTGGAGGGAGGGTTGGGGCGGGGGGGCGACTTTCTCTCCCCCACCCTAACCCTCCCCCATCGAGGGGGAGGGGACATGAGATTCGGCGGGCCTCGCATCCATGCTCCAGCCCCTCTACGCATCACACGTCGCGCTTACGCTGCGACGCTCGCCCTCTCCCATCTCTATTTTCTTCATAATCTCAATTGACAAAGCACCCTGTCGCCGCTATTAGCGGCCTCTCTTTCGCGGGCAGGGGAACCGCTCGTTCTGTTGACTTGAGGATGAAAACGCCGGCCGCGTGCCGGCGGGGGATTCATCCGGAAAAGATGCGGAATGTGCGGATGCTTGCGAACGTGCCGACTTTCTTACAAATGACGGCTTTAATTGCAGGCCGGGAAGAAAGCGGGCCGATAACAAGGGGGAACGAGTCCGCATTGGGCTCGTAACGCAGGGGGATTCGGTAAGCCAATCAATCGGTCAGTCCATCCAGTCGGAAAACATCGCCTTCCTACGTTTCTACCGGCCCTTTGTGACCGGAAGAAGAGCAGGGTAGCGACCTGCTCCCGGAGCGCCTGCGCGCCGGGGGCCACATCGACTGGACCGCTTCCGGGGGCGAAGCCTGTTCGTTCTTTCGATCATTGGCTTCGGGAAGCATCTGACCGCGGGCTTGCCATCCATCAGGGAGGATGCCCGAATGGTGACACAAGTCGAAACCGACATTCTGCAGGTATGGCAAACCTATCAACGCGAAAAATCGGTCGAGTTACGCAACCGGCTCGTGGAACGCTACCTGCCGCTGGTGAAATACAATGCCGAGCGCATCTGGTCGCGCTTGCCCGACGGTGTGGAACTCGACGACCTGATCAGCGCCGGCATCTTCGGCCTGATGGACGCGATTGAAGCTTTCGACCTGAGCCGCGGCGTGAAATTCGAAACCTATTGTGTACCGCGCATTCGCGGAGCCATGCTCGACGAACTGCGGACGATGGATTGGGTGCCGCGCTTGGTGCGGAGCAAAGCGAGCAAGCTGGAAGAAGCCCGCAAATCGTTGGAAGCCGAACTCGGCCGCCCGCCGCGGCCGGAAGAACTGGCCCAGAAGCTGAACGTAAGCATTGAAGAATTGGATCAACTGGTCGGCGAGGCCACGGCCGTGAGCCTGGTAAGCCTGAACAAGAAGTGGTACGAAACCGACAGCTACAAAGACGTGCGCGAGATCGACATTCTCGAAGACAAGAAGGCCGAGGATCCTACCCATCGCCTTCAGAACCGCGACCTCATGCGGCTCGTCACCCGCGGCCTGAACCGCAACGAACGCCTCATCATTATCCTCTACTACTACGAAGACATGACGATGAAGGAGATTGGCGCCACGCTCGATTTGAGCGAATCACGCGTGAGCCAGATGCACTCGAGCATTGTGCAGCGGCTCCAGACGCAACTCGCCAAGCGCCGGCCGGAATTCAGCAACTGACAACATTTTCCCCTCCCCCATCAAAGGGGAGGGGATTTACTCACTTCCCGCCCGCGTGCCGCGCGGGGTTCGCCACGAGCAGCACCTTTTCCAAAAAATTCCGGTATGGCTTATCGTTGCCCTGGAACATCAGGCCCACGGCCACTGCGCCGCTCTGGAAGATCAACAGCGAATGTGGCTCGCTTCGCTTGCGCCCCGCCTCGAAGCGCTGATCCAAAATCGCGGCATCGATGCGCTGCAGCGGCAGGTAAACGGTGTGCGAGGTCTCGTCGGCCAACTTCGTGGCCACGTAGACCCAAGCCTTGTGGAGCCGGAACATCGTCGTGCCTTCCAACAGGCGCACTTCAGCGCCGGGAAGCAACTCGACGGCCTGGCCGCTCACTTCCACAACGACCGAAGGCGTGCCGCCGACCGGCGTGATCATCGTCGGGGGGAGCGGTGCCTTCTTCTTCGGGAATGGCGGTCGCGTCGGGGCAGACGGCACCACGAGATTGGTGCCGACCGACGGGACAGGGACCATGGCGAGCGGCGCTTCGGCCGCGGGGGCGCCTTCAAATTCAAACGGATTGTCCGAGGCAGCAGGCACGGACACTGGGTCCATCGGCCTCGGTGGCGTCCCTGGTGCGGCGGGTGGCGGAACGGCCATGGGCATTGCTGGAGGCTGCGCGGGCGGCGCTTCTTCGCCGAATGAAAATGGGTTTTCTTCTGCAACGATGGGAGGTGTGCTCGCGTTGACCGGTAAGCGCGGCTTGCGCGATCCTTTGGCCTTGGCAACCGGTGGCGGAACGGCCACGGCGGGAGCGCTCGCTTCGGAAAAGAAATCGAAGGCGGCGGCGGTTGGATCAGCTGGGGTCTCCGCCGGCCAGCCCATCGGGTTCTCCGCTGCCGGTAGCGGAGCCGCGGCTACGGGTGTGGCCATGGGCACCGACCGGTTTACCGGATACGCTTGCGGCACGTTGGCCGGTTGTGAGGATGCAAACAGCCCACGAACATCGCCTGCCACCGACCACTGATCCGAATTCTCCTTGCGAATCTTGTGCTGCGGCTGCAACATGCCGGAGTTCGCCATCAATTGCAACTGCACTGTCGAAATCGGCCCACCTTCGCGACCATCGATCTCATAAAACCAACGCGCCGACATGCTCTTCCCTCGCTCGAACAACACAAACCGGGAAACATCCAGTCTCTTGCCCACAATCTTACACGACGAATGGTGATAAATCCAAGGGTACGAAACAGTTTGATTCGATTGTCGGCGTCTTGGCGCCCGTCTGATACTGCCGAGCTTTGCCAAGATACTGGATTGTCTTACCTTCGTTTCGTTAGCGACGCTGATCAAATTGTCAAAAAACACCTCGTCACGAAATGCTCGCTTGAATATGGTGAACGACACCAACCTCTGAAATTACTCTCACCTTCAAGACCACATTTTCGGGAAAGGGATGCGCGCCATGAGAAAACTTTTCGGTCTCGTCACCGCCATCGCGATTTTGTCCCAAGCCCAAGCGCAAGAAGTAAAACGCGACATTCCATATGTCGAAAAAGGGGACGAGCGGCAGGTTCTCGACGTTTATTCCCCAAAGAATGCGAAGAACTTGCCCGTCGTGTTCTGGATTCACGGCGGCGGTTGGCAAACCGGTGATAAAAGCGACGTGCAGGTGAAGCCGCAGGCGTTTATGGACAAAGGTTTCGTGTTCGTTTCCACGAATTATCGGCTCCTGCCAAAGGTCGATATGGGCACAATCGTGCGCGACGTAGCCAAATCAATGCACTGGGTGCACGAGCACGTCGCCGAGTACGGCGGCGATCCAAATCGCCTGTACGTGATGGGGCATTCCGCCGGGGCGCAACTGGCGGCCTTGATTTGCACCGACGAGCGCTACTTGAAAGCCGAGGGGCTGTCGCTTGAAATTGTCAAAGCCTGTGTGCCCGTGGATGGCGACACCTACGACGTGCCGGCCATCATTGACACGGCGGAGACGCGCTGGCGCGTGCACCATCTGCCGCCGGCGAAGTTTGGCCATCGCGAGAAGTTCGGCAACGACCCGGAGAAGCATCGCGATTTCTCCGCAGTTTACCACGTGGCCAAGGGCAAGAACATTCCGCCGTTCTTCCTGCTTCACGTTGCCAACCACCCGGACACCACCGCGCAGGCGCTGCGGCTGGGTAATGTGCTGAAAGAAGCGGGCATCCCTGTTACGGTCTTCGGCGCGAAAGAGACCACGCACAGCAAGGTCAATGCCGACCTCGGCAAGCCCGACGATCCTGCTACCAGGGCGCTTTATGTGTTCCTGAACGTGGTTAAGGCGGAGCCGGCGCAAAGCGCGCCAGCCGACGTCGCGGCCATTCGAGATCGGATGCACACCTACATCGCCGCGAACGAGATCGCCGGCGCGGTGACGCTGGTGGCGACGCCGGACGGTATCCTTCATCTGGACGCATCGGGCAATGCTGTGGCCGAACCCGCCGAGCCGATGAAGACCGATGCCATTTTTTGGATCGCATCCATGGGCAAACCGATCATGGGCACGCTCATCATGATGCTGCAGGACGAAGGCAAGCTCAACGTGGACGATCCGGTTGCCAAATACTTGCCGGAATTCAAGGACCTTAAAACTGCCGACGGCAAGCCGGCCCAGCTAACCATTCGTCATCTGCTTACGCATACCTCGGGCATGGGGGAGATCAGTGCCGGGCAGTCGCGCAATTGCAAAACGCTGGCCGACGTAATTCCCTTGTTTGTGGCCAAGCCGGTCGCCTTCCCGCCAGGCTCGAAATGGGTCTACTGTCAATCGGGCATCAACACTGCCGGCCGGATCGCGGAGGTGGTTACCGGCGAGCCGCTCGACAAGCTAATGCAAACGCGGCTGTTCGATCCGCTGGGGATGAAGGACACGACCTTTTACCCAACAGAACAACAGTTGCCCCGAATAGCGAAGTCGTACCGGCAGACCGAGAGCGGACTGGTGGCCGTGGCCACTCCCTTCTTGAACATCAAGAACCCCAGTGCTCGGGATCATTTCCCGGCCCCGAACGGCGGGCTCTTCTCGACCGCCCCGGACTACGCGCGCTTTTGCCAAATGGTTCTCCGCGGCGGGGAGCTGGACGGCAAGCGCTACCTCAAGCCGGAGACGGTGAAGCTCATGACCACGATTCAGACCGGCGACTTGAAGACCGGCTTCACGCCTGGCAACGGCTGGGGCCTGGGGTGGTGTGTCGTCCGCGAGCCGCAAGGCATCACCGCCATGCTCTCGCCGGGCAGCTTCGGTCACGGCGGCGCTTATGGCACCCAAGCCTGGATCGATCCGGCGAAGAAACTGGTGTATGTTCTTATGGTCCAGCGCGCCAACTTCCCGAATTCCGATGCGTCGGAAGTGCGCAAGGGATTTCAGGAAGCCGCAAGCGCGGCGTTGGCGAATTCGAAAGATAAGTAGTGGGTTGAGCCGGGAGCGCAAAGCAAGCGACCGGATCAGGGACCGGGTCCCTCATCCGGTCGCTTGCGCTCCCGGCTCTCAAAGCTGACGCACGATACAAAACCTGCTGCACCGAGCCGCAATATTAACTTTCCAGGAGAATCAATGCGATTACCTCTTTTTGCGTTCGCCTTTCTTTTGACCACCGCCCCCGTCTTCGCGCAGTTGCCGAAGAATCTACCGCCCGCTATTCCGCTTTGGCCGCACGGCGCACCGGGCTCGGAATCGCGCATGGCGGAACCGGAAGTGATCGAAGGGGCCAATGTTTGCAATGTCCACAATCCCACGATCACGCCGTACGTGCCGGAGGTCGGCAAATCCACCGGCACGGCCGTCATCATCTGCCCCGGCGGGGGCCATTCCAAGCTTTGCCTGGGCCACGAGGGCTATGCGTTGGCGGAATGGTTTCGCAACCAGGGCATCGCGGCCTTTGTGCTCAAGTACCGATTGGCGCGCGAAAAAGGCAGCACCTACACAGTGCAGGACCACGCCATGGCGGACACGCGCCGCGCGATTCGCATCGTTCGCAGCCGAGCGAGCGAGTGGCATATCAAGCCGGATCGCCTTGGCATCCTGGGATTCTCTGCGGGCGGTGAACTGGCGGCCTACGCGGCCATGAAGAGTGATTCGGGCCAGAAGGAGGCAGCGGACCCGATTGAGCAGCAAAGTTCGAGGCCTGATTTTCAAGCGCTCATTTATCCGGGCGGCACCGGGACATTCAAAGTCGAGCCCGGCATGCCCCCGGTATTCCTATTGGCCGGCTACAAGGACCGACCCGACATTTCGGAAGGCCTGGCCACGCTGTACTTGAAGTACAAGGCCGCGAAGATTCCCGCGGAGTTGCATCTATACGCCAACGCCGGCCACGGTTTCGGCTACCGGCCCGACGCCAAGCCCAGCGCCGCCGCCCGCTGGCCGGAGCGCTTCACCGAGTGGCTGTCGGACAGCGGGTTGTTGAAATAATGCCGCTCCAAATCAGCTGCCATGAACCACTATTGTGGCCACATCTCCCGGTGGCATCCCCACGATTCATGCCGGGAATGGTTGGACCACGAATTGCACCCGCGATTGTGGCTATGCCGACCATTCCCTCCGTGGTGCCCCCCTTGATGGCAACTGGTCTGACAAGTCGGCTGTTGGAAGCCGCAACTACGTTCATGGCGGCGATTGTGATGCTCACGTTCGTGCTGACGATGATGATGCCGCGAACCGCAAGGCTGGCAAGCCGGGTGATGCCGATGGCACATGCCGCAGGTCGGACATGGTGTCTTCGCCGGGTTCACGGTGAGCGTGAATAGTTGCGTGGCATCGGCGTTCATGGTGAACTGGTACGTGCCGGCCGAACTTGCCGCCGGCGTACCGCTCAACGTTGCCGTGCCGTCGCCGTTGTCGTGGAACGTGATTCCCGGCGGCAGCGTACCGATGACCGCAATTGTCGGCGTTGTCGGGAAGTTGGCGGTCGTCACGGTAAAGCTGTTCGGCATCCCCACCGTGAAGGTGGCGTGGTTCGGGCTCGTGATGACGCCGGCTTGCTGACCGGAATTCACGGTGCCCGAGACGGCGACGTCCTTCTCCGTGGCTCCGGAGCTGGTGGCGGTGATGTTGCCACTGATCGCTCCGGCAGCCGCCCCGGCGCTAATGCGGGCGAGGATGGTCGCCTGGGCCACCACGCCGAAATTCGTGGGCGTCAGCATCACCGATGAGTGATAGGTAGCGCCGTTGTCGGAAGATAGCTCGACGCCGCTCGGGGCCGTGACTGTGATCGGCCCATTCAGGTTGATACCTCCTACGGTGGAAGACTGCGGCGAACCTGCCATGCCGGTCGTCGTCGTGCCCAGAACCAAGGATGCAGGGTTAACGCTGATGGACGGCCCGACGATGACCGGGCTGACCGTGCCGGTGACGGCCACGCTCTGGGTCACGGCAACTACTCCGCTGACGCTGCTGTTGGTAATGTTGCCAGCGATATTTCCGGGCGTTGCCGTTGCGCTGATGCGAGCCGTGATGGTCGTCGCAGCCACCGTGCCATTAGTCGGCGTTAAGGTCAGCGTTGACGAGAAGTTGGTTCCGTCCTGCGAGAGTTCCACGCCGGTCGGTGCCGTGATGGTAATCGGCGCCCCCAAATTGCTGCCAGACACCGAGTATGTCTGAGCGGCGCCCGCCGTGCCGGCCATTGTTGTGCCCAGGTTCAAAGCGGTCGGGCTGATGGTGATCGAAGGCAACGCCCCGGGATTGACCGCGGCGCTGAACATGACGTTCTGCGTCGTTGCTCCCGGGCTGCTGACGCCGATGGTTCCGGCGAAAACGCCCTCTCCGGCCGCCCCCGCTGCGCTGATCCGTGCCGAAACGGTCGTGGTGGCCAGCGTGCCGTTGGTCGGAGCCAGCGTTAATGTTTGTTGATAGGTGGTTCCGTCCAGCGATAATTCAACCTGGTTGCCGGGCGACGTGATCGTGACCGGTCCCGTGAGATTGCTGCCGCTGACCGAGAAGGTCTGTGGAGTTCCGGCGGCGCCGGCGGTCGCCACCAGTTGAATCGAAGCCGGGCTGACGGTGATGCTGGGCGTGGTCGCGGGGTTGACGGCGGCTCTGAAGCCGACGGTCTGCGTGGTGGCGCCGGGGCTCGAATCGCTGATAGTACCCGCGAAAACGCCCTCGGCTGCCGCCCCCGCCGCGCTAATCCGCACGTCGATCATGGTCGCCGCTAGCGTGCCGTTGGTCGGCGTTAACGTCAACGTGGATTGATATGTTGTTCCATCCAGCGAGAATTCAATTGGGTTGCCGGGCGACGAGATTATGACCGGTCCCGTGAGATTGCTTCCGGAAACCGTGTAGGTCTGCGGTGCTCCGGCCGCACCTACTGTTGCCACGAGCGACAGGGATGTCGGGCTAACCGTAATGGTCGGCGTGTTGGCTGCCGCGTTGACCGTGCCGGTGATGGCGACGTTCTGTCCAGTTGCGCCGGGACTTGTGTCGGTGATGTTGCCCGTAATGGCGCCAACGGTCGCTCCAGTGCTGATGCGCGCCGTGATGATTGCCGCGGTCATTCCGTTGGCAGGCGTAAGAGTCAATGTGGAATGGAACGTGGTTCCGTCGGAAGCGATCTCCACCCCCGCTGGCGCGGTAATGGTAATCGGTCCGGTGAGGTTGAAACCGACGACGAAGTATTGCTGGGCCGACCCTGCGGTGCCCGCCGTAGTCGTGCCCAGGTTCAAGGAAATCGGGCTAAGAATGATCGTCGGCGTGGCGCCGGTGTTGCCATGGACGGTGCCGGCGACGGCCACATTTTGAGCCGTCGCGCCGGCGCTGGCACTGGCGATGTTTCCTGAGATGTTGCCAGCCGTTGCGCCGGCGCTGATGCGAGCGGTGATCGTCGTCATCGCGACGCTTCCATTGGTAGGCGCCAGCGTCAATGTCGGCAAGAAGGTTGTACCATCTTTCGACAGTTCAACCCCCGCGGGAGCGGTGATCGTGATGGGGGCCGACAGATTAGTGCCGGCCACGGTAAATGTTTGCGTGGAACCTGCGGTACCCGCGATGGTTGTGCCCAGACTCAACGATGCCGGGCTCACCGTGATGGTCGCCGTCGCGGCCGGGTTCACGTTGGCAGTGACCGTCACATTCTGAGTTGTGGCGCCGGCACTACTATCGGTAATGACGCCGGCGAAGGTGCCCTCGGTCGCCGCGCCGGCCGCGCTGATGCGCACATTGATCGTCGTTGCGGCCAGCGTGCCGTTGTTTGGCGTCAAGGTCAACGACCCATGATAAGTGGTCCCGCCGTCGGAAGAAAGTTCGATGCCGTTGGGCGCCGAGATGTTGACGGGAGCTGTTAGATTGCTGCCGGCGACGGTGTACGTCTGCGCCGTTCCCGCGGCACCGACCGTAGCCGCAAGCACGAGGGAAGACGGGCTAACCGTGACGGTCGGCGTCGCCGCCGGATTTACATTGGCGTCGAAGCTTACCGTCTGAGTGGCGGCGCCCGTGCTGCTGTCGCTGATCGTACCGGCGAACGTGCCGGTAGTGGCTGCCTGGGCGGCGGTAATTCGCACGTTGACGGTGGTAGCGGCCAATGTACCGTTGGTCGGATTCAGCGTCAGCGTCGAATGATAGGTGGCCCCGCCATCGGAAGACAGCTCAACACCGCTGGTTGCAGTGACGGTCACCGGTGCGGTCAAGTTGCTGCCGGTCACCGTGTAGCTTTGCGGCGAGCCTGCGGCACCGACCGTCGCCACGAGTACGAGAGAAGTGGGGCTGACGGCAATAGTCGGGGTTGCGGCCGTATTGACCGTGCCCGTGACGGCGACGTTCTGAGTGGTGGCGCCGGTGCTGGTGTCGGTAATGTTGCCGGTGATCGCTCCGGCGGAAGCGCTCGCGCTGATGCGAGTGGTAATAGTTGTCGAGGCCACGGTGCCGTTATTCGGCGTTAACGTCAACGCGGAATGAAACGTCGCGCCGTCGGAAGAGATCTCAACCCCCGCGGGGGCTGTGATCGTTATGGGCGCGGTCAAGTTGCTGCCGCTTACCGTATAGGTTTGCATGGAACCGGCCGTGCCCGCATGGGTCGTACCCAAGTCCAGTGACGGGGGACTCACGGCGATCGTCGGCGTTGTCGCCGGATTTACGGCGGCGCTGAACAGTAGGTTCTGTGTGGTTGCCCCGGTGCTGCTCGCGCTGACAGATCCGGCGAAAACGCCCTCGGCCGTGGCCGCGGCGGCGGTGATGCGGACATTGATCGTCGTCGCGGCCAACGTGCCATTGGCCGGGGTTAGCGCCAATGACGAGTGATACGTCGCTCCGCCATCGGAGGACACTTCAATGCCGGCCGGCGCCGTGATAACGACGGGTGCGGTCAAATTGCTGCCAGTCACCGTATAGGTCTGTGGGGTACCCGCGGAACCAACCGTGGCCACCAGGGACAGTGAAGACGGGTTGAGTGTGATCGACGGCGTCGTCGCCGGGTTGACGTTGGCGCTCACGGTCACATTTTCGGTGGTCACACCCGTGCTGCTGTCGCTGATAGTTCCGCCGAACACGCCTTCAGACGCTGCCCCCGCAGCGCTGATGCGAACATTGATGGTGGTCGGAGCTACCGTGCCGTTCGTAGGCGTAAGCGACAGCGTCGAATGATATGTGGCGCCGCCGTCGGAAGAAACTTCGATTCCACTCGGCGCCGTGATGGTGATCGGCGCTGTGAGGTTAATTCCGCCGACGATGTAGCTCTGCGGCGTGCCTGCGGCACCGACTGTCGCTGTGAGCACCAGGGAAGTGGGGGTGACGGCGATTGCGGGCGTACCCGCGGTGACGGTGCCGGTGACCGCCACATTCTGCATCGTTGCGCCGTTGCTGGCCGCAGTAATGGTGCCGGTAAGGTTTCCGGCCGGCGCCGTCGCGGAGATCCGCGCCAAAATTGAGGTCGGGATCACCAATCCGTTGTTGTCGGGCGTCAGTGTGAGCGTGGGATGGTACGAGGCGCCGGTCAATGATAACTCCACGCCCGCCGGCGCGGTGACTGTAACCGGCCCGGTGAGATGAGTGCCGCCGACCTGGAAGCCTTGTGGCGACAAGCTCGCCGTACCGGCCGGGGTGGTGCCCAGATCCAAGCTGTTCGTGCTCACGGTGATGGTGGGCGTCGTCCCATTCACAGTACCCGTGACGGCGACATTCTGCGTCGTGGCGCCGGTGCTGGCTTCCGTGATATTGCCGCTGATGTTGCCGGCGACTGCCGAGCTGCTGATGCGTGCGATGATTGCGGTTGAAGTGACGGTGCCATTGGTCGGTGTTAACGTCAACGAATTATGGAAAGTAACAGCGTCGGTGGAGATTTCGACGCCTGTCGGGGCGGTGATGGTGATGGGCGCTGTGAGATTCGTTCCGGACACATTGTAAATCTGCGCTGTGCCCGCGGTGCCGGCCGCGACGGTGCCCAAGTTGAGGGATGACGGGCTGACCGTAATGGTAGCGCCATTGGCCGCGGTGACGGTGCCCGTGACATCCACGTCGTGGCTGTTCGCAATGACACCGGCGCTTTCGTTGGTGATGGAGGAGGCGGCCAAGGCCCCCACGGGCGCACTGGCGCTGATGCGCGCATTGATGGTAGTCGCGGCCACCGTGCCGGCGACAGGCGTCAGCGTCAAGGTCGAATGGTAGGTCGCCCCACCGTCTGATGACACTTCGACGCCGGTCGGCGGCGTGATGGTGATCGGGCCGGTCAGATTGCTGCCAGCAATGGTGTAGGACTGCGCCGTGCTCGCCGTCCCGAAAGTGGTCGTGCCTAGGTTTAGCGATGTCGGGCTGACGGTGAGCGTGGCGGCATTAGCCGCCGTGACGGTGCCGGTAACTGCTACATTCTTATCGGGAGCGCCGGCCGTGGCGCCGGTTATGTTGCCCGCAATTGTCCCGGCGGCCGCGGTGGCGTTAATGCGCGCATTGATGGTGGTATTGGCCACCGCGCCCGCGCTGGGCGCCAGCGTCAACGAGTCGTGATAGGTGGCGCCGCCATCCGAAGACAACTCGACGCCCGCCGGCGCGGTGAGCGCAATGGGCCCGGTCAGATTGACGCCCCCCACCGTATATGTCTGCGACGTGCCGGCGGTGCCGGCGGCCGTCGTGCCCAAATCAAGCGCGGCGATGCTGGTTGTGATCACGGGTGTACCCGCCGCGAATATCGAGCCAGAGACTGCTATTTCCAGCTCGATGGCGCCGGCAATGGTAACGGCAAGGTCCTGACCCGGGAGAAAGCCCTGGGGCGCCGTGGCGCTGATGCGGAGCAAGAGCGTGGTCGTGGCCACAGTGCCGCCCGCAGGCGTTAGCGTCAGCGAAGTGTGATAGGTGGCTCCGCCGTCCGAAGACACCTCGGTCTCGGCCGGCGCAGTGACAGTAATCGGCCCCGTCAAATTGGCGCCTGCTGCGGTAAAGGGATGCGGTGTGCCGGCGATGCCGGCCGCGGTGGAGCCCAGATCCAGCGAAGCGGGGCTGACGGTTATCGTTGCCGCGGCCGCGGTGACGGTGCCGGTGACATCCACGTCGTGGCTGTTCGCAATGACACCGGCGCTTTCGTTAGTGATGGAGGCGGCGGCCAAGGCCCCCACGGGCGCACTGGCGCTGATGCGGACGTCGATAGTAGTCGTGGCCACCGTGCCTCCAACGGGGGCAAGCGTCAAGGAAGAATGGTAGGTCGCCCCGCCGTCCGATGACACTTCGACGCCGGTCGGCGCCGTGATGGTGATCGGGCCGGTCAGATTGCTGCCAACAATGGTGTAGGACTGCACCGTGCCCGCCGTCCCGAAGGTGGTCGTGCCCAGATTTAAGGAAGTGGCGCTTATTGCGATCGCTGGGCCGGCAGGCGCGGCAACCGTGCCAGTGACCGTAATATCCTGTTCTGGCGCGGTAGCGCTCGTAGCCGTGATGGACCCACTTAAGTTGCCGACCGCCGCAGTGCCGGTGATACGTACATTGATCGTAGTGTCGGGGACCGCGCCATTAATGGGTGTCTCCGTTAACGAGGAAGAATAAGACAGCCCGCCGTTATCTGATAGCTCAACTCCAGCCGGCGCCGTGATTGTGATCGGGCCCGTTAAGTTGAAGCCGCTTACCGTATAGGTTTGTGAATTGCCCGCCGTGCCGAACGCAGTTGTTCCCAGATTCAACGAATTGGTGCTGTCGATGATCGGATCGGCGTTCCCCGGAGTGCTTTGGTTTGCAGCTGCGAAATTCTGCGCGCCGCTTGGAACGCCAAAATTCTGGGCAGACTCTGCCAACAGGAATAACGACGAGAATCTTTGCAGACTCGTCATGGTTGATGCAGCACCGCCTGACCCATCGCTCTGCGAGTCTGTCGTGGGAACGAGCGCGATATTCTGCACGCTGGAAAAATCGCTCGCCAGCGTGTGAATGGAACCAGTGCAAGGGGCAAGACGCTGTTCTAATTCTTCAAGCCGTAGGGGGATTCCCGAGCGATTTTGATTGCGGCGCAGCGTGGCCACTGCACGGCCTTCTTGGGCCGGCTTCGACGAGGGGGCGGACTTCATGGGCGCAGCTCCTGCGGGACGGCGCAGTAACAAGTGGGCGAGCTTGCTGCGTGGGACGAATCGATCCAATTACGACGACTAGAAGCAGGGCGATAGTGTAGAACACGATTTGGTGATGTCAAGGAAGCGAACAAGAAGAATTGTTGAATAAGCGCTAAAATATTCGGCGCCTTCAGGATATCCTACCGGCGCCGACATTCAAATCTACCGATTCGGAAATGAACGGGTCAATTGTGCCGTGGCATTTCCTCAGCGCCGGCGCCTTCGGTCAAGCGCCAATACCTGTCCGTCGCGAGGCCGTCCCATTGCTGCTTGTCGCCGCCTGGCCAGGTCACGCGGATGCGCTTCACGTTTTCGTTTGGCCCCAGGCCAAACAAATGGCGGCGATCGCTGGAAGAGGCATAGCTGCCGCCGCTGTGGCTGAAGCTCGTTTGCGTCCGTTTGTCGGTTTCCACCACAACCTTGGCGCCGACCACGTCGCGCCGGTTCTTGCCGACCAGTTCGAAGCCAATCCAGTGATTTTGAGTGGCCGGCTGGCTAATCAGAATCACGACCGGCTCGTTCAGCTGGCTAATCACAAGGGCCGTTCGCCCATCGTTGTTGATGTCCACGATCGCCACGCCGCGGGCATTATGTTCGGTCTGAAAATAAATGCCCGCTTGCGGTGAAATGTCTTCGAATGTGCCATCGCCGCGATTGCGGAGCAGGAGCGGCCGCTGTCGCCGGGTAGCGGGTGGCGCCGGATGTTTCAGTACGTGGCCATTGGCGATGAATAAATCCAGCCTGCCGTCGTGGTCGTAGTCAAGAAACGTAGCGCCCCAGCCGACGAAGTTCGAGCCGTTGGCTGCCAAGCCTGCGTGATGACTGGTGAAGCCGAAGTTCAGCGCACCGGCCTTGGTTCGATTTTGATAAAGCCCGTTGAACTCGTGCTCATAGTTCGTCACCAGCAGCGATGGCCGACCGCTATTATCATAATCGCCAATAGCGATTCCTTTGCTGCCGTTCATTGACCCATTGTAATCGAGCGCCACCCCGGCTTGCATGCCAATTTCGACAAAGCGAAATCTGCCCGGTGTGCACTGGTTGCGATAGAGCAAATTCCCCGTAGTGTCGTTGGCGACGAAAATGTCGGGCTTGCCGTCGTCGTCCAGGTCGGCAATCACAACTCCTAAACCCTTGTTTGGCTGAATGCCCGCTTCCTCGGTCACGTCGGTGAAAGTACCGTCGCGGTTGTTGCGAAATATCTTGTGCGGCAATGGCCGGAATTGCTTCGGCGGACAGATATCTGGCTGGTTGAAGATGTTCATACACTTCGGGTGATTGTTGAAAGACCAATCCAGGTACTGGCACAAATAAAGATCGGGGTAGCCGTCGCCATCGAGGTCGGCAAACGCGGCACTCGTTGTCCACAGGCCATTGGGCAGGCCGGCCGTGGCGGTCACATCGACAAAGCGCCGGCCGCCTTTGCCGTCGCTTTCGTTATGGTAAAGGGCCAGGCGACCCCAGCCGGTGATGAGCAGATCGGGCCAGCCATCGCAATCGTAATCCACCACGGCGACGCCATGTGTGTAAAACGTGGGGCCGTCGAGGCCGACTTCCTTGGTCACGTCCTTGAACTTGCCATTGCCAAGATTCTTGTAGAGCTTGCAGGGATGGCCGCGAATCTCCTGTTTGTTCGGACCACCGAAATAGCCGCCACCGGGAATGAACAGATCGAGCAAGCCGTCGCCATCATAATCCAGCACGGCCACGCCGCCGCCGAGCGATTCCAACACCGTGCATTGATCGGCCTCTTCGCCATTGCGATACATGAAATCAATGCCCGATTGTGCGGTCACATCGCGGAAGATGCCCGCGGCTGCCGGATCGGCCACGGGCGGCTTACCGGGATCTTCGGCCCACGCCGCACCGGCGCCGACCCCACGGCGCAGTCCGGCGCCGGCGCCCAGTGTCAATACGCCCATTGCAATCAAGAAGTACAGGCCGCTTTTCACTTTGGTCAAGAACATGGTTTTCAATGCTCCCCGAGCCAGTGGAACCACCGATGCGGAAACGATCTCCGCAGTCCGTGAGCCGGCCGCGAAAAGGCAAGCCGTGTGTGCCGTGGACTTCACCAGTGCGGCGGAAGCGGCGCTGCTGCTGAGTGCGGCACCCGCGAGAACAACACCGAGCGTGACGCCGCGCAGCCGAAGCCGCTTTTGCAATCGACTTTTCGCCGTCGCCAGGCGGCTCGATAGCGTGCCTTCTTTAATGCCGAGCTGCCGCGCCGCTTCGGCACGCCCCTGGTTTTCCAAACAACAAAGGATAAAAGCCGTGCGATATTTTTCTGGGAGACGCTCGATTTCCGCATCGAGAATGGCCTGGACGTCGCGCCATGTCGGCTCAACCGCGGTGGGATTTATCGCTGCTTCGGACAAGCCGCTCCGCATGCTCTTCCTGGCAGCATCGCGTTTCGCTTTCAAGGCCATGCGATACGCCACTCCATGAAGCCAGCTGGTCAACGCCTCCGGCTTGCGGATCGAACGTGCTTTGCACGCGAGCACCAGGAACGTGGCTTGAAAGGCATCTTCGGCATCCTGCGCGTGCTGCAATACATGCCGGCAAACACCCATGACCAACCGGCTATGCCTCTCGACGAGAGCGGCAAACGCATCCTCATTACGGTCGTGAGCGAAGAATTGCAGAAGCTGCTGGTCGCTTAGCTCCTGAGACTGGCGCTCGGCAAAGAGCCGGTTCAATTGTCCCAGGACCGGCCCGATCTGTGCGTTTGCCATGTGGTGCACGCTCCGGGAATCTCAGCGTCATCCTATAGTTCCCTCGGCGAGGCAATTCGTCGCTTTTTTCACTGCCGGAAGCCAAGGAATGCATTTTTCAACTGCGAATTAGCTGAGAAACGGCAATGGAAGTTGATGCCGGATATGAGGCAGTACGCTTTTCGAGGCGATTTTGATTGCCGCCACCTGAAGAAGTAAAAGACGCCCTCCTTTTTCTTGGCTTACTGCCGAATTGGCAGATCGACGCAGGCGTTTTCATTTCAAATTTCAAAAAAGAGACACACCCGCCCTGAAATGAAACGCTTTTTCATGAAATCAAACGCATTTTTGAATGATTTTGCCGATTCGGATCGTACACTGTGGCGTGCGCCTATCGGGCATGGCCTGTTTGTTCTACCGACCTTGATGTTTTCCTCTGCGGCCAGCGGCGGTCCGCATCGTCAGCTCTTGCCCAGGCCGTCTGATTGTGGTACATTTTTTATACCCAGTCGAATGGGGTTCGGCGTCCTGACTGCGCCGGCCTGATACTATCGCAAGTCTTGAATGCTTGTGTGGTTGCTATCTCAACACCACTCCATGCCTGACCAAACTTTCCGAGACACCCCCACAGACAAAGTTCCGACGTGTCCACGTTGCGGCGTAACTCTGGAACCGCGGGGCCGCGTTGTTGATGTCGGTGGGTACAAGAAATGGGTGGAACCCTGGCATTGTCCGGTTCACGGACGGGTCGATTATCAAGGGAAAGAGGGGGAGACGTCGGGTTCCGGGAAGTAAAAGCCTGCGCCAACTCGACATTGCCAACGGAGTCGAGTGCTCGCATCTCTTCGCAAGCCACGAAATTCGCTATACCAAATTCGCTGGCTAATAAAGGGTTTCAAAATCGCCTCTACCCGTAGCCGCAGGCTTTGGCCTGCGGCCGTTCCCGCAGGCTAAAGCCTGCGGCTACGGTCTACGGTCTAAGGTCGACGGTCTTGAAACGCTTCTGATCTGCCAGCTCTTACCTTGGCGCGTTCCTACTCTCACCTATCCGGGAGCGTTAACATGAAGTCGTTCGTCTCCATCGTTGTCATCGCTATCTGTGCGAACATTTGCTTCACGGCCGACCTGCCGCGCAGCAGTCCGGAGGCGCAGGGCGTGGACTCCGCTGCGCTGCTCAACTTCATCGAAGAAGCCGACAAAATCGAGACGATGAACAGCTTCATGCTGGTGCGGCACGGCCAAGTGGTGGCAGAAGGCTGGTGGGCGCCGTACGGGCCGCAGTCGCCGCACTCGCTGTATTCGCTCAGCAAAAGCTTCACCTCGACGGCGGTCGGCCTCGTCATTGCCGAAGGAAAGCTGAGCCTCGACGACGAGGTGCTGAAGTTCTTTCCCGACGAGGCGCCGGCAGAACCCAGCAATAATCTAAAGGCGATGCGGGTGCGCGACTTGCTCCGCATGAATACCGGCCAGCAGACCGAGCCGCCCCGGCAGGCGAATCAGACATGGGTGAAAGCATTTCTGGCCCACCCGGTGCCGTTCAAGCCCGGCACGCATTTCCTCTACAACACGTCGGCCACTTACATGCTTTCGGCCATTGTGCAAAAGGTCAGCGGACAGACGGTGCTTGACTACCTGAAGCCCCGGCTCTTCGAACCGCTGGGGATCGAGCATCCGACGTGGGAGATGAGTCCGCAAGGCATCTCGGCCGGCGGTTACGGGCTCAGCATTCGCACCGAAGACATCGCCCGCTTCGGCCAGCTCTACTTGCAGAAAGGCAAGTGGAACGGCAAGCAGCTGGTGCCGGAAGCGTGGATCGAAGCCGCCACCGCCCGGCAGACCTCCAACGGCAGCAACCCCAAGAGCGACTGGGACCAGGGCTACGGCTATCAATTCTGGCGCTGCCGGCACGGCGCTTACCGCGGCGACGGCGCCTTCGGCCAGTATTGCATCGTCTGGCCGGAACAAGACATGGTCATCGCCATCACGAGCGGCGTGAAGGACATGCAAGCCGTGCTAAACCTGATTTGGGACAAGCTCACACCGGCGCTAAGTGTGACTTCGCTCACACCGAATGAAGGCATGCAGAAGAAACTCGAACAGAAGCTGAAGAGCTTGACCGTGCGCCCGGCCGCCGGCTCCGCCATGGCGGCGAAGGTGTTCGACAAGAAATTCGAGTTTCCCGCCAACGAGCGCAAGCTTGAATCGATCGCGCTGGAAAGCGATGCCAAGAACGACACCGTGACGCTGGTCGCGCGCTTCAACGGCAACGAGCAGCGCATCGTTTGCGGCCACGGCGCCTGGCACAAGGGCAAGAGCGGCTGGGGGAATTTGGCTGCGCAGCCAATGGCCGCGAGCGGCGCGTGGGGCGAAGACGACACGTTTACCGCCAAGCTCTGTTTCTACGAGACGCCGTTTCTCATTACCATCCGCGCCAAGTTTTCGGGCGACGAAGTAAAGCTGACTTCAGAGTCCAATGTTGGCTTCGGCCCAACCAAGCAGGCCCCGCTGGTGGGCAAGGCGAAGTAAACAGGAAAGGCGAGGTGCCGGCGAAGCAAGCTATTGGCCTAAACCGTCGGCAGGAGATCAAGGCCAACGCACGCAGGATCCGCAAAATTCCCATAATGGAATCGGTTTAGGAATCGAAATGCCGCGATGCCGTCAAAACCTCGCGGAATTTGCATGACGCCGACCACCGGAACCGGCTCGTCGAAATTGATCCGCGGAATCCGGACTCGTACGAGGAATAACGGGAACGAACCCGTATAGGCGCCGGTTAGTTGAACTTGGGTGATCGGAATGCCGCCGCATTGCAAACAATCGCTCAGTTGAAGCACGATTTGAAACACGGAGCGCTGTGTACCTGCACCAGTGTCCGCGATCAAAGTCCGAAATAGGTCTGGTCCCCCACTTGGCCGGGGCAGACTCACTTGTATTGTGGGCCGGTCATTTAGAAGCGGAAATTGCACCGCCGGCGTCATGCCCAGCTCCAGATTTCATCCACGCGATCATAGTCCGCGCTGGCTTCAATGCAGCAACACCTGGCCGGATCCGGTTCGATCTGCCGCAGGCGATCCGCAACTTCTTTCCAGGTATCGGCCACTACAACGACTTGCCCATTTGCGATGCCAACAATTTTTCCGGCGTAGGGCGAACCGGGATGATGCCGCGCATCCGAATTGATTTGCCGCGCAAGCTGGTCATTGATGGCGGCGATAGACCGAGACGGCGTCATAATTGATTCCCGCGCAAGGCACTGCAATAGTGGACCGCGACGCGAAATCATTGTACCAGACTTGCGCCGGAAGCTGTGTTCTTTAACGTAGATCCGAGATATCGGTTATGGACTTTCCCAGCATTATGCCTCTGGCAATTCCTTGCATCCCCTAATACGTTGTTTGGCAACCGCACTCTCACTATCGTTTTCGCAGCGAGGAGACTTCCGTGAGCACGAAGAAAGTGAACGTGGCCATCATCGGCCTCGGGTTTGGCGCGGAATTTATTCCCATTTATCTGCGCCACCCGCATGCGAACATGTATGCGATCTGTCAGCGCAATCCGGAAAAGCTCAAAAAGATCGGCGATCATTTTCAAATTGAGCATCGCTTCACGAAGTATGAAGAGGTGCTGAAGGATCCGAACGTTGATTTCGTGCACATCAATTCGCCAATCCCCGATCATGCTCCCATGTCCATTGCTGCGCTCAAGCACGGCAAGCACGTAATGTGCACCGTGCCAATGGCCACCACGGTTGAAGAATGTCAGCAGATTTGCGAGCTAGTCAAAAAGACCGGGCTCAAGTACATGATGGCCGAGACCGTGGTTTACAGCCGCGAGTTCCTGTTCATCAAGGACTTGTACCAGAAGGGCGAACTGGGCAAGATTCAGTACATGGCCGCGTCGCACCCGCAAGATATGGATGGCTGGCCTGACTACTGGCAGCGTATGATTCCCATGCACTACGCCACGCACGTGGTCAGCCCATGCCTGGGGTTGGTGAATGGCCGGGCCGATTATGTCAGTTGCTTCGGTTCCGGAACGGTGCGCGATGACATTGCGAAGAAGTCGGGCAATAAGTTCGCCGTCGAGTCGTGCCACATCAAGATCAAAGATTCCGACGTCTCCTGCCACATTTGGCGCTTCCTGTACGACGTGGCCCGGCAATACCGCGAAAGCTTCGACGTATACGGCACCAAGAAGAGCTTTGAGTGGACGCTCGTGGAAGGCAAGGAACATGTCTTGCACACCGCGAAGAAGCCGGAGCATGAGATTCCATCTCCGGTGAACGTGCCCGATTTCGCGCACTTGTTGCCGGAGCCGATCCGCACATTCACACAACCGGCCGCGATCCACGACGCCCAGCATTTGTCGTTCATTCAGGGCGGCGGTCACGGCGGCTCGCATCCGCACCTGGTGAATGAATTCGTCAGCGCGCTGGTGCAGGATCGCGACCCGTGGCCCAACGCGACGCTGAGCGCGAATTGGACGTGTGTCGGCATTTTGGCGCATCAATCGGCGCTAAAGGGCGGCGATATTGTGCGGCTGCCGGCGTTCACATTGTCGTAAACTAACGTGGGACAAGATTCCAATCTTATCTGCTTTGTTTGTGGACAAGATTGGAATCCCACGTACAAACTCCATCGTACCCAACATGAAGCGATTTCTTTTCTCTTCACTCTGCATAGTTCTAGTTTCGTTCGTCGCGCGCGCTGACAACGCGGTCGCTACGAAAGACGATCCCAAAGCCATCACCGAGAAATGCGCCGCGTACATGGACGCGCGGATGAAGATCAGCAAGTTCAGCGGCAGCATTATGGTGGCGCGCAATGGCGAGGTGCTGTTCGAACACGGCTACGGATTGGCCAATGTCGAACACAGCGTGCCCAACACGCCCAAGACGAAGTTCCGTCTCGCCTCGGTCAGCAAGCAGTTCGTGGCCACCGGCATCATGATTCTGGAGCACGACGGCAAGCTAAAAGTCGACGACAAGCTGGAAAAGCATTTGCCCGATTGCCCGAAAGCATGGGCCGACGTGACGCTCGCGCAACTCATGTCCCACACCTCCGGCGTGCCGGAAAACCTGCGACCGGCGCTGTTTCAAGGCAAATGGCCGCTCCCGGTGGGCTCCAGTCATGTGTACGACGTGGTAAAAGATAAGCCGCTCGATTTCAAACCGGGCGAGAAGTGGTCGTACAGCAACACCGGCTACGATTTGCTCGGACTCATCATCGAAAAGATCACGGGCAAACCGTACGGCGACTTCCTGAAGGAGCGCATTTTCGACCCGCTGGGCATGCACGACACCGGGATCGACTCGCGGCCGCTGGTGCTCAAGGATCGCGCTTACAACTACGGGCTGCAAAAGGGCGAATACGTGATCGCGCAGTATATCGACATATCGGCTGTGTATGCGGCCGGTTCGATCTACTCCACGGTCGAGGATTTGTTGAAATGGGACAACGCCCTGTATTCCGATAAGATTCTGCCGCAAAAGTCGTGGGAAAAGATGTGGGCTCCGGTGAAGAACGGGTACGGCTTCGGGTGGTTAATCACGCAGCGCTCCGGCAAAAAAGTTATGGTGCACAACGGGGGCCTGCCGGGATGCACCACCACCGTCGAGCATCATCCCGAGACGAGGCTGTTCATGTCCGTGCTGTGCAATGTTGAAGGCTCGCCGATGCAGCGCGTTTGTACCGATCTTTCGGCCATCGCGCTGAGCGAGCCATACGACATGCCGGTCGAGCACAAGGAGACCAAAGTCGATCCGAAGACCTTCGATGCCTACGTCGGCGAGTTCGAATTGCGGCCGAAGTTCATCCTTACGATCTCGAAGTCGAGCGACGACTTGTATGCTCAGGCCACCGGACAGATCAAGTTCAAACTATATCCCGAGGCAGACGGGAAATTTTTTGCGCGCGTGGACGAAATCGTCATCACGTTCGTCAAGGATGAAAAGGGCCAGGTGAATGAGATGAACTATCACCAAGGCGGCCGCGATATTAAGGCCAAGCGCGTGGTGAAGCCCCCGGAGAAGAAGGAAGAAAAGAAAGAGGAGAAAAAGGACGGAAAGAAAGAAGAAAAGAACTAGCAGACTAGTGAGAGATCAAGCCCCAGAAATCCTCGCGCGCAATGTTTTCGCCGGTAAACACAACTACAATCGGCTCTTCTAGTTTCTCACCGCCCGATTTCACGAGCGCCGTGGTCACCACGCTCGACGGCTCGATGATCAGCCCTTGAGCTTCGAACAATTCTCGCAACGCCGCGCGGATTTCTTCTTCCTTCACCAGGTGAATGGCGATGTCCATCTCCTGAATTCGATGCACAACCGGCGGGTGCGGCGTCTCGAGTACCAGGCCTTCGGCAATTGTCTTCGCGCGCGGGTGACTGAATTCGGCATAGGTCGGGTAATTCCAGGCCTCGCAGCCATGCAGCGCGAGCCGGCGCGGATGCTTTTTCAGATACTCCGTAAGGCCCATAAGTAAGCCGCCACCGCCGACTGGGAACACGAGCGACCGGCAATCGGGAAGTTCGTCCAGGATTTCGGCAACGATGGGCTGATAGCCATCGGTCCAGTTCGCATCGAGATGCGGATGCACGAAGTAACCGCCGCGGGACTTCGCTAATTCTGTGGCGGTGCGGAGCAAGTCGGTGCCGCCGCCGGCGACCTTAATGAGTTCGACGCCGAGTGCTTGCAGCTTCTCGTCCTTGGCGCGCGAAAGCGTGGTGGGGACCACGCCAACCATCTTCGTGCCATAGTCCTTGGCTGCCACGGCGGCGCCGAGAGCGGTGTTGCCCATGGACGGCACAATCAGCGGCGGCAATGGGCCTGCGTGCCGCAGTGATTCCATCAGATGCTTGGCGCCGCGAATCTTGAACGAGCCGCCTGGGGCAAGGAACTCGCACTTCGCGTAGACGCGCCGATTGGGGAAAAGATTACCGAGGCGGACCAGTGGGGGCTTGGGGGAGGAGAGCATGGCAGGCTTTCTGCCGCTTGCGGCTTTGCGGGCATGTTTCCGGCGAAGCCGCAAGCAGCTATAGCAGCGGCACGCGTTCGCGGGCCAGCATTAGTTCGCGCAGCGCGGCAAAATAGCGAGTCAATTCTTCGGGATGGTCGAATTTGTCGCGCGAGCAATTGCCGGAGCCGCACCCGCTTTCGCCGCAGCCCCCATCGCCGCACTTGCCGCAACCCCCACCCGAGCCGCATTCTGAGCACCCGTGCTCCTGCGCTTCGGCGGGTCGCGATTGGTCGTGCACGGTGACCAGCAGATCATGGCGAGCGCGGAGTTCTTCCAAAAACGGCGTGAGTGTGCACTGCTGCCAGCAAAGCACGTGCAGGATGGCGCTTGAGCTATCGAGGAGCACGTCGGCATCCAGAGGCGCGAGCGGCAATTGCATTTGCTCGATCAGTTGCTGTGCATCGACAAGCAATTCCTGGCTGCGTACATGTTGCTCGTGGGCGTGGGCTTGGTCGTCGGGAGTTGCGCGGCGAAGGACTTCGCCGGTGACAGGGGGTAGAGCCGGACCGCTCTCATCGACGCGGCACAGCACTTCGCCCAATTCGACTCCGCGTGCGCTGCGAATGACAATCGATTCACCGTGATTTGGACAAAGACTCCCGCCGTCGCGGCAGCGGGTAAGGGCGGCCGTGCAACCGTGGGCGACCAGGTATTCGGACGTAGTGGCCATCACATGGAAGCCGGCTCGCTAAAGCCCAGGAACTCGCGCATATAGCGGTCGTATTCGTCCTGCCCATGCTCGGTGCTAAGGTCGAGGCGGAGTTCGTTGATGACTTTGATGCTGTAATTGCGGAACCAGTAGTCCCAGCAGTCGGCACAGATTTCGCGCTGAATGCGCTCGCCCATTTCATCCGGCATGGGCGGCTTGGGCAGTTGCCGGGCCCGAGCGCCCATCGGGCAACCGGGCCGGTGGCAGTTGAAACCGTTGCTTCCGGGCCCGCCGGCCGAGCTGATTGGTTGCGTCGATTGCGGAATGGTCTCGCCGAGTTGCACCAGCATGCGGCCCATTTCATCGCGCGGCATCTTGTCGCCGCGCTCATCGGCCACTTTCCAGCCTTCCTTCAATACCTTGATGGCCTCGTCGCGCTGCTGCAAGGCCATATGACAGCTGGCCAGCAATTGATACACTTTCGAAAACAGCGGATTCAATTCCAGCGTTTTCTGGAACGACTGGATCGCCTCAGCGTGCTGGCCGTCTTCCATCAACAACTGGCCCAGCCGGTAATGACCCAGTTCATTCTCTGGGTCGTCATTGGCCATTTTCCGAAACTGGGCAATGCGCTCTTGTAGTTGGCTCATGCGGTTGTTGTATGGAAATCGCCGCTTGCGGCGTTGCCTCGCCGCAAGCGGTCGGCTTACTTCGCCGATGGCATCACGGTGAGCGGGAAGCTGATCTTGTAATTCTTGTCGGTCACCTTGCACGTGGCTTTCACTTCCACCGTATACACGCCGGAACGGTTCATCGGAATGCGGAAGATGAACGGCAGGTTAGTGACTTTTTCGTCCACCCCTTTATCGTACATGAGCGCCGACGGTTGCTCGGTAGTGGGCTTACCGTTCTGGTCGAGAATGCGCAGCTCCGTAATGAGATCCGGCTGCTTGGTGTCGGCCCGACGGCCAAAGCCGACCACGCCGAAGTTCAGATACAGCACCTGACCCGGAATGCCCATGAGCGGGGCTGGGATTTCGGCTTTTTCGTCGGACGAAGTGAACATACCGACAATGCCGAACGCCGGGGGCAACACTTCAAACGCCTTGTCGATCGACTTGGCGGCGTTGTTCGCCATGTCCGTAACCGTGAGCCGACAAGTATACATGCCTGGCGGTGTGGTCACATCGAGCATTAGAAATCCTCGGGCGGGCATCTTGTTGCCGCCCAGGGGCAGTACCATTTCATTCTTCACGGGTGGCTGCTTGTAGATCGATTGGCCGGCCGAATTGGTCACCTCCATGCCCATCGTGTACCGCACCACGCCCGCCATGTCGGTCTTCAGGTTTTCGACATCGAACGCCAGGTAAAACGTGTCGCCCGGCAGGAAGCGGTTGTTCGGCCGGCTGGGGCCGAATTCGCCGCAAAAGGTTATGCGGTCATTTGAAAACGAAAGCGGACCATCCTGGGCCGGCGCCAACGTCAGGGCGGCCAGTGCAAGCATATGGTACATGGCGGTGAATTCCTCTCACTGGAAAGGGACAAAACATTCCGGAAAGCAACCTATGGGGCCTATTGTGCCGAGTTTCGCCATTTGATGCCAGATGGATTTTGGCGAAAAGTCCTCACCCTCGGGCCTCTCTTCCGCAGCTGCGGGAGAGGGAAGAATGACCACATTCCCACAGCCTGGGAGAGGGGGTTGGGGAATAGGGTGATTCTCGTTATCATAAACGCATCCTGCCCGCCTGCCGTTGGAGCTTTTTGCCAATGCAACCAGTTGAAGCAATCGCATTTGAGCCTTCCCTGTACGAGGCCTTGCAGCAGACCCTGACGAAAAAAGGCCCCGTGCAGGCGGTCGAAGCGCTATGCGCTACGTTGCGCGAGAAGAAGGATTACGCCAAGCTCTTCTACGCCATGCTAATGAAGAAACGGGTGCAAATGGGCGTTTCGCCGATTCCAACTGCCAGCGCCAGCGGTTTTAGTGAGTCGCAGCAGACCGAATACGAGGATGCCATCCGCGAAGCCTGCCGCACCACCGGCGAGCTTTTCTTGAAGGAGCGGAACATTCCCGCGGCCTTCGCATACTACCGAATGATTGGCGAACTGAATCCGGTGAAGGAGGCGATTGAGCAATTTCAACCGGGCCCGGAAGAAGACATTCAGCCAGTCGTGGACGTGGCTTTCTCGCAAGGCGTGCATCCGAAAAAAGGGTTCGATCTCATTCTCGAGCGCTACGGCATCTGCAGCGCCATCACCACGGCCAGCGGCTACGATCCCGGCCACGGGCCCGAGGTGCGCGCTTATTGCGTGCGGCAATTGGTGCGCTCCTTGCACGAGCAGCTCATCGAACGGTTGCGCTCGGTGATCGAGCAACAACAGGGCTTTGCCCCTTCAGGTCGCACAATTCCGACTCTGATCGACGGCCGGGACTGGCTCTTTGCGGATGATATGTACCTCACCGACACCTCGCATCTCTCCAGTGTGGTGCAGATGAGCCTCGACTTGCAAGATCCGGAAGACCTGCGCCTGGCCCGCGAGTTGTGCGCGTATGGCAAAAAGCTTTCGCCCACGCTGCAATACCAGGGCACGCCGCCGTTTGAGAAGATTTACGAAGACATTGACGTTTACCTCAGCATTATCCTCGGCGACGACGTGGAAGCGGGGCTGAAGCACTTTCGCGACAAGATCACGGCCAATCTGGAAGAAGGACCCGATCAGTTCGCGGCCGAGGTTTTGGTGCGGTTGCTCGTGAGGCTGGACCGGTTGCCGGAAGCGCTGGAAGTCGGCAAGCAGTATTTAACCGATGTCGACGAACGGCAGCTCAGTTGTCCGGGCACTTTCGATTTGGCCCAGCGGTTGAAGGATTACCAGTCCCTGGCAGAAAGCGCGCGTGTGCGCCAGGATCCCGTGCATTATCTCGCCGGATTGATTGCGGCGAGCAAATAGCCGCTTGCCCCTAGGCCTCCGCCATCATTTCATCCGTTACATTGACATTCGAATACACGTGCTGCACGTCGTCGTGGTCGTCGAGCGCTTCCATGAGGCGCAGCACTTTCTTTCCGGTTTCCGTGTCCACGTCCATTGGGACTTTCGGAATCTGCATTAACTCTGCCGACGATACCGGCAACTTCTTTTCTTCCAGCGCCAACTGCACCGCGCGAAAAGCGGCCGGGTCGCAGGATACCTCATACTGGTCGCCGGTCCGCTTCAAATCCTCGGCCCCCGCGTCGATGACCATGGCCATGAGCGAATCTTCGTCGATGGCTGCAACCGGCACGTTGAAGATTCCCTTGCGCTCGAACAGGAAAGAGACGTTGCCGGCGCTGCCCATTTTGCCGCCGTTACGCTCGAAAATCTTGCGAATTTCGCCCGCGGTGCGATTGCGGTTGTCGGTCATGACATCGACGAGGATCGCCGTCCCGCCGGAGCCGAAGCCTTCGTATTGCAATTCTTCGATGATTTCGCCTTGCGCCTCGCCGGTGCCGCGCTTGATGGCCCGGTCGATATTGTCCTTGGGCATGCTCACTTCGCGAGCCTTGTCGATGGCGTAGCGGAGCTTGAGATTGGTATCGAGATCCGCGCCGCCGTTGCGGGCGGCAATCAGGATCGCCCGGCTCAGTTTGCTCCAGAGCTTGCCGCGCTTGGCATCGATGGCGGCTTTCTTGTGTTTGATCGTGGCCCAGTGCGAATGGCCGGACATGGTGTCTCCCTCCCCTGCTACGCCGCATGCGGCTATTTCTCTTCTCCCTTTTTCCATCCCAACAAAACGATGCGCGGCGCCTTTACTTTGGCGTCAATCGGGACCTGGATTTCATTCGTCGTTAACAGTTTATCCACGTTTTCTTGTTCGTCGAGAAATTCTTCCGGGCCGACCAGATCCTGGAATACCTTGGTGCCATAGTGCATCGGTAAGATGAGCCGGGTGGGGTGAAGCTGTTCGACAATCTTCTTCGCATCCGATCCGTTGATCGTGTAACTGCCGCCCACGGGGATCATCAGAATATCCACCGGACCAATGGCTTTGACCTGAGCTTCGGTGAGAACGTGCCCCACGTCGCCCAGATGGACGATGTGCAGACCGTCGACCTCGAGAATGAAGGCCGAATTCTTGCCGCGCTCCATGCCCTGGGATTTGTCGTGATAGAGCCCCACCGTGCGCACGTGAACGTCTTTGAACGTCTCGTCAATCGGGTTCCATTCCTGCTTGCGGCCCATGCCTTTGCAGCCCACGAGAATCCTCGCTCGCTCCTTGTTCTCAATGGCATCGATCTGGTTGTGATCCACGTGGTTGTGCGTGATCAGTACAAGATCGGCCGGATTGACCGCGCGGGGATATTGCTCGATCAAATGAGGATCGATGATGATTTTCGTGCCGGCGCTCGAGACAATCTGGAAATACGACTGGCCGAACCAGCGAATGGTGATTTTTTTGTCGTCGGCACGTGCGACGGCCGATGAAAGCAGCAAAACGGCAACCGAACAGAGCAGGGCGCGCATGGTATTAACCTCGACAATTGGCACGCGAAACGAGTCGCTTCTCTGATGATAGCGTGCCAATAGTCGAAGTTCTACGGCAGCCGCTTGCCTTTCGCGCCGCGGGGAACGCGAAGGCTTATGGGCTACCCCACGGGTTCCAGGTTCACGGCCAGTCCCCGGTCGGTGAACTGTTCCACGTAGAATTCCGCCCGCTCCTTGTGGGTGACCAGCAACTGCGAGCGGCCATTGTGATGGGCCTCCCACATCCTTTGGGTCGCCTCGGCCTTGCCGAGGCGCATAACTTCCATGACCACCCGCACGACGAACATGAGGCCGTGCTTCGGGTCGTTGGCAAGAATAACGCGGTACTTGGGCACGGGGCGAAGTGGGCGGTTGTCCGGCTGCATTTCGCCGAACGGCGGCCCCGAGCGATTGGAAGCCTGGCTCATGGGACTCCTCACCGTAAGGATTTCGAGGCGAAAAGCCACGCAACGGGGGAGCATGCGCTCTAATATTATCATATCGTATCAACCTGCCAGCTGTCAGTCTTTGCCGGACATTTTCAAAACACGAAAATTCCATTGAATATCCACACGGGCCCTTGGCAACGATTGTAACGAATTTATCGCACTGGTTAGCCGCGAGGCGAAGTGGAGCGTAGCCGAGCGTCCTGCGGAGAATCAACCCATGCCGGACCCCATCACCGAGAACCAGGCTTACAACGAATTCATCGTCGCCTATGGCAAGCAGCTCCGCGCGGGCGACACAGCACCAACCACACCCGCCGAATGGATGCGGCGGCGCGAAGCATTGCGCGCCGCCATGTTCGCGGCCATGGGGCCCTTCCCCAAGGAGCCCTGCCCCCTCGAACCGAAGATCCTTGGCGTCCTCAAGCGCGAAACCTACGAGATCGAAAGGCTCTTCTTTCAATCGCGGCCCAACGCGTGGGTGACGGCGAATCTCTATCGGCCCACCAACGTCGCCGGCCAGCGCCCCGCGGTGCTGTGTGTGCATGGCCACTGGCCGATGGCCCGACGCGATCCCGTGGTGCAGAGCCGCTGCCTGGGTCTGGTGCAGCTTGGTTTTATCGTGTTGGCTATCGATGCTTTCGGCTCCGGCGAGCGCTACACGGAGCCGGCGAAGGGAACTTATCACGGAGCGCTCTACGGCAGCACCCTTTGGCCGGTGGGCCAAACCCTGCTCGGCATGCAGCTGTACGACAATCGCCGGGCGGTCGATTACCTTCAAACCCGGCCCGAAGTGTTCAAGTCGCTGCTCGGCGTTACCGGCGCCTCGGGCGGCGGCAATCAGAGCATGTATGCCGGAGCGTTGGACGAGCGCTTCCGCGCTGCCATGCCTGTTTGCTCCGTGGGCAACTACCAAGCCTACCTGAAAGCCGCCTGCTGCGTGTGCGAAGTGTTGCCGGGTGCTTTGCGCTTCACCGAAGAGGGCGACGTGCTGGGGTTGACGGCCCCGCGTGCGCTCATGGTCATCAATGCCAGCCGCGATGCCTACCAGTTCAGCCCCGCGCAGGCCGAGAAGAGCATCGAGCGGGCGCGGGCCATTTTCCAGTTGTCGGCCGCCGGCGACAAAATCAAGCACGTGGTCTTCGAATCGGGGCACGATTACAGCAAGCCAATGCGCGAAGCGATGTATGGCTGGATGACCAAGTGGCTCAAGAACGAAGGCGACGGCAAGCCGATCCCCGAGCCCGAAATCAAGCTCGAGTCGCCGGAAGACCTGGCCTGCTTCCAGAACCCCGCCGACCGGCCCAAGGGCTTCCTCTTTCCGCCCACCTTCGCCGCCCAGGAAGCGCGGATTCTCGTCGACAAAGCCAACAAGCTGTTGCCCACACATGCCGAAGAGTGGGAATCGTCGGCCGTGCATATGCGCTCGCAGCTGCGAGACTTGCTCGGCGGATTTCCCCAAGTACCGCGGATGCTCGCCAAGCTGGACCAGCCCATGGCGAAAGACGGCCTGGAGCGGATCAGCATGCGCCTGGCCGGCGAGGGTGGTATTCCCTTGCCGATGATCTTGCTGAGCAAGAGTGGGCCGGCGCGGAATCAGCCGACCTGTCTGCTTCTCGATCTCAACGGGAAAGCTGCGGCCGAGAAGCATCCGCTGGCGAAAGCCCTCGCGAACCGAGGCTGGCTGGTGGCGATGCCCGACCTGCGTGCGACCGGTGAGACGGCCCCGACGAACGATGCCGTGCGCGGCGCTCCGGATCATAACTCGGCCGAGCATGGCCTGTGGGTGGGCCGGCCGCTCTTGGGCCAGTGGGTCTTCGACGTGCAATGCCTGCTTGACTGGCTCTTGCAACAGCCCGGCCGCGACCTGAAGCGCACGGCCGTGGTGGGCCTTGGCCAGGCTGGGCTGGTGGCCATCGTAGCCGGCGCCCTGCTGCCGGAGCGCATCACGTCGGTGGGCACCGTTCGTTCCCGCGTCTCGCTGGTGGCCGATCAGCCGTACGAAGACGGCTTCCACATGGGGCTCTTGGTTCCGGGCTTGTTCCAGGTCGGCGACGTGCCGCACCTGGCCGCGATGGTCGCCCCGCGCCGGCTCGTCATCGTTGATGGTGTGCGGCAAGAGAAGAAGCGCATTCCCGACGTCCAATTCCGCACTGCGATGGCCTTCCCGCAAGCGGTGTACAAGGCAGCCAACGCCGCCGATCGATTCGCCCTGCTCAGCGATGTAACAATGGATGACGTGGTGACGAAGTTGTAACGTCGAAGAACATCCCGAGACGGTCGCTTTTGCCCTGCTGCCGGTTTCCGGCGGCAGTAACCTTTTGTCACCAGGTGACAGGAGTTGATACAGAAGCGGTCGCCGTAAGTCCCAGCATTGTAGCCCCTTCCGGCGTGCGCATCGCGCCTTCGCACACATTGATTCAAATTGATACCAGTGAGGTTTCTGGTTACAGTCACTGTTTTGGTGACAGTCAGAGTGAAGGTGAAAGTCATGGTTCCTGATTCGGTCGGTTGTTGGGTGAATTGTGATCATGCAACTTGCCGAGTGGGTGCCTACCGAAGTGATAACTGTCCGCGTTTCGCGGCATGCAGATCGCCGCGCGCACTTTGAGCCGCCCAAAGATACGATCCGGTTCGGGGAAGTCAAGGAATGGGAGGCCGACGAGATCGAACTCGTTGGCCGGCGGCGCCGAGTGCCGTCGACTGCTCGGAATGAGGCCGGGTAAGAAAAGACGGCTATCACGCCGAGGCGGTGGGAGAGGTCGTGGAGAGTTAAGTGCATACTCGCAACGGGCACGCCGGGGCAAGAGCATGAATTGGTTGGACAATTCCGCAGTCATCGTCAAACTGGTGGATCAAAATGGCCCGCTACGAGGATAATGAGGTATAGGCGACGATGGCGGGGAAGTTGAAGACGATGCCGACCAGTCCGTTGAACATGATCCTCCGGCACCTTCTGGGCGATTTCAAGCCAGAAGGCAACGGAATGACCGATGGGGAACTCCTGGCCCGCTTCGTGAGGAGCCGGGACGAGGATGCCCTTGCCGCTCTGGTGCGCCGGCACGCTTCGATGGTGTGGGGCGTCTGTCACCGCCTCCTCAACCAGCACGATGCGGAGGACGCGTTTCAAGCCACGTTCCTCGTCCTGGTTCGCAAGGCGGCGGACATGCCGAGGCAGGCTGTCGCCAACTGGCTGTACGGCGTGGCCCGGCAGACAGCGGTGCGGCTGCGAGCGACCGCAGCGAAGCGAGGGCGGCGGGAGAAGCAGATGGTGAATATACCCGAGCCGGTCGCGGCCGAAGTCGCTGATGCTGAGTTGCGGCGAGTGATGGACGAGGAGTTGAGCCGGCTGCCCGACCATTACCGGAGCGTTGTTGTATTGTGCGATCTTGAGGGGATGACCCGCCGGGAAGCGGCCCGGCAACTCGGCATCCCCGAAGGAAGCGTGGCGAGCCGGCTGGCACGGGCGCGGGCGCTGCTGGGAAAACGGCTCACCCAACGGGGCGTCGTGTTCTCAGGCGGTTCGGTAGCGGCGGTGTTGGCGGCCGGGTCGGCATCGGCATCGGCATCGGCCCCGCCCGCTCTGGTGGCGTCCACGATCAAGGCCGCCAGCCTGCTGGCGGCAGGGCAAGCGGCGGGCATTGTCTCGGCCAAAGTAGCCGCACTCACAGAAGGAGTGGTGCAAGCCATGTTCGTAACCAAAATCAAAGGCGTGCTGGTGTTGGCGCTGTTGGTCGGGCTGGTTCTGGGCGGCATAGGGGCGGGCGCCGGCCTCTGGCCAAATCCAGCGGCTGTGGCCCAGGAGCCCGGCGGCGAACG
>DATGHS010000043.1:0-30011 GCA_035307785.1 Gemmataceae bacterium
AATTCGCTGCTCAAGATGCTCGCGGAACCGAACGACGGTTTATTTACCGCCTGGCAGATGACGGCCCTGGCCGATTGGCTTGACGGCCTGCAACAGAAGAACTCGGGCCCGGAGGCAGAGACTCTCCGCCTGTTACAACCAATTGTCGCCGAGGCGCGGGTTAGGGCCGCAGCCGGGAAGATCGCCGCGGCCGATCGCGCCATCGCTTGCCGGCTGCTGGGCCGGTTGCCGGAGTTCGAAAAACAAGACCTGGAGCGGCTGACCGAGCTTCTGGCCCCGCAGCAGCCGCCCGAATTGCAAACCGCTGCCATTGCTGCATTGGGCCGCATGAAGACCGGCGAAGCCGGCAAGCGGCTGCTGGCGGCATGGAAGACGCTGGGGCCAGCGCGAAGATCGCAGGCGCTGGAGTTATTGCAACGCCGCGAAGAAACGCTGAAACCGGTGCTGGATGCGCTGGAGAAAAAGCAGATCGAGCCTTCGGAAGTCGATGCCATCGCCAAGCAGCGACTGCTCACGCACAAGAGCGAAGCAATCCGCCAGCGCGCGGCCAAGCTGTTTGCGAATTCGGTGGCGCCCGATCGCCTAAAAGTCATCGACGCCTTCCGCCCTGCCCTGTCGCTCAAAGGCGACGCCAGGAAAGGTGGCGAGATCTTTGCCAAGACCTGTGCCGCCTGCCACAAGTTGGGCAACGTGGGCAACGAGGTTGGTCCGGATCTCGCGGCCCTCGGCGGCCGGTCGCCGGAGTATCTAATGGTCGCGATTCTTGATCCGAATCAATCGGTCGAGGCGAGGTACATCCAATACATCGCCGAAACGAAAGCCGGCCTCAGCTTTGCCGGCGTGCTCGCCAACGAAACCGCGACCAGCATCACCATCGTCACCACCGACGGAAAGGCGAATACGATCCTGCGCTCCAATCTGGAATCGCTCACCAGCACCGGCCGCTCGGCCATGCCGGAAGGGCTGGAAAAAGACTGGAAGCATCAAGATTTCGCCGATCTTTTAGCGCATCTTCGCGCTTCGCAAACGATGCCCAAGCGCAAGACCTTCGACGGCAACAACCCGTTTGTCATCAAGCCGGAGCCGGGCGGCTCGCTCAAACTCGGCGCTACCCAGGCCGAGATTTATGGGCCGAATCTGATCTTTGAAAAGCAATACATGAACCTCGGTTACTGGAGCCACCAGGACGATTTCGCTGCGTGGACGGTGGACGTGCCGGCCGCCGGCAGATACTCCGTCACTCTCGACTACGCCTGCGAAAACAGCAACGCCGGCAACACCTTCGTGCTGGAAACAGACTCCGGCCAGTTGCTGGGCAAAGTCGCGGGCACCGGAACGTGGGACAATTACAAGAGCGTGAACATCGGCGAAATGACGCTCGCCGCCGGGCAGCAACGTGTGACCTTCCGACCAACCGCGCCGGTCAAGGGCGCTTTAATTGACTTGCGTATGATTCGACTGGTGAAGGTAGGGAAATAGGAAAGCCCAGGGGCGCCAGTCCCTGGGCGGTGCCCGCCGTTATTACCCATCCTCTCGGACTATTTGGCAAATTCGTCTTGACACGCATTTTTTCGCGCAAGCGGATCGGCCGATAGCATCTCTGCGATGAACCCTTTCACCAACTGGCACAAATCACGGCCCAAGGGATGCGCCGGCCAACTGGGAAGGATCGGCAATCAAGGAGGACCGCCATGCTGCTCGCCAAACGCCCCGTTCGCCCATATCGCCATTTTCAACCAGCTATCGAGGTTTTGGAAGGCCGTGCGCTCATGAGTGCCGGGATCACCATCGTGGGTCACGAAATGGACATCACCGGCGGCATGCCGGGCAGCACGATCAGCGTGACCGACAACGGCTCGGGCACGATGAGCGCGTGGATGAAAACAGGAACTCTGATGACTAGCCAGGTCGCTCAGAACATCAACAAAGTGGTTATTCACGGGGGAGACGGCAACGACATCATCTACTTCCAGAACAGCGGCGTGCTCAAGCATGCCCTGGAACTCGACATTGATACTGGGGCGGGCAGCGATCACGAGTATCTGAACTTCCAACGCGGCCTCAATGGCGCGCATTTGGGGCTTGATCTCGTGGCTGGCGCCGGCGCGGATTCCGTCGATCTGAGCTTCGGCAACATTCAGAACTCGAAGGTCAACGTGAACGCCAACTTGCACAGCAGCAAAGACGTCTTCTCGTCGGTCCTCTTCTATGGCCTGAGCGGCAACTCGGCGCTGAATTACAATATTCAAGGCAACGGCATGGCCGACCATGTGGTCCTGAACTTCATGGGTAAGGTCGATTCGGCCGCCAGCATTAACGTGGTCGATCAAAACACGCCGAATGCCAATGATCGGCTGTCCATTCGCTACCGCGGCGAGCTGGACGGCCAATTGAACCTCAACGTCCAGCAAGCCGCAGTATGGTACGGCGTGCAATCGCAATTCACACTTTACCCGTCAAGCATGGGCACGCTCAACGTGCGACTGAGCGATGCCTGGAATGAATACGATTCGTCGCTGGTGGTGACGGACCACACCGGCGGGGCGAAGATCAGCATTATCGACCCGCTCGAAGAAGTACTGACAGGCCCAACCGGGACGATGGTGACCGCGAAAGCGCCGAAGCCACTGGTTTAGGCCGGTCGTTACCGGCGGACAGTATTTGCAAAACACGAACGACGCCTTTTCTGTTCGTGTTTTGCGAACTATAATCATTTCGGGCAGTCGCCAAAACAAATGAGGCGCCGGATGCGCGTCATCTCCAAGGCTCGACTGAAGCAGTTCAGGGAGATACCAGGGCATGAATCCGCCGAAGGAGTGCTGCGAGCTTGGTACCGGCGCGTGAACAGTAAATCGGTGTCCTGGCAATCATGGGCGGACGTGAAACATGACTATGGAACCGCCAGCCTTGTCGGTAATTGCATCGTGTTTAATATTGGCGGAAACAAGTTTCGGCTGATTGCGCGCGTTTTGTATCCCAGCCAAAAGGTATTTGTGCTGAAGGTAATGACGCATGCCGAGTATGATCAAAACACTTGGCCGGATGAATGCGGTTGTTTCAACCCGCCGGCTCGAAAAGCGGCTCGGCGATTAAACCACCGGCGAATTGGGCGGCCGCGAAGGGGGCGCTGAAACATGACTGTTCGCGGAGCATTCCGATTGCGTGGCAAACAGGGCGACGCTTACCTCGCACTGGTTCGGCGATTTCCTTTGACTTCGATCCAGTCGGAAGAACAACGAACCGAAGCGCAGAGAGTAATCGATCGCCTGTTAGCCAAAGGAAGACTAAATGCTGGTGAGGAAGCATATCTTGATGCACTCAGCGATTTATTGGCGGCATACGAAGACGTGTATTTTCCGATTCGCCCTCCAACCGACGCACAAATGCTTGCCCATTTGATGGAATCCAAGCCCGTGTCGCAAGGCCAACTTAGCCAGGAAGCAGGGATTCCAAAGTCAAGCATTTCCGAGGTGCTGGCGGGCAAACGGCCGTTCAGCAAGCAGATGATTCGCAAACTTGCAGATTACTTTAACGTCGATGTAACTGTGCTGGCTGGGAACCTATGACGTTGGCGCCGACGGCGCGGCTTTGCGTCCATGAGTCGCACGGCGCAAGCACCGATGTTCCCATTTTGCTCGTGACATTTCCCCTAATATTTCCGACAATAATGCCAGCACACGGTTAGTTCTCTCCCACCCCCAAACGAGGTTCCATTCATGGGTTCACCATCTCTGCCCTTGCCCGACGGCGACCGGCGCACGTTTTTGAAATCGGCCGTGGCGGCCGGCGTGCTGGCCGGCGCGGCGAATTTGTCTTCCGGCGTGTTTGCCGGTGAAAAGAACACACTCAAGATCGGCCTGGTCGGCTGCGGTGGCCGAGGTACCGGCGCGGCGTCGGAGGCTTTGAACGCCGATCCCGATACCCGGCTGTATGCAATGGCCGATGCGTTCGACGACCGGCTTGGCGATTCATTGGCCCGGTTGCAGAAGATGCACGGGTCGCGCGTCGAGGTGCCCAAAGAACGGCAATTCTCCGGTTTCGACGGCTACAAGCACGTCATCGACGCTTGCGACGTGGTGCTGCTCGCCACCCCGCCGCACTTCCGGCCGATTCATCTGGCGTACTGCGTGGAGAAGGGTAAACATACGTTCTTCGAAAAGCCGGTGGCGGTGGATATTACCGGCGTTCGCTCGGTCATCAAGAGCGCTCAGGCCGCGAAGGAGAAGAACATTTGCTTGATGTCCGGCTTCTGTTATCGCTACGACTACGGCAAGCGCGAAACCATTAAGCGGATTCACGACGGCGCCATCGGCGATGTACTGACCATGCACGTGAATTACCTTACGGGGCCGCTCTGGTTTCGCGGCAACGATCCGAAATGGAGCGATATGGAGTACCAGATGCGCAACTGGTACTACTACACCTGGCTGTCGGGCGACTTCATTGTCGAACAGCATGTTCACAATATGGACAAGGCGGCCTGGGTCATGAACGGCAAGATGCCCGTTTCCGCCTACGGGCTGGGCGGCCGGCAGGTCCGCACCGACAAGAAATACGGTAACATTTACGATCATCACGCCGTGGTATTCGAGTATGGCACCGGTGTAACGCTTTTCTCGTACTGCCGGCAGATGGCGAAGTGCCTTGTCGATGTGTCGGATCATATTGTGGGAAGCAAGGGCACATCGCAGTTAATGAAGCATCAAATCACGGGCCAAACAAACTGGGCCTATGCTGGAAAAGATCCGAGCATGTATCAGGTCGAGCATAACGAATTGTTCGCGGCCATTCGCGCTGGCAAGGTCATTAACGATGGCGAAAGTGCCGCCTACAGCTCGCTCATGGCCATCATGGGCCGCATGGCCACTTACACGGGGCAGCGGGTCGAGTGGGATTGGCTTCTGCACAAGTCGAAGGAAGACTTGTCGCCGCCAGTATACGAGATGAACGCATCGCTGCCCGAATGGACGCGCACCATTGCGATGCCGGGCACGACAAAGTTACTGTGAGAACGACTTCGCCGCTTGCGGTGTTGCAACGCCGCAAGCGGCGTTTTTTTGTTGGCATTTCCTTCGCGCCTCGTTTACAGTGGATGTTCGTCCGAGGCATTTCTTTCCCAAGTACTGGAGAGGCACATCATGAGCCGGGCTTTGCTGTCTTGGAAAGCGCTTGCGAGCGCGATGTTGGCATTCGTATTTCTGGGTGCGGCCGTGCCCTCGCTGGTTGGCGAGAACCCGGCGCCAGCGCCGACGCTGAAAGCGAAGGTTTTCCGCCTGAAGTACTGCGATCCCAGTGAAATTGAACAAGTGCTGCAAAGCCTGTTAGACCCGAACGATCCGCCGCAGATGCCGCTCAACATTCCAGGGGCAGGCGGCCCGCCGATGGGCGGTGCGGCCATGCTTGGCACTGCCGGATTGCCCGGTGCCCCCGGAACCCCAGCTGGGCCGGCTGGCCCGGCAGTTCCCGGCGGAGCTTTGGGCGCGATGGGGATCGGCGGCATCGGCGGTTTCGGCGGCATCGGTTTCGGCGGAGGATCCGGTGCTTTTCAAGTGTCGGTTGATGCCCGAACGCGCTCCGTAATCGTGCGCGCTTCCCCAAAGAATTTGCAGCTTACGGCCGATTTAATCTCGGTGCTCGATCTGGCCAAAGGGAAGGCGATGCCAGAAGTGAAGACGCTCAAGGCGCTGCCACTCAAGCACGCCGATGCCGGCGAAATCATGAACGCGCTCCAAAATGCGGGTGTTGAAGCGCGCATGGTCGCGCTCGGCGAGGCGAAGATGCTGGTGGTGGCTGGTTCGGACGAAGCGATGAAAGAAGTCGCAGACCTGGTGAAGGATTTGGATGTTCCAACGCCACCGGAATTGAAGCCCGAAGAGCAGCGGAAGCTATTCAGCGATATGAATGGAATGTGACGATGCCGCTTGCGGCGTTGCACTGCTTGCAACGCCGCAAGCGGCAGATTAGATTACCGGGTCGTCTTCCTTGCTTTCGGCTTGGCACGGCTGCCCACAACGGGAATCGGCGCCACCGGCAACGACATCTTCAGGGAGAGTTTGTCGGGGAAGGCCGAAATCCTGTCGTCCATATTCAAGGCTTCATCCCAGGTCATGGCCTGACCGCTGTAAGTGGTCATGCGACCCAGGATCGCGGTCATCGTGCTTTCCGCCACGCTCTTCAATTCATTGAGCGGCTCGCCCTTGCGGATGCTTTCGATCAGGTCGGTGTGCTCTTGCACGTAAGGGTTGACTTCCGATCCTTCGAATACCGGTTTGCCATTGATGCGGTAGCCACTGGTATGGCAAATACCTTTGGTGCCGACAAGGACTTCCGAAACATTATTGGTGCAGTTGGAAATCTGCCGGCAATAGCTCTGCATGACCATGCCGTTGGGGTAGGTGAATTCCACGGCGAAATGATCGAAAATCTGGCCCACCACCGCCGGGTCGCCCTGCGGACGATTGCTGCGGCCGCCCATGCCCGACGCGGAAATGGGGTGCGCTTTCATGGCCCAGTTGATCACATCCAGGTTGTGGACGTGTTGCTCGACAATATGGTCACCGCACGTCCACACGAAGTGGTACCAGTTCTTAATTTGGAACTCCACATCGCTCATCCAATCCTGACGCGCATGGGTCCAGGGGGTGTCGCCGTTCCAGTAAGCACGAGCGGACACGATATCGCCAATGGCGCCGTCGTGAACCTGCTTCATCGTTTGCAGATAGCCGGCCTGATGGCGGCGCTGTGTGCCGGCCACGACCGACAGTTTCTTCTCTTTGGCCTTATCAACCAGGGCGAGCACCTTGCGAATGCCGGCGCCATCCACGCCCACCGGCTTTTCCGTGAAGATGTGTTTGCCGGCCTGCACGGCGGCTTCGAGGTGCAAGGGCCGGAACCCGGGCGTGGTGGCCAATATCACCAGGTCGATGCCGCTGTCGAGCACTTTCTGATATGCATCGAGGCCGTCGAAGCAGCGGTCGTCGGCGACTTCATATTTATCGCCGAGGGCTTTGCCGAGGTTCCGCTTGGCGCCATCGACCTGACCCTTAAATACATCGCCCAGCGCCCAGAGCTTCACGCCCGGCGCCGAGGAAGTGCAATCGCGGGCGGCGCCGGAGCCACGGCCGCCGCAGCCTACGAGGCCGACCTTAATCGTGTCGCTGCCGCCGGCGTAGGCATGATTGACGATGGAAGCAGTCGCCACGCCGGCCGCAGCCAAGCCCGCTGCTTTCAAGAAGTCGCGGCGATCCACAGACTTCGCAGTGGTTTCATTCGACATAGAGAGGTCCTCGAAAAAGAGAAAAGGGTGAGATCAACACATGTTCAATAGTCGCTATCCAGCGTTACCTTCGAGCGCAAGCCCTTCAGATTGTCTTGTTCCTGGACCGGCCGGGCTACCCGGAAACCAACCACGTCCATCTTGGTCAGCCACCAAATGCTTTGCGGAATTTGCGGGTCATGCTTGAGCCAGCTACGGTCGGAAGGGCGGCGCGCGGCACTGCGAAGCGCTGGCGGCTTGTCGCGCCAGGAGCCGCCACGAGTCACGTGGGAAAAGCGCCGGTCCGTTGGGATATTTACCGGCCAGAGCGCCGGCTTTTCCACCGATGTCTTTTTGTACCAGTCCTTGTCGTAATGATCCAGGCACCATTCCATCGCGTTGCCATACATGTCATATAAGCCCCACGGGTTGGGCTTCTTGGTGCCCACTTTGTGCGTGGTGCCGATGGCATGGAGTTCATCCTGCGAGTTCTCGGCGAACCAGGCGTAGTCACCGAGCTTGGCCGGGTCATCACCGAAGAAGTAAGCCGTGTTGGTGCCGGCCCGCGCGGCATATTCCCATTCGGCTTCCGTCGGCAGTCGATAAATCTTGCCCGTCTTCTTCGATAGCCAGCGGCAGTACTCCATCGCGCAGTGCTGAGTCATGCATAGTGCCGGAAAGCCGGAGCGACCGTGGTCGTAGTACTTATCCACGTAGGTGGGCGTCGGACCCGTAAGCGCATCGGCATCCGCCTTGAGGCGGCGGTTATTCTCCTCGCGGTCTTCCACGCCCACTTCTTGCAAGAACATGTTGAATTCGTCCCACGTGACTTCACACTTGCCGAGCCAAAAGGGGCGAATGGTCACGGCATGAACCGGACCTTCATCAGCATTGCGGCCTTTTTCCGTGTCCGGACTGCCCATATCGAATGTGCCGCCGGCGATAGCCACCATATCAAACTTCACCGGTTCATCGTCGGCTTCTTTCGGCTTAATGGTCTCGGTGTAATTATCGTGCTTGGTCTTCGCCGGCGTCGGCGCTGCTTGCGCGGGGGGTTTCGGCGGCGCTATCGCCAGCAAGCCCCCGCCCAAGAATAGAATGGCAGCGGCGACCTTTAATCGACGCGGCATGCGTGGTACTCTCATGAATGAACCGATCGGCAGCGCGGATCGCGCCGCCCGTCAGATGCGATGTTCAGGTTGCGAATTCCGGTCTGGAAATCCTATGAAAACGTGCCTTGGTTTTCTCGCTTTTTCGCTGCTTTTCGTGCCCGGAGTTGCCCGCGCTGACTCCCCCATGCGCTTCGAATACGAACAGCAGCACATGGGCACGAAGTTCCGCATCGTCCTGTATGCCGCCAACAAGGAGACCGCCGACCGGGCAGCCAAAGAAGCTTTCACGCGCGTGGCCGAGTTAAATCGTATCATGAGCGATTACGATCCCAAAAGCGAATTGATGCAGCTTTGCGCGCAATTCGACCAATCAAACCACCCACCCGTCAAAGTCAGTCCAGATTTGTTCTTCGTCCTCAGCAAGGGTCAGGAACTGGCCAAAAAATCGGACGGGGCGTTCGACATGACTGTCGGCCCCGTCGTTAAGCTCTGGCGCATTGCCCGGCGAATTCAGAAAATGCCGGAAGAAAAGGATTTGGCCGAGGCGAAGTCCAAAGTTGGCTACCAGAAGATGGAACTCGATGAAAAGGAAAGAACGGTGCGCCTGTTGGTGCCCGGCATGCGTCTCGATTTAGGCGGCATCGCCAAGGGTTATGCCGCGGACGAAGTGCAGGCAGTCTTGAAGAAAGACGGCATCACGTCGGCACTTGTGGCGGCTGGTGGCGATATTGCGGTGAGCGATGCGGCGCCCAATTCGCCGGGATGGAAAATCGGCATCGAACCGCTGACCAAGGATTCACCCCAGCGCTACTTGCGCCTGCACAATGCAGCCGTGTCTACGTCCGGCGATGCCGAACAATTCACGCTCATCAACGGCGTGCGTTATTCGCACATCATCGATCCAAAAACTGGGCTGGGCCTGTCGGGTCGGCGCAGCGTGACCGTGGTCGCGCAGAAGGGAATCGACTCCGACAGCATGACAAAGGCCGTGATGATTCTGCCGCCCAAGAAAGCGCTGGAATTGGTCGAAGCAACGGATGGCGCCGCTGCGATGATCACCGTGCTTACGGACAAGGGCGAGGAAGTGAAGACCTCGAAGCGCTGGGCGGAGTTTTTAGAGAAATGACGGGCAGCGAATCTGTAGCCGCAGGCTTTAGCCTGCGGCGGCATCCGCAGGCTAAAGCCCGCGGCTACAACTCGTCGCGATTTTGAAACCGGTCGCTTAATGATAGCCCACCAAGCCGGTGACCAAGCTTGCTGCCTTCGGCGTGCCGAGGCCCGTGGCGAGGTCATAGCCGGTCTTCGCGGGGTTGCCGTTGCTGCCACTCGTAATGTCGTGGAAATAAGTGACATAGGACTGGCTGGCAAGTTCATAAAGGGCCGGCAAGGTTTGGGAGAAGCCGTCGAGCGAACCGAAGCCTTGAATCGCGCGGCCCTGGTCGGCAATCGCCACGAGCGCGGCCCATTGCGGCGCCCCCGCACTGGTGCCGCCGATCGCCTGCCAGCCGCTTTGGCCATTGTCCGGAACCGAACTGTAAAAGGCATAGCCGACGCTTGGATCGGCTTGATACGCGACATCCGGCGTACCGCGCAGTGCGCCGCTGAGGAACCCGTTCTGATACGTGGGCTTCGATTCATAAGCGCTGATTCCGCCACCGCCCTTCGACCAGGCGGTTTCCTTCTGCCAGTTGCCGTTCGAATCCAGCGCTAACGACGTGCCGCCCACGCTCAGAACGGTGGGCGAAACGGAGGGCCACTCCGTCTTCCCGGCCAGATCACCCGTCGAAGCGACAAACGTAATGCCGCCGGGAAGCAAGGTGCCGCCACGGTAGCTCGCTCCGCCGAGATGGCCGGCCGGCGTGGTAAAGTGGCCATCGTAAGCGGCTGCCGTCTCAAGCGGAAATTCGGCAGCCCCAAAACTCATCGAGATCGCTACCACGCCGGGATACTTTCGCGCGTAATCCACGGCATCCAGAATGTCGCCGAATGTGTCTGAGCGAGCTTCGACCAGCAAGATTCGAGCGCCGGGCGCCATGGCATGGGCCCATTCCACATCCAGGGCAGTCTCCCGGGCCCAAGCCCCGATGGTCGCCTCGCCGGTTCGCATTGGCACTTTGATGAGATCACGGGCGGCGGTGCCGTATTGTTGCAAAAGGCTCTGCGTGCCGTTGATGCTGAAGGCCGAATCGAAAGTGTCGAGGTCGGAAGTGATATTGGGATCGTCAAACGCGGTGATCACCGCAATGATTTGGCCCGAGCCGTCGCCGGCCACATTTTTGCCGCTCGATGAGAATTGAATCTGATCAAATCCATAGGCATGGCGAACTTGGGCCGGCGCGAGATACGCGGGCACCGTTCGCGATTCCAGATTTTCGACTTGTAACACCGCGCGCGGCATCTTGCCCCTCCCTGGGTTCGTTTGAGAATCCATCGTTGCCAATGGATACGCGCGATAAGAGCGTAACAGCCGACCCGTCCGGCAAGGTTTGTGAGTGTTATCGACAGATTGCGAATTGAATCTTAATGGGCGTCGCTGAATTGCTCGACATATTGCCGCAATAGTTCAAAAGCCTCCACTACCTGCTCTCCGCCTGTTTTGCCAATGATCACTTGTAATTTCGTGAACTCGCTGAGAATCTCCTGCTTCGGCAGCAAATGAACTCGCGTAGCTAGAATTGCAGCCTCAACGACCGCATGCTTGGCGCGATTGAAACCGAAGAAGTCGCGCATGCGGTGAACCTGGAGCACCTCACAGGGCACCTTCACCCGCTCCTCCGAGTCGTCCACCGACAGCGCGCGGAATTCGTAAGCCCGGCAAGCTTCCGCCAGTATAAAGCCACGCACTCTTTCGGCCGGTTTGGTCGCCGGCAGTTCCTTAATCATGCCGATCGCAGCGCGCGCGAGCAGCAAGACGTCGTCGGTCACGTGCAAGACGCCTTCAGGATGAGCGAGCAGATTGCGATAAGTTTGCGAGGTGGGAAATGGCCGCAGCAGAAAGCGCTCCATTCCCGCTTCGACCCGCGGCCCCATGGGTGCGATGTGCATTTCGCCTTGCGGCGAGACGGTGGTGATGATGCCTTCGAGGATCATTTTGGTGCGTGGTGAGTGCGGAGTGGTGAGTGGTCCAAGTCGAGAGCCCGTAACAGCCCTTCGGCCTTGTGCATCGTTTCCTCATACTCGCGCTCGGGAATTGAATCAGCCACAATGCCGCCGCCCACGGGAAAACGCAACTGGCCGTGTCCCTGGGTAAAAGTCCGGATCAAAATATTCGTGTCCATCGCCCCGTTGAAGCCAATCCAGCCGAGGCAGCCGCAATAGGGTCCGCGAGCATCCGGCTCCAGTTCCGCGATGATCTCCATCGCCCGAATTTTCGGCGCACCGGTGACAGATCCACCGGGGAAGGTCGCGCGCAAGAGATCGACCGCCGTCTTGTCTTTTCGCAGTCGGCCTCGCACTTCGGAAACTAAGTGGTGAACCGTCGGATAGCTTTCCAGCCGGCAAACCTCCGGTACTCGCACCGATCCATACTCACAGACCCGGCCGAGATCATTCCGCAACAGATCGACAATCATCACATTTTCGGCCCGATCTTTCGCGCTCGCCAGTAGCTCGGCGCGATTGGCTGCATCTTCGCGCTCATTACGGCCGCGCGGCCGAGTGCCCTTGATTGGGCGCGTAACAACGTTGCCGTTCGCGTCGAGCTGCACGAAGCGCTCCGGCGAAGCGCTCATGATCTGAAACTCACCGATGTCGAAATAGCCTGCAAACGGAGCCGGATTGCAAGTTCGAAGGCGCTCGTACAGCTGAACTGCTGAAGAAACGGCTGGAGCTTGCAATTGCTGGGCCAGGTTGACTTGAAAGCAATCGCCCGCGTGAATGTATTCGATTGCACGCTGCACCGCCGCAAGGAAGGCCGAGCGATGAACGTTGCTATGGACACGAAGCCCGGAATTGTAATAGGTCAGTAGCGAATGCTGATCCGTTACGGGTAAATCGAGATTGGTGACAGATTCGCGATCTTTGTAATAGCTCTTACTCATAAAATCGACGAAGCGATTTGGTCGCAGCCGCCAACAAATCCACCAAGCCCGCTTCTCGGCATGGTCCCAGGCCACGATCTCATCGTAGAAGCCGATGGCCATGTCTGGAGTCTGAAATCCGTCACGGCGATGTCGGGGCAAACGTTCCAGCCAATGGCAAAGATCGTAGCCGAACAGGCCGGCCGCGCCGCCTTGAAAGGGAGGCAGACTGGCAATCGTGGGCCGGCGCCAATCCTCAAGCTGCCGAGCGAGCGTATGCCAAGGATCTTCGTCTCGGCGCACTCCGCAAAAGAAGACGTTTCGAGCGTTTGATTCAAGCCAGGCAAAGGGCTCGGCCATCACGTAGGAGTATCGCGCAAGCTCCGCTGGTCCGCTGGCACTATCGAGGAAGAGCATTCCCGGCCGGTCCGACAGTTGCCGCGCAACTCTCCACGGATCAGGCGGCGGATTCAGTTCCTCAACCCAGGGTTGTACCGGCTTCATACAGAGAGCATATTCCGAAGGGCACGGGCCGGTAGCAGCGGAGCGGCTTTCCGGAAAAATCGCCTGCTCGGCGGGTATCATCTTGTCAGTGTCCGGCACAGCCGCCAGAATGAGGCTAAGACCCGGATTCAAACAGAGCCCGCAGCGCGAGCAAGGGTTCTTGCAAGTTCATTCGCCGGATTGCCACATTCTTCACGGGAAAAACCAACGTGTCTGACAATGTCAACGTGATGTGCCCGAAATGCAAGGGCAAATACCAACTCAATCGTGCCTTGCTGGGGCAAAAGATTCGTTGCCCCAATCCCGAGTGCCGGGAAGTGTTCGAAGTGGCCGAGGTCGCCGGCCCCAAGCCGAAAACCACCAAGCAACCCAGCACGCGCACGGATCGCCGGGCGCCCCAGATCGATGGCGAAACGGAAGACATTCGGAGCGGCAAGGCCGCTATTCCGGAGCCCAAGCGAAGCACCAAGACGGCCGTTCCCGCAGTGCCGAAAGAAGCCGACTGGTCGCAGCTGCCGCCGCCACCCGTTCGGAAAACCGAGCGGGCTCAGATCCCAGTCGCCGAGGAACCGGCCCCAGTCGTGAATCAGTCCGCGACATCGGATGAAGTGCTGGCGTGGATGCAACAGATGCCGGGCAGCGAACCTGCAGAGGCCAATCCGGTTTCGGATGGCCTGGCGGCCTCCGACGTCGCGGAGTTGCCGCCGGCGGAAGAGTATGAGCCGACCTATGACTTCGCCCCGCCGCCACACAAGCGGAGATGGATGTTATGGGGCATCATTGTCTGCATTGCCATCTTGGCCGGTGGTTTCTGGTTGACGATTTATTACCGCACCAAGGGCATCAAAAAGCTCGAAGCGGACATGGCCACGGCGGCACAGCACGATCTGGACCAAGGACGTTTTCGCGACGCCAAACAGAAATACAAAGAGTTGTCTGAAAAATTCCCCGACAGCAAGGATCGTGAAAAATACCGATTCGTCTCCCAGTATCTGGAGGCCCAAAGCGCGGCTCTAGAGGGCAACGACCCTCCTCTCAAGCGCAAAGATAAATTCGACGAATTCGTGACGAAGGTTCGGCTCGACAACAACGAAAGGGCCAGGGAATGGCTGAATGGGCGGCGACCCGATACCTGGCAGGCAGGCGTAAAGCTAGCAACCGAACATCTCGACCTGGCACAGAAAGCCGGTGAGGCGAAAGACTACGCGGCCGCCAAGACTCTTCTTCGCGACATGCCCAATCTCGAGAAATTCATCACCGACAACGCTCCGTCGCAAGCGCAGCCGCCGATTCCGGAATCGATCACGAAACGCGAAACGGACCTGGCAACAAGGGTCGACGCCGAAGAGAAATTGGCGGAGTTTATCAAGCGGGCCGAAGATACTTTGAAAGCCCCAAGCCTCGTAAAGGTCGCGGAGGTCGAGAATGAGACCGTGAAAAACGGCTACTCGAATAATCCCACCCTCAAGGGCCTGCTCGATCAGGCCAAGAAGTTCCTGCGCGATCAGATCAAGTTCGTGAAAGAACCGCAGGCTGCCTCGCAGCCGCCGAAGAGCGACTTGCAATCGCTGATTGTGGCACCTGCGCCGACGATTGCACCGAAGGACGCCGGGAGTGACCGCGTGGTGTTCGCCCTGGCTCGCGGTGTGTTATTCGCGCTTGCGGAATCAAATGGGCAGATTCTCTGGACCAGCCGCGTCGGGATTGACACGACCACCCTGCCCCTGCGCGTGCCGGCGCTGGGGAAAACGCACCCAGAATTGGTTCTGGTTCCGGCTCCCGATGGCCGCGGTTTAATAGCCCGCGAAACGATAACCGGCGCGGCGCGCTGGTATGCGACTCTGCCGGCGCCTTGTCGCGGCAGCCCGGTTCTTGTGGAGCGAAAGGCTTACGTTCCCCTTGCCGACGAAAAAGGCACAGTCGCGGTATTAGAAACCTTCAACGGCCAGCGGCTTGGCTATATTCCGATGGGCCAAAAACTCGGACCGGGCGGTGTGTTGCAAGAAGGAACTGGGCGGCTGTTTTTGCCGGCCGACAGCCAAAACGTCTTTGTGCTGGATACGAACCCGCCGAGTGCCGATGCGGACAGCCCGCCCGTTCTCCTGCAAGCGATTCTCGTTACCGGCCACGGCAGCGGCACGCTGCGCAGCGAACCGCTGGTGATTGGCGGGGGCGACGAGGCTAGCGGTGCTGCACCGAGCTACCTGGTCCTTACTCAAAACGACGGCATTAACGGAATGCGTTTGCGCACATTCCGCTTGGGCCTGCCGGCAAGTGAGCAGATGGTTGCCCTTCGCGAAGAGCGCTTGAAAGGCTGGTCCTGGTTCGCACCGGTGGGCAATCAGGAAAAAATGGCACTCGTGACCGACACCGGCGCCTTCGCGCTGTTCGGCCTGAATGCCATGGCCGATCAGGAAGGCGCCCTGTTCCGACAGAAGATATTGGAGCCCGAGACGGCGAGCGGCCGCATTGCCGGGCGCGGCCAGGTCGTGTATGCGGGCGAAAACGAATTCTGGTATCTGGCCAATGGCGAATTGAAGATGCTTCGCTCCGGATTCGACCCCAAGGAAGGGTTGAAACTCGCCCAGGGATGGAAGCAGCCGCTACTTCTTGGCACGCCGCTCCACGCGGCGCAAGTTAGCGCCGACGGCACATTGCTGATCGTCGTCACGCAAATGCCAAACTCGCCGGCGTGCCTGGCGACAGCCGTGGAGGCCGAATCGGGGCTCATTCGCTGGCAACGGAACCTCGGCCTGGTGGTGCAAGGTGATCCCGTAGCGCTGGGCGGCGCCGTTTTGCAGATGGACCAGAACGGCGGCGTGTATCAAATCGATCCCAATCAGCCGGAACTCAAACCGCAACCGAACCAGGAATGGTATCGCGGCGGCCAGGTGCTGGTGCCGCCGCGCGCCGCTGTAACCGGAGAAACGGCGCTGCTGCGGGCAGCCGACGGCAAAACAGCTTACGCCATCGTGCCGACAGAAAATGGAACGAAGCTGTTGGTCAAGCAAATCACGGAAGGCCAAGGCGCCAAAGACTTGCCCGCCATCAATTTGGGCGCCCCGATGGCCGGCCCTGCGGTTTTGTCTGGCAGCACTCTAATTGTGCCGCGCGCGAATGGCTCGCTCTACCGGCAAAAGCTCGGTAGCGACAAGGGCGAAAACGGACCCGACTGGGGCTCCACCACGGTTACTCCCGAGACGCGCGTTTTCGTTTTGGCGTTGGACGGAGATGATTTGCTGGTGACCGACGGTCTCCGGGGCATCGCCAAGTTCAGTTGGCCCGCCGGCGGCGCGTTTCAGAAAAAGCAGGAGCAAAAAGTTGCCGGCCGCATCGTGTCTCCGCTTGTGGCGTTGCCCGCGGAAAAGGGACCGCCCCAGATCGTGGTGGCCGACACTACCGGCCAGATTTCGCTGCTGGATGGCGAGTCGTTGCAACCGGTTCTCACTTGGAAGCGCCTTGGCAACGAAATCACCGGCGGGCCATACCTGGTCGGCGGCAAGGGCCAGCCGGCTCGCATCTTCGTCATTGTGGACCGCGCCACGTTGGTCTGCCTGGCTCCGGACTTGCCGCAACCGGCGTGGAAGTACCGGGCCAAGGGTGATGCCATCGCCAGCCGGCCCTACCTTTCCGGCACCACGCTGATCGTCGCCGACCTGGCTGGCCGTTTTGACTCGCTGGACCTTCAAACCGGGGCGCCAACCGGTCAGACGTTCCCCATGACCGGAGTGCTGCCCGCCGCGCCGGCCAGCGCTCCCGCCGATTTTGGCGACGGCCGGCTCTTCGCCCCGCTCAGCGACGGCACGGTGTTGTTGGTTCCACAGGGGAAATGACGAGATCGCTTTGCTCTTGCATTTGGCGGCGCTTTGGAGTATTTCCGCAGCGCCATGAACACCATATTGCTTCTTTCCCTACTTGTCGGACCCGCTCAGACTGCGCAACTGGCCTGCCCCGAACCCGTGGTGGATCGCGGCACGGTGCGCGGCGGGCCGGCATTGAAACAATCCTTCACGCTCACCAATCGTGGCACTACCGCGGTGAAGATTCTTGAAACGCGCGGCAGTTGCGGCTGCCTGAAGCCCAGGCTTTCCAATACCGTCTTGAAACCAGGTGACTCCACGACGTTAGACCTGGAAATCGGCACGCTAAGCCAACCAGAAGGACTCAATGTCTGGTCCGCCTACTTGCGGTGCCGCTGCGCAGGCAGCGACGAGGATCAAGTTGTTCGCGTGCAAGTGAAAGCGAATATCGAACGCGAAGTCGCGGTCGAACCCGCCGCGTTGCGCCTGATTGGCCGCGCTGGATTGGCCCACGAAATCACGTTGATCGATCGTCGTGTCAAACCGCTTGCTGTTTCAGTCGTACGGACCTCGTCACCGCGCCTGCTCGCCGAATGGAGCGAACCGTGGCAGCACACGTCCGCCGGCTGGGCGCGCAAGCTCCGCGTGCAACTCGCCGACGGACCCGACGGCCCGTTCAACGAAGCCGTGCAGGTCTTCAGCGATGATCCCGATTACCGCGAAATCGCCATCGCGGTTACCGGCACGCTGCGCAGCAAGCGGCGCTACCTTGTTTCGCCGGAAGAGATCAAGCTCCCGGCCGCTCAGGCTTCGAGCTTCGCGGTGCTGATTCGCCACGTAGATGGTCAGCCGGTCGAGATCGGCAAAGCCGAATGCGACGACCCCGCTCTGACGTGTCGGTTCGCCGAAGGCGCCTGGCCCACGGCAACCGTTCGGGTTGAGGTGAAAAAGGATCACACGCCTGCACGACAAAGCGTCGTTCGCGTGCACGTGCTCCAGCCCGTGCCCCAAACGCTGGAAGTTCCCGTTCGCATAGATGCTGATGGCCGCTAACGGAAACACAGGAAGGCCGGCCATGCGACGATCCGTCTTCTGCCTTCTGCTGCTGATCATTTCGGGCTGCTGGCTGCCCTGGCTCAACCAATCGCCGCCAGGCCCATCCACCAGCAAAATCTTCCATTCGCTCGGCGGTCCGGCCGGCTCCGATGTCGTCGTAATGGAAGTAGCAGTGCTGGAGACGACCATCGGCGACCAGTACATCAACGAAGATTTATGGAACACTGCCATTGAGCAGACGCTGCCGGCCGAAACCAGGACAATGCTGGAAGAGAACGGCCTGCGCGCCGGCCTGATGGTGGGCCGGCCGCCCGAATTCCTGCAAATCCTTACTTCCGAAAAGACCAACCCGAATCCGCGCCGCTTGCACCGGCGCCTCGGCGACCCGGTGGCGCTGAGCCTGGGCGGTCCGCACTCACATTGTGAGTTCGAAATTGTTTCCGACGGCAAGACGCAAACGGTGGCACTGCCGCAAGCGCAGTGCATTTTGCAAATCGAGGCTGTGCCGAACCACGAGCACAAACTCCAGCTCCAATTCACGCCGCAGGTACAGCACGGCGAACACAGCCCCTGGTCACAACTGACCGCCACCGTCGGCCTGGCGAAGAACCCAGTCGAAACATATTCCGCTTTGCGCTGGGAAATGGCCCTCGACTTGAACGAGTACATCGTCATTGGCGCAAGAGTTGATCATCCCAAGTCACTTGGCTGTCAGTTCTTCATTGGCCGCGAAGAACAGCAACCGGTCCAACGCTTGCTCGCCATTCGCGCCGGCCAACTTCCCGGCGGCCGGGCCAACGACAATCCTTCACCCACCGTCCCGCTCGCTTCGCAAGCCGTCCGCAGCGGCTCGCAATAGTCGCAGTCTTTAGCCTGCGGGAACGGTCGCAGGCTGATGAAGTTTGACTATTTACTTGGACTTTTGGATGGAGCAGCCAGCGACCGAACCCCAACGGGGTTCCATATCATAGCCCAGGGTTGCCGCGCTTCGCGGCTACCCTGGGAAAGAACGCCGCCCGAACGCCTACCCTGAAAGGGTTGCATCCGTCTCGCCTAGGGTAGCGGCTGCGCCGCAACCCTAGGCTACGCGATGAAACGCCTTCGGCGTACCGCAGAACACTAGTTCTTCAAACTTTATGAGCTTGCGAGCACGATTTTGAGCCACTTCCGAATGCAATGCCATACCGCGCTGAGGCTGCGTCCCCTTCTGCTATAATGCCCCTTTGGAACTCACCCGGGATATCCGATGAGCCGCTTGCCGCTGCAACTATCGCAGGAAAATGCCGCCCTCGCGCCGATGACGGCGGCGGAAATGCGCGCGCTCGGCTGGGATTACGTCGATATCGTTTTCGTCACGGGCGACGCGTATGTCGATCACCCCAGCTTTGCCATGGCGATTCTCCATCGTGTGCTGGCCGCGGCCGGTTTCCGCGTGGCGATGCTAAGCCAGCCCGACTGGCGCTCGTGCGAGCCGTGGCGGCAATTCGGCCGGCCCCGGCTCTTCTTCGCCGTGAGCGCCGGCAACATGGATTCGCTCATCAACCACTACACGGCCAACAAGAAGGTCCGCAACGACGATGCCTATTCCCCGGGCGGCAAGATCGGCCTGCGGCCCGACCGCGCCACCCTGGCCTATTGCCAGCGCTGCCGTGAAGGCTTCCCCGGCGTGCCGGTCATCGCCGGCGGGGTGGAAGCATCGCTCCGCCGGCTCGCCCATTACGATTACTGGAGCGACACCGTCCGCCGCTCGATCCTGCTCGACAGCAAAGCCGACGTGCTCGTCTTTGGCATGGGCGAAAAGCTGATTGTGGAAATTGCTCGGCGAATTGCGACCGGCCAATCGGTGCGCGATCTGCGAGACCTGCGCGGAGTCGCCTATGCACTCGGCGCAAATGAGTCAGCGAATGTACGAGCCGGAAGCGTAAGCGACGGACCGGACACCGTCGCTTACGCTTCTGGCTCGTACGTCGTCGCCTTGCCGTCATTTGACGAAGTGAAGAACGACAAGCTCGCCTTCGCCGAAGCCACACGCCTCATCCACGTGCACACCAATCCGTTCAACGCCGCCACCCTCGTGCAATTCCACGACCGCCAGGCCGTAATCGCCAACCCGCCCGATTTCCCGCTAACCGAAGCGGAAATGGATGCGATTTACGATCTTCCTTACACCCGCCGGCCGCATCCTTCGTACAAGGAGCCGATTCCCGCCTTCGAGATGATCAAGGATTCGGTCACGATCATGCGCGGCTGCTTCGGCGGCTGCACCTTTTGTTCCATCACTGCGCATCAGGGCCGGATCATTCAGTCGCGCTCCAAGGAATCGATCCTGAAAGAAGTGCGCTCGCTCGGCCAGGATCCCGAATTCAAGGGTATCGTCAGCGACCTCGGCGGCCCCACCGCAAACATGTACCAGATGCGCTGCACCCGGCCCGAAGTGGAAGCGAAGTGCAAGCGTCTCTCATGTGTTCACCCGACCATCTGCAAACTGCTCGGCACCGATCATGGCCCGCTGATCGATTTGATGAAGCGCTCGCGGAAGGAGCCGGGAATTCGCAAGGTTCTCGTTTCCAGCGGCATTCGCATGGACTTGGCCCAACTCGATGAGAACTACGTCCGCGAGCTGGCCACGCACCACGTCGGCGGCCGCCTCAAAGTCGCCCCGGAACACACCGACGCCGGCGTGCTGGAACTGATGAAGAAGCCGAGCATCGACAACTTCGGCGCGTTCGCCCAGCAATTTCAGAAGGCGTCGAAGGCCGCCGGCAAGCCGAAGCAGTTCCTGCTGCCATATTTCATCGCCAGCCATCCCGGCTCCGACCTGAACGCGATGATCGACCTGGCCGTGTACCTGAAACGCAATGGCTACCGGCCCGACCAGGTGCAGGACTTCATTCCCGCTCCGTTCGATGTGGCCACCTGCATGTATTACACCGGCATCGACCCCTTCACGAAGAAACCAGTAGAAGTGGCCCGCAACTTGCGCGACCGCAAGCTCCAGCGCGCGCTCATGCAATTCTTCAAGCCGCAGAATTATTTCGAGGTGCGTGAAGCGCTACTGCAAGCCGGCCGCCAAGACCTCATCGGCAACGGCTGCGACGCGCTGATCCCCGCCCAGCCGCCGAAGGAAGCGCTAACCGCCCGGCGCAAGCGCGCGAACAAGGACTTGCGCGATCACTACCACGCGGTGCCCAACCCAGCGCGAAAACGCGGCTATCGGCCGGGGAGAAAGACGGCGGAAAGGCGCGAACGGGGCAAGGAAGACTAAAAAACCCGCTCGCTCATCTTTTTGCTTGACGCATCGACCCTTGCGCGTGAAAATCGCCAACGGCATTTCGAAGTCTTCAACCACCGCGGAGAGCACCATGTCGCCGTCTATCTCTATGCGTGTTCGCATCGGTTCACTAGTTTCGATCCTTGCCTTTGCCGCATTCGGATTCATTGGTTCGACAACGGCCCAAGAGCCTAAGCAAAAAAAGGATATGCCGCCGTTAACTGAACGCCTCCCGCCCGGGCGCGAAGCGCCCAAGCCGTTGACTCCAGCCGAAATCGAAGCTATGTCCAAAGACTTGACCCCGGCCCAAGTGGCAGCTTTGACGAAAACTAAGGCAAAATTGTACCCGGAGGCCGGAGACGATGAGTTGCGCAAACTTCTGAAGGAACGCTACGCGTCTGCAATTGCAGAATTCGATTTGACAAGGGCGCGCGAAGACATTGTTCCAGACAAGACGGTATGGCTCGACTCGCTGATTGCAAGCCATCGCAGCATGGTAGAGACCGCACTGGAACTCTTAAGTTCCCCAGAGGAACAAGCGTTGATCGTTGCTGAGCACCTTCGCAAAGCAGTAGATCTGGATCGCAGCTTCAAGGACCGAATTGAACGCGGTCTTGCCTTGCCACAGGATTATTACAGAGCCCATGGATATCGACTGGACGTTGAGATCAAATTGGTCAAGATCCGGCGCAAAATCGAAGCTCAACAACCGGGGGCGAAAAAGGAACAGCCTAAACCAGTGTTCCTTCCACAGGACGAGGGACTCCACAAGCTTTATGCGAAACTGGAAAAACTCGATCCGGGAAATGACCAACTGAGGAAATTGCAGATCGAACGCTGGAACAGATCCCTTCAACGGTACGATCTTGCAAGGGCAAAACTCGGTACCGACTTCAGTCCCCTCCCGGCCATTTACGAGTGTTACCGAAACGCCCTGATGGCGGCCCTGGAGCTGACTGATTCCCCAGCAGAACAGATTTCATTGCTCGAACAATTGGTCGTCGATGCGAAGCGGCAAGAAGATGACATCAGGATCATGGTCGATGCGAAGCGTCAAGAAGGCGGCGGCAGGATCATGGTCAACGGTATTTTTCGATCCTTGCCGCAATATCTGGAAGAGGCGCGCGACCGGCGCTTGGGTTTCGAAATTCTCCTTCTAAAGGTCAAGCGAAAGGCCGACCCGAACTATGGTGATGCAGAACTTCGCAAGCTTCACGAGGACATGCTTGCTTGCGCCAAAAAAGAATACGACTTAATTAAGGCTCCCACGAGTTTGGTTGGGGACACGTCAACCTGGGTTCAAGAACTCCTTACTTGCCATCGCCGCCTGCTGGATTGCGGCTTGGAATTGTCGCAATCGTCGGAAGAGAAATTGGCCCTGATTAATGCATCTCTCAAAGAAGCCAGAGAGCCTGAAACAGCCTGGGGAGATCGATTGAAAAAGCCCTGGCTGCAGCCGTACGATGAACAAAATGTCTTGGTGCATCGATTGGACCTGGAGATTCTTTTGGCAGAGATTAACCAGGCGTCTAATCCAAATGCGCCAGAGTCCGGTCAGACAGACTTGGCCAAGTTGTTGAAGGTGCGTCTGCGCGCCGCCAAGGAAGCAGGCGACATATTTAAGGCACGAAGGGGAAATTCCTTGGGCGGCTATCCGTTGTGGCTTCAGCTGTTTCTTGAATTTCGCCGAAAATCGCTCGTATATGCGCTTGAGGCCGCTCCACGCGACGCCGACAGGGAAGCAACCATAAGATCGGTCACGAATGAAATGATAGACCTAGAACAAGACTTCGAAAGGCAAGTTAAGGTTCACCAAGCGCTTCCGCAGTCCTTGGAATTGGTCCGCGATCAGCGGCTCGAGTTTGAGATATTGATCGCGAAATCGAAGCGCGCTGCCAAGGCGGAGAAGTAGTTGGTAGGGTGGGTGGAGCATGGATGCGCAACCCACCGTTGCCGCGCGGATGGGTGGAGCATGGATGCGCAACTCACCGTTGCCGCGCGGGTGGGTTGCGCTGCGCTCCCCCCACCCTACTACTCCATGTGCGGCTTTGATCAGTTGTAATCCAATTCTCTTGGGGATACATTGCCATTAAGAGTGGTAATCGGGGCATCTTTAGACATCCACCTCCCTTTGTGCTCCTGGAGCCACGCTGTGAGCCGATTTTTACTGTGTTGCCTTGTCCCGCTCAGTTTGTCGTCGAGCGTCTGGGCCCAGCAGGCCACTGATTCGGAAACGCTGATCCGCCTCAATGTGCAGCCCATGCCGGCCCCCAAGCCGGCGTTGCGTTACCTGCTCCTGCCCGAACTTCGGGAGATGCAGCCCGGTAATCCAATTCCCAATTTCCTGAAGTGCGTGTTGGAGGCAGAGGCTTCAGCCGATCCGAACAACATCGGCAAAAATGCGTTGCGGCAGGCCGACCAGGCGGCCCGGCTCGACAAGCCCGACTGGCAAATCCTGCTCAAAGCCAAGACCGACGGCATCGGTCTTCTGTTGCCCGATCTGCAGAAAATGCGGGAACTGGCGGCAGCGCTCCAGATGCGCTTCCGTGTGGAAGTAAATCAGCGGCGATTCGACGACGCGATTGTCACCGCCAAGACCATGTTCGCCATGTCGCGGCACCTCGGCGAGCACCCAACGCTGATCGGCGACCTGGTGGGCATCGCCATCGCCCAAGTCACCATCGGCCCGTTGGAGGAAATGCTGGAGCAGCCCGGTTGCCCCAATCTCTATTGGGCGCTCACCAACCTGCCGCAGCCCTTCATTTCCCTGGATCAGGGAATGCAGGGCGAGCGGCTAATGATCCACGCCGAACTTCGCGATCTCGACGATAGCCAGCCGATGACGCCGGAACAATTGAAAAGAATGGCCGATCGTATTGACAGGCTGATCGAGCGTAGCGGCGAAACACGCGAGCGGCTCAACGAGCGTCGCTTGCAACCGCTCTGGCTGGCCGCCGCCTACAACCACCGTCTTGAAGAGGGATTGCCGAAAGAAAAGCTTCTGCAGTTTCCGCTTGATCAGGTGTTATTGCTCGAAGAAAAGCGCGAATTTCAAGTGCGCCGGGACGACCAAATGAAGGTCATGACGCTGCCATACTGGGAAATGGCGCGCTTGGTGGATACCTGGTTTATCAACGGCCGAAAGGTGATTGACGAGCCGGCTTTGTTCGACAGCCTGCTTCCGAACATGATCAGGGTGCGGCAAGCGCAGGGCCGCCTGGAGCAACGCATCGGCATGATGCGGCACATGGAGGCCATTCGCATTTATGCTGCGGAGCATGGCGGCAAGCTGCCCGAAAAACTCGCGGATATCACCTTGCCGTTGCCGGTCGACCCGTTTACCGGGAAGCCGTTTCGATACCAGCTCGACGGCGAAACGGCCCATCTGCGCGGCACACCGCCAAAGGGTCGGGGGGAAGCAGCCTTCAATCTGCACTACGAAATCACGATTCAGAAATGAGAGGCGCTCATTCTGGTTCGCAGGCTTTGGCCATTCTGGGACATCCGAGGTTTCTTCGGCTACTAAGTCTCAGATGCCGCCGACCTGGCTGGGCGCACCACCGGTCCACGTTCTTGCCCTGATCTAATCCGACGGACCAAAGCCATTCTGGACGGTGATGCTGGGACGGGCGCAGACCAGATTCGGGTCGACCGGGGCCGGCGGGTGTTGCTCGGAACACTTCACGCAGTACTTAGTATTCGGCAATAGCTCAAGACGTTCCTTCGGTATTTCAGCACCGCAATCAATGCATTTCATCGCTTGTTCTCGGTTAACGAGCCAACCGGGGCCGGTGACCTGCACCACACCAAGCCGCCTTGGTGAGCATAGTTATTTTATTCGATTTTTGCTACGCACGCTATGGGCTCGGGGAATGCGTCGGCAATCCGAGGAACTCGTCCATTTGTTTCAGCACGGAGAATCGCGCTTTCGCTCCGTTGGGATCACCGCCGCGGCTTGCGCGGTGCTGAAGCATGTTTATCTCGATGCGCCAGGCGAGCGCGGGTCATTCGTTCGCGCAGACCGCCTTCTTCGACAAAGGCTTTTTCCAGGTGCCGAATTTGGCGGTCCAATAAATAGCTCGCGACGCGAATCAGGCCGATGATCCCATTGGCGCAGATAGCCGGATCGGGGTTCTCGATACCTTTTCGAAAAGCTACATAAGTGGCGCCGGGCACGCGGTTTAATTGCCGCAAGCGCTTGGTGTAAGGGTGGTCTTTGGTCCATTCTGCGAGGCCACGGTTGCGCAGGAAATCGCGGTAGTCGGTGAGGAGTTCTTCCAAGCTGGCGCGGGCCACATTGGTCAGCTTGATTTCCGATTCCTTGGAGGTGGCCGAAGCCATGCTGCCCTCCACGATGTTTTGCTTGCCGGAGCGGGCCGCTTGAATCATCTGGTCGTACGTGCGGTCGCGTTTGTCGAGAAAACGGGCGCAGAAATAGACGGTGGCGTCGTAGACGATTTGGGCCTTTTGGTAGGAGAGCAGTTTTTCATAGCCGCCATGCGCGGGGATGAAGCCTTCGGGCATGGCGGAGTCTCCAGAAAGGGACGGAAAGGACCAAAAGGACGCCAAGGACAGTTCCATTTACGTCATTTTTGTCGTTGTTGTCCTTTGTGCAGTTAGTGCCTTCCGCAACGAGTTCCAGGACAGCGCTCACCATTATTCGCGTGCCGCGAAAAGTCAGCTTGCCGTGGCAGATCTTGGGGGCGGCAACAATGTAGCGTCCGAATCGTTTTGCTTTCATGGGCCGACGTCTCCGGTGTGTTGAAATGATTGTAACCCGGCGGCTGGCGGCAAACAATGCAATAGAAGAGTGGATGAAGGTCTGCCGGGGCCGGTCTTGAAAAGAAATGGTGCCTAAGCAACTGCATCCAGGATGAAAATCAATTGACTCGGCGGCTCATGAATGCATGTCCGATTGTCGGGCTCTTGCTCCGCTGCGCACCGTGCGCGGCTGTCATCAATTGCATCGCAACCGTCGTGGTGATACATTGGAAATACGGCCAATTTTTCTCGGAGAATCCTCGTGATCAAGAAACTTACCAAGCACGGCAACAGTTGGGCATTGGTTATCGACAAACCTGTCCTTGATTTGCTCCAAATTGAGCCCGAGACGCCGTTGGAAATCAAGACGGACGGGCAGACTCTTATCATTTCCCCTGCCGTTGCGTCTAATCGTAAGGTCAAATTCAAAGCTGCTCTCGAAAAAACCAACCGCCGCTATGGTCGAACGCTGAGAAAACTAGCGGAATGATTGGATGTCGCCGATTTTTCTAACCGTCGACGAAGTAATCGAAATTCACCAGGACCAGATCGACCGGTACGGCGGTTCTCCCGGCTTACGCGACGCAATCTTACTGGACTCTGCGCTGGCCCAACCGGCTGCAACATTCAGCGGACAGTATCTTCATGCCGACCTTTTTGAAATGGCAGCGGCTTATCTCTACCATATCGTTCTGAATCATCCGTTTATTGATGGCAACAAGCGCGTCGGCACTGTCGCAGCGTTTGTGTTCCTGGAAATGAATGATGTTGAGATAATTGTCCCCGAGGAAGAGCTCGAAGCCCTTGTACTGCAAGTCGCCCAAGGGCAATGTGAGAAAGCGGCGGTTGCGACTTTCTTCCGTCAATATCGACTTTGACCGGCAATTCAACGAAATGCTACAGCCGACCTCATATTGATGTAGCATTTCTGGTGGCGGAATTCGCAAGAATTCCAATTTCGTCCAAGCGGAATTCTTGCGAATTCCGCTACAGAAATGTGAAATTCGCTCTAATTCCTACCGCCCCCGTCGCTCCTTCAACACTTTCTCCCGGCGCTTCTCCTCCTTGCCTTGCTCCACAATGCGATTCACGAGCTCCATCTCTTCCTCCTCGGTCATTTCCGCTACGCGCCCCAGCGGCTCCAAGGGCGGAAGATCGGGAAAGAAGTATTGCTCCCGGCTGCGGAGCCAGTAGCGGAACGGCTTGTGCGGGCGGCCTTCGCCGTCGTGCTGGAGACGGCCCTCGCTGACCGCTTGCTCCAGCCATTTCCACAAGCTTACCCGGTGGGGCTTCTCGCGCATTTCCGGCCAGTGGTCCAGGATATCGCTGCGCGTGTATTTCCGGTCGGCGTCGTTCAAGACCCATTCGATCACCGACCAGCCGTCGGTCAGGTCTTCGGCCGCGGGGTCGAGCGCGTGGTAATCGGTGTGCTCCTCGTTCAGTTCGATCAGGCGTTCGCCGACGACGCCGTCGAGCCGGCCCCTGCACCGCAGCCAGCGCCGATTCGGGTGCTGCAATTCGTTCGGTGAACCGTCCATCTGGATCAAGACGTCCACGATACTGCTGATCGCGCCCGAGCCGCGCGCCTCGAGCGTTCCACCCTTCGGCGGATGATGCAATAACAGCACGGCATGCCCGGCCCCTGCAAGCTGACGCAACGGTGCCAGTGAGTCGATAATTGTGCCTGCGTTGTTCTCGTCAAAGCCTGGCAACACCATCGCCAACGGATCAATGACGATTAAAGTCGGCTTACCCGCCACAAGGCCGCTCAAGTGCTGCACCATGGCGAACCACTCGTCGCGGCTCGGCTTGCCGATGAAGGGCCGGCACACCCAGCGGACCTCGGAACCAAATGGCGTCTTGCGGCCGCGCTCCAACCAGAGCGCGTGGCTTTCTTCGGAAATAATTAAAGCCGGGCTCGTGGTGGTTTCCAATCCGGCCAGCGCGCCTCCGGTGCGCAGGCGGGACACGAGCACCGACAAGAGGGTCGTTTTCCCCATTTTCCAGCGGCTGGTAAGAAGGGTAATTGACCCGAAGGCAATGAATCCTTGCCAGAGCCAGCCCGGCAATTCGTTGCACGAGTTCGCCATTTCTTCGTAAGTGACAGGATAGCGCAATGAATTAGTTGAATGTGACATGGCTGCCCCCCAAGTTGCAAAAACCACAGCTATTGTGCCGTTTTTGCATGTAGCAGCAAATGTCAGTAGCGATTCGTTGCTTCGTTGCATTCGTTGCACGGCAGGCGCGGACCCACCCCCTGAAACCTGCAACGAATTGGGGCGAATAACCTGACTCAATCACCGCGTAAGGTTTTTGAGACCCGCCCATTGAAGTGCACTGGCGGCGCAAGCTCAATCTTGCCTTCGGCCTTTGCCGCGATTGCCGTCGTTATCGAGTCCCAAATCCAAATGTGCCGTCCAGCCGCCGTTTTCCGCGGCAGGCTTGGGTGCGGGCGGTGGTTCGGCGGGCGGCGGGGCCGGCTTTTCAGCGACTGCGGGCTTGGTCTCGGACGGGGGTTCCACTGGCGCGGCCGGTTCCTCGGCATTCACCGGCGTGATCGGGCCCAATGCACGACGTCGCGTCGGTGGCCGCCGCCGCCGGGTCGGGTCTGACGACTTGCTTCGGCTGCTCGTGGCAATGCCCTCAACTGGCCGCGAGGTCATTTCGGACCCGAAGCGCGTCACCACGTACGTTCGGCTGCGCTTGTCGGTGGCAAGCTCGAGAAGTCCCTGATCGCGGGCATCTTCCAGCAATTCGCTGAAGGTACGGTAGCCGTGGTACGCTTCGTTGAACGACGGCTTCTTGCGCTTGATCGTGTCTTTGATCATGCTCGACCAAAGCACCTCCTTGTTTTCGCGCCGCAGAGCCAATAGCGAATCGAGCAACAGCTCGAATGCTTTTTTCTTTGCTTCCGGCAACTGCGCGTTGAGTTGCGGCATCACGGTCGGCGCACGGCCCAGGTCTTCGTAGTAGATGAACTCATCGCAGTTGTCGCGCAGCAGATCCGAGGTCGAATCCTGCATCCCCAGGCCGATTACGCGTTTACCGAGTTCTTTCAGCTTCGAGACGAGCGGAGAAAAATCGCTGTCGCCCGAGACGACCACAAACGTGTCGATGTGTTCCTTGGAATAGGCCAGGTCCATCGCATCCACGCAGAGGCGGATATCGGCGGAGTTCTTCCCCGTTTGGGCGCGGCGCGGAATTTCGACCAGCTCGATGGCAGCTTCATGCAGCGGGGCCGTGTAGCTGGCAAACCGGCTCCAATCGGCATAGGCCTTCTTGGCCACGATCTTGCCTTTTTCCACGAGCCGTTCGAGCACGCGCTCAATTTCGAACCGATCGCGCCGGCCCTGAAAGCCGAGCGCGAGATTCTCGAAGTCGATGAAGATGGCCAGGGAACTGTCGGTTACATCCATGATTGGCGGTCTCAATTTCGGTACGCCCTCGCTTACGCCTCGGGCTTGTTATTTTGGAAACGCCCTCGCTTACGCTTCGGGCTTGTTATTTCTTCTCCAGCAACTTCTTCGCTTCGTCGGCAGCCTGAGTGCCCTTGTAGAGCGTGACGATTTCTTTGTATCGTTCGATGGCTTTGTCGGTCTTCCCAACCTTGTCAAGTTCCTTGGCCAGGAAGAGCTTGAACTGGGCGTCGTTCTCGCGCTTTTCGAGTTCTTCCTTCGTGGGGCCGGTGGCCGAGACCGTGGTGGCTGACTTGTCGGAAGTTTTGTCTTCAGCATCGGTCGATGCGGCCACGCTCGGCGTTACGCCCTTGGTCTTGAGCAGCGCTTTGACTTCACTCACGTCGATGAAGAAGCTGATCGGCCGCGTGTCGGCCCCGCCCATCAAGGCGCCCTGCGTGACGCCAACGAGTTCGGCATTGCCATTCATTAGCGGGCCGCCGCTGTCGCCCTTGTTGATGCCGGAACTGGTTTCAATCACCTTCGCTTCGAGTTGCAGCGGATTCGGATCATTAGGCGAACGCCCGGCCAGCCATTTCTTGTGGTACACGGCTTTTACGGTGCCGTCGGTGTAGTTGAAAAGGGCGCCGCTCACGCCGGGACTGCCAATGGAGTGCACTTTGTCGCCCGGGCCAGGACTGGCTGCGGCGAGCTTGAGCGCCGTGGTAGCAGGAGGCAACTTCGCCAGTTGCACCAGCGCCAGGTCCTTATGCTGATCGGTTGCGAACACAGTCGCCTTCAGGCCACCGCCCTTTTGGAGCGAAGCAAGATACTTCTC
>DATGHS010000044.1:0-8726 GCA_035307785.1 Gemmataceae bacterium
CCCCGTCCAGATCGACCAGATGCAGCCCCGCCGCTCCCTGGGCTTCCCAACGTTTGGCCACCGCCACCGGATCATTATCGAAAATGGTTTCTTGAGCATAATCGCCCTGTCTCAGGCGGACACAGTAGCCGCCCCGCAGGTCGATAGCCGGGAAGATCTGCATGATCGCGCCACCTAAGGGGATTAAGAAGATATTGTGGAGAGCCCGTGTGCGAAATGCAAGGGTTGACAATAACCCGGCGAGCCGTGCTCCGTAAGGAGCCGGGTCAGGTACCCGGCTCCTTACGGAGCACGGCTCGCCGAAGCATGATCCCTCACTCCAATTGCCGCCAGCGGCTAACGCCAACCAGCAACGGCGGCACGAAAAGCGCCGTGCTGATTGCTAGCACATACATGCCGGCCAGCAATCCCGGCCCAGTGTCCTTGCCGAGACATCCCGGCAAGATCAGCAGCACGCCGCCGGCCAGGGTGAGGATAATCAGAATGCCCAACCCCAGGATCGCGCCGCGGCGGCCCTTGCGCATGGCGTCGCCCAGAGTAAAGAGTAGGCAACAAAACAGAAACTGAAGCGTGGCGCTACGCGCTGCCCCGCGCCGAATTGCCTTGACCTCGGCCGGCAAGTCCGACACGGGAAGGAAAAAGATCAGGCACATGCCTACGAGCGTGAGCAACGCCGTGCCGCCAAAGAGGATCATAAAGATATAGCCGTAGACTTGAATGAGCATCAGCAACACCTCGGCGCAGCCGGGCACGACGGGCAAAATGGCCTCGACCGCCAGGTGCAGCAAGATGCCCGATTGTTCGGCCGGCGTAGACATGGCGCGGTACCGACATGGTTACTCTTCCGCCGGCGTTCGGAACACGGCCAGGATGTCGAACCCTTCGCCCATCAGCTTTTTCGTCTCGTCCGGCTTGAGTCTCTTTGAGGAGCGGTAATAAATCAACTGCGGCCCTTCCGCTTCGATGCAGATGCCGTTGGTCTCTTCCAGCTGATCGAGCACTTCCGGTGTGAAGACTTCGCGGATTTCTTCTTCATCCGGACCGCGCAGGAGATAGCGCTTCGAGAATTCCGGATGGGTATCGAAGTTAATGTCTTTATAACCGAACACGGCGCCGATCTTGTGCCAAAAGCTCTCCGGCCGCAGGTTGAACGACGGCAGATCCATGTCTTCCGCTTCGAAGCAGATGACGCTTTGTTGGTAGATTTTCTGATGTTTCCCGTAGCCGACGGTGTAACGGTAATCGAAGATGCAGACTTGCAAGTCGCGGGTCGTGCCGCGCATAAGGTTGAAGAGCTTTTTCGAGTGCCCTTGGCTGAACAGGTAGAACGACGACAGTGAGCCGAGCAGACCAGCGTCTCCTTTGGGGAGAAACTTGAAACCGAATTCCTCGGCGACCTTTTGAAACGCCTCGGTGCGCTTTTTCTCCACGAAGTAATTGATGATCACAATGGCGACGACAACGATGATGACGCCGGCGAGAATGAACCAAAAAAAGGGAATATCATTCATGGCACGATCCGTTGCTAATTCGCTTCCTCGCCCCTTGGGGGAGGGCAGAAAAGCCTACTTCTTTTGTGGAATCGCGATCACCGCGGCTTCCCATTGCAGCCCCACGGGCGTGCCCAGATCGCGATCGGCCAGCGTGGCCCAGGGCGTGTCGGGGTGATCCTTCGCGACTTTGCTCAATAGTTTATGCGCCGATTTCACGGTGTCCTTCAGGTCGGTTGGGCCGGCCAGCTTCTCCGACGGAACGAGCCGCCAGCCGTTCTGATTCTGCTTCGCATCGAGTTCGGGAAGATTGTCTTTGCGAAAATCGCCGAGTAGTAGGCTGTATTCGAACAGATACGCATAGCGCAACTGCACGTGAGCCAGGATGAAATCATAATGCGCTTGCCAGCGCTTGGACGGCTCGCGCTTGCGTTGATTTTCAAGCGCTTCCAGGCGTTCCTGCGCTTCTTTCAACTCTTCCATTTGCCGGGCCAGCGGCTTTTGGCTATCGACGATTCGCTTCAACAGGGCCGGGCGATCTTTCGGCAGGGGCGCAATGAATTCCGTGGCTGGCGGCGATTCCTCGGCATGTTTGCGTAGGAGATCAACGGCGGCCAGAACTGCTGCTCGGAAGGGGAACTTCTCCGGTTTCTGGCGGACCTCATCGTTCGAAATCCGGTCGGGTTGGTATTCCTTAGGCATCGGCTTCGCGACCCGCCGAACCGGCGGCACGTCGATGTCGCGGAGGATCGAGTGGTCATCGTTCGCCGGCGACGGCGTCTGGGCGGAGGCAACAACGGTTGTCAGCAACATTATCCATATAGCGCAGCAAGCTTGTTTCATTTACAACGTCCTCGTCAGAGCCGCGCACGGAGCGCAGCGCAGTAAGCGGCCAATCGACGATTCGCCACTTACTTCGTGCGCGGCTCAGAAGGTTTTGCTAGTCCACTTCCCCCACCACCGCGTCCTTCAGCGAAAACAGAAAATCCTCCGGATCGGTCGCGTTCAACTTTAGCTTGCCTTCGATCTTCACTAGTCCCCGGCGCAGCGTGGCCGATTTACCGGTGGGCATCTCGATCAGCAGTATGCCGTTGGGCGGCGGCGTCTCGCAGAACCAGCAGCCCACCGGATATTCGATCAGCAGGAAGGCCGAGAGCTCCACGTCTTCGCCCAACGGCTGCATGAAGCCGGCAACGCTCACGCTCTTGCCGTCGAGCTTCTTCAGGTATTCGGGAAAGCTGGGGCGGAATTTGGCATCGAGCGTGGTCTCCGTGAGCAAGCCCCAGGGCAGCACGTTGGTGCGATCGGCACTCGGCTCCGGCAGTTGCGACACGTCGAACTTGCGAACCAGAGGCCGGGGCGAGCGGAAATTGATGCGCTGGTGCCCTTCGTGTACCGTGCGGGCAGCGTTGCCCTGCGCGGCGGACGGCAGCGCGTCGGCCAGGGCTTTGAGCTGTTGCCGGCGCTGCCGTAGTTCGGGAGCGGTTTGGGCGAACTCGGTCACGAGACCATCGAAAATAGCCGAGGCGGTGCGAATGTCGCCGTCGGCATTGGCCAGATCGGCCAGTTGCCAGAGCAAGCGCGTGTCGGCCGGCAACCAGAGCGCGAGTTGCTGCACGATGGCCACAGCATTGGCGGGCAGCTTCTTGCGCTCCTGGGCGGCGATGGTTCCCGGCTCGAAAGCGCCTTTTTCGCCGACGTATTTCACGCCGAACAAGTCGTCGACCTGCTGCGAATCTTTCGGCGACTGCAGTCGCAGCCGAACCAGTTTGAGGTGATACTCCTCGAACACGCGCAGCTTGGGCGGGGCGAGTTTCACGGCCTCGCGCAAGCATTCCGCTGCCTGCGCCAGATCGCCTTGTAGCTGCCAGGCGGCGCCCAAATTGGCCGCGATGCGAAAATGCTCCGGATGCTGCCGCTGAGCCGGCCGGAGAATCTCGACCGCCTTACCGGGCTGGCCGAGGCGAATGTACAGCGCGCCGAGGTCGGCAATCTCGTCGGCAGATAGCTTCTCTTTTTTTTCCAGGCGAGCCAGGGCGCTGCGATATTCGGTCTGAAAGGGGCTCGGCGGCAAGCCTTTGGCCGGTGGCACGGCCAGGTAGCGCAGGCTGCGCTGGTCGACGAGAAAGCCACGCCACTGCGACGGCAGCTCGGCAATGGTTTCGCCCGAGTAATACACCCCGGCTTGCGCCCAAAGCGGTACGGATCCCAGAAGCACTAAAGCAAGGAGGTTTTTCATGTTGGCGCCCGCAATGAACTACCATCGTGATGATAATCGAAGGTAACGGGGAGAACCAGTCCCCAATCCCCTGGATAGCAGAGTTCAACGATGGTAGCGGAATTCGCAAGAATTCCGATTTCGCCCGATCGGAATTCTTGCGAATTCCGCTACTGAAGCGCGTTCAATGGCATCGGTGTCATTGCCCATCCAACACCCGGTACATCACCGTCGTGCTGCACAGGCCGCCATTGGGCCAGAGGGCGTAGTTCGGGATGTCGCCGCAGCGCTGCCAGCCCAGGCGCGCATACAGGCGCTCGGCGTCGCTGCCGGTGACGGTGTCGAGCACTAGCAGCGTCTTGCCGGCTTCGCGCGCCGCGGCTTCGGCAGCGCGCATGAGCGCTTCCCCGATTCCCCGGCGGCGCGCCTGGCGATGCACCTGCATCTTGGCCACGTCGGCTCGGTGCGGCTGATTATCGGGCATCGCCAGCACCACCTGAACCGTGCCGATAATCAGGTGGGACTCGATGTCTTCGGCCACAAGCACAATGCGCTCGCCGCGCTTCGCACTCGCCAGCGCGCCCTGCCAGAATGCCAGCGCCTTGGCGCGCGGCAGCGGCAGCATGAAGCCGACCGAGGCGCCGCCTTCCACGCAGTCGATCAGCAGGTCGGCCAGCGCTTCAGCGGTGGCAGTGTGGGAGGCCGCGCGGCGAATGCGAAAAGTATCGGTCATGGCGTCTTCGCTTCGAGAGCCGGGGGGTCGGGAATCTTGGGGCAATTGTAGTGCGGTTGGGAAACCGGGATAGGAATCAACGAGAATGTGTTGGGCGGATCGAGCATGGATGCAGTGCCCGCCGAATAACCAGAGGTCGACGATCAGCACCAGAAGAACCGGCTTTCTGACCTCTGATATCTGACCTCTGACCTCTGTTACGGCAGGCCTCTACCAATGAACGAAGTGAAAAAAAAGGGTAGGGACATACGGCCAGAATGCCCCTACCCGGCGAGGACAGCAGGCCGTTTGTCCCCGCCAACGAAAAGGCCGCTTTGCTTATTCGCTCTCAACCGAGGGGAGAGGAGAGTAGATTCCTATTGCCCGTGGCAAGAGGATCTGGGAATGGAAGACGGCTGAGCGGGCCCGCTGGCGTCGTTTGCCCCAGAACTGCCCACGGTCAACGGAATCCCGCTCATGCCATCGTTCGAAGCGGCGCCGGATGCGGAGCGCCGGTGGCTCTGGCCCAGGGAGAGGTTGTCGGCAAATCCTACTAACATGCTTAACGTCAGAGCGATGAACACAGCCAGCCCCAGAGGGAGCAGCGAGCGCCACCAGCGTCTTTGCGCGGGCGCGGGCAGACTGCGGAGAGTCGCCTCGGCAAGAGCCCGAACATTTTCGGAAATCGTAACTGCGGCTGCCGGGCCCGATGCCGTGGCCGTTTTGGCCAGCTGGGTGGTTTGCTCGAGGAGCCGTGCCGATAGCTCGCCGCTGCCGACGCCCAGAACGAGCGCCAAGCTGAAGAACCCGGCCGGGGCCAGCCGCCGGCGGCGCTCCATGCGCTCGCGGAGCATTTCGCGGCCACGCGCCAGCCGGTATGACATGGAGCCGCTCGGCCACCGGAGCCTGCGCGCGGCCTCTTCGTTCGTAAGTCCCTGCAAGTAACACAAGACCAGGGGTAGCCGGTATTTTTCGGGCAGCTTTTCCAATTCCTCGTCTAGCGCTTGGCGCAGTTCGCGCCAGGCCAGGTCGTTTGTCGGTTCAGTTTCGGTGGCCACAGGCGTTGCCTGCCTTTCTTGCCGCTGCCGGCGGCCGGCCTGCGCGCGAGCTTTACGCGCAGTGCGACTGGCAACCCCGTACAGCCAGCTTCCCAACAATTCCGGATTCTGGAGCGAATCCGCCCGGCGAACCAGTACCAGGAACGTGGCCTGGAAGGCATCTTCCGCATCCTGGGCGCTGCCCAGAATGCGCCGGCACACGCTCCACACCAATGGCCCATGCCGCTCCACCAGGAGGGCAAAAGCGCGCTCGTCCCGCGCGCGGGTAAACCGCTCCAGGAGTTCCGCGTCGGTCAGTTCCGCCACCGGCGCCACGGAAAGACGGCCTCCCTGCCGTGCGGGGCCACAGGCCAGTTGTGCATCCGCCATGAGCCTTCCTCTTCCGGAATTCATCTGCTCTCACTCTATTCTGCCCATAGGAGGCAGCCCAAATGATAATTCTTGCAGAATTTGCGGGAATTTTTTGGGAAGTGCAATTGTTTGTTGTGTGTCTTAGTCCGTTCTCGGACCCGGGGAACGCCAGCGACTGGATGAGGGACCACGACGCACATCCGGTCGCTTGCTTGCGCTCCCGGCTCTCAACAGATGGGCTGACATGTACAATCAAATCTCATCCACGTGCAAATCGGCATCCGGCCGGCTTTCGTCTTCGCCGTCGCGGTCGGGCCGTTCCTTTTTCTGCGGGCCGGCCATGAACGAGCTTTTCACGTCCTGATCGTTGAGCACGACCAGGCCCCAGATGCCAAAGACCAGGCCCAAAATGCAGCAGCCGCTGCACGGTATGATGCTAAGAATGCACGCGGTAAGCGCCAAGCCGTAGCTTTCCAGCCGGCGCATCTTGATGGCCCCGCGAATGATCAAGATGCCGAAAACGAAATTCAGCAGGGCCATGCCGCCTTCAGAGAATACCTGGATCATCATCATGTCGTTGTTGCCGGCGGGCATGACGCTAAGCAGGTACGCCAGTTGTGCAATCCGGCCGAAGCCGGCGAGAATGCCAATTACTCCGGTAACAATCAGCCCAATGCCGGGCGCATTCACCCGGCCACGCGCTTCCTCGCGCAATATGCCTCGGCGCCGGCGGCGATGGATTTCTTCCATCCGGTCGATTTCTTCTTCGTCGTCCTCATCTTCTTCGTCAAACTCCGGCGGCGGTGGCAGCGGAACCGACTGGCTCGCGCCTTCTTCCCGAATGCCGGTTCGAGCCGGCGACGGCGGCAGGGGCGGCGGTGTTTCGGAACCCGGCGGCTGTTCGCGAACCGCTTCCGAGGGAATGTGGGTGATGGTCTCGCCGAGGGGCTCTGGCAGCGGCCCGGCCGGCCGCGCGGAATCGCCTTCAGCCCGGAAAATGTTCTCGCAACCGGGGCAGCGCACATTGGCGCCGATCAAGTTATCCGGCACCCGCAACGCCCGGCCACAAGACGGGCAGGTGGTAAGAATCGGCATGCGAATTTCAGATTATTGAATCTCACCCAATGAAGGTGGGTAACTCAGTGAGCCGGGAGCGCAAGCGACCGGATGGAGGACATCGCTCCATCTGCCGCTTGCGCTTCCGGCTTCGTTGCCTCATTTTCCTTTCAGGCCGCCGGCGGCACCCATGATGATGAAGAACACGCAGTACAGGAGAAGGAACACGCAGGCGACGATCACATGAATCATGCCGATGATTCGGCCGGCATTCGTCATGCCTTCGCCTTCGCGGTCCATGCGGCCTTCGCGCATCTCGCGCAGGTCGTTGTTTCCCATGACCCAGGCCGCAATGCCGAAGCCGATGCATACGAACCAGCTAAGGATGCCGAAGACCAGAATCATGGTGCCGCGATGCGGTGCAAGGTCGCGCCGGCTTCGTCGGCGCGGCCGATCGTCGTCGAAGTCGTCGTCGTAGTCATCATCTCGTCGGGCGGGACGGCGCGACGGCCGTTCCTCTTCATATTCCTCCTCTCGCGCTGGCCGGCGGCTGGGCGCGTCTTCGCGAACGCCTTCGTCGCGCCGCGACTCGCGCGGCAAGGGCGGCGGCGCTTCCGCGGCAGCGCCGCCCGCCGCTTCGGCCACAAACTGCGTCTGGCAGCTCGGGCATTTCACATTTTTGCCCATGAGGTCATCGGGAACGCGCAGCGCCCGGCCACAACTCGGACAGGAGGTCTGAATCGGCATGAAGTCTTCCCGCGGTCTAGAATTGGTAAGATCTTTCGCCCACTAATGGCTGGTTCATCCGAAAGCTTCCTTCACTTCGGCATCGCTCAGAACCACCAGGGCCCAGATGCCAAAGGGAAGGCTCAGCAAACAACAATAATTTGGTATAAGGGCGAGGATCGCCCCAGTCATCGCCATGCCGCGGCTCTTCAGTGCCTTCATTTGCAGCGAACCGACGAAAACTAGGATGGACCAAATGAGCCCGATCGCGCCAATCACAATGGCGAAGGGGCCGTTTGCCGCTGGTTGGCCGCCGCCAAATGCGCCCTGGCCTGGACCGCCGGCGGGCGCAGCGCCGGTCGTCTGTAGAACTCCTCCGCAAATAGCCAGTGCATAGAAGATAAAGCCGAGTATCGAGGTAATCATCAGGCAGATTGCCGGACCGGAAACTTTCGACTGCGCGTACTCCGTGGAGCGCCGACGGCGGCGGCGGCGTCGCGGGCGCTCCTCACCGTAGTCCTCGTCGCGATCACGGTCATCCTCTTCATAGTCATCGTCATCGCGGCGAGCGGGGCGCCGCGATGGACGCTCCTCTTCTTCCTCTTCACGGACCGGCCGGCGGCTCGGCGTCTCTTCGCGGATGCCTTCGCCGCGCCGCGATTCGCGCGGCAAGGGCGGCGGCGCTTCCCCGCCTTCCACTTCCGCCACGAACGTGGTCTGGCAACTGGGGCATTTGACATTCTTGCCAATGAGACTATCCGGTACGCGCAACGGTTTATTGCAGGAAGGGCAGGTTGTTTGGATCGGCATGAAGCATTCCCCAATGGCAGAAGTAAAATCTATTGACCCTTACAAAACCTCGTGACTACCATCTGGTCGCGTAGCGACCAATTGACGGTAGGCCGGCCGTTATGAAATTTGACTATTTACTTGGACTTTCGACGCTGGTTTTTACGCCGAAGGCGTTACATCCGAAAGCCCAGGGTTGCGGCGCTTCGCCGCTACCCTGGGCGGAGGACGATGCAACCCTTTCAGGGTTGATGGTGGGGCGACATCTCCACCCAGGGTAGCCGCGAAGCGCGGCAACCCTGGGCTGTGATATCGAACCCCGTTGG
>DATGHS010000045.1:0-11702 GCA_035307785.1 Gemmataceae bacterium
CTTGTCCTCGGCATGCTGGCGAACGCTGCAAGTGTTGTAGAGAATCACATCGGCTTGCATCGGCTCATACACGATTTCGTACCCGAGCCGGCGCAGACTGCCCACCACGAGCTCGCTGTCGAGCACGTTCATCTGGCAGCCCACGGTTTCGAGGTAGAACTTTTTCTTCATGCCTGGTTTCGCCCATCGATGACAACACGCAATCATCATACGGCAGGAAGACAAAGAATGGAATGCGGAGATGATTGCGGAATAATTATGTTTCCGGCCCGAAATGATCGCCCGCCTTGAGAATATGGCCGCGTAGAAATTCTTCGCCAGACATGCGATTCTTACCGGCCGGCTGAAGCTCTCGGACTTCTACTGCCCCTTGCCCAGCGTATACGACCAAATGACCGGAGCCGGCCAATTGGCCGGGCGTCGCCGACCTTGAATCGGCAGCCTGGGTCGCAGTAGCAAGATTGATGATAACACGCTGGGCTGGCCTCCCGAATCGGCGGAAAAACGTGTACGCCGTCGGCCACGGTTGCATGGCTCGGATCTGCCGGCACACCTGCTCAGCCGGTTTGGACCAATCGATCAGGCCATCTCTCTTTTTCAGTTTCGGGGCCTTCGTTGCCTGGGATTTGTCCTGCGGAATTCCAGCCACGGTGCCGGCTTGCATCCGGTCCAGTACTTCGAGGGTGAGCTTGGCGCCCTGGGGTGCCAACCGGGCTTCTAGTTCCCCGGCTGTCTCTTCCGGGAAAATGTCAATGGCTTCTTGCGCCAGCATTTCGCCTGCATCAAGCCCAGTCGTCATGCGGATAATCGTCACACCGGTTTTCTTTTCGCCGTGATAAATGGCCCAGGCTACCGGTGCCGCGCCGCGATATTTCGGCAACAGCGAAGCGTGCACGTTGATGCCGCCTAGGCGGGCGGCGCCAAGCACATCTTTTGAAAGGATCTGCCCGTAGGCGGCGACCACCAACAAATCCGGCCGCCATCCCCTCAATTTCGCGACACCTTCTGCTGTGTTAATGCTATCGGGCTGGAAGACCGGCACGCCGGCGGCCTGCGCGATCTCCTTCATACCGCGGCCCACCTGGCGCGTTGAGCCGCGCTGGGCGCCGATGGCGCGGTCCGGTTGCGTGACCAGGCCTGCGACCTGGCCGGGCCGAATGAGCAGTGCTTCCAGGGTTGGCTCGGCAAAGGTGCCGGTGCCCATCATCACGACACGCATTTCGGATTTCGGATTTCGGATTTCGGAATGAAAACAATCCGAAATCTGAAATCCGAAATTCTCCTAGGCTTTTTCTTCCAATTCCTTAAGCATTCGTTCAATCTCTTCGTTGGCGGCTATTTCGCCGCGTTCCTGAGCCTTGTGATAAATGTCTTCAAATTCCTTCAGCGCGCCGCGGGCCGACATCTTGCCGACGATGCCCATCTTGTCGATGTACAAAACGCCGTCCAAGTGATCGACTTCATGTTGCCAGATGCGAGCCGGCAAATCGCTGGCGGTCATTTCGTAAAGCTTGCCATCCAAGTCGTACGCCCTCACAATCACGGTCTTGTGCCGGCGCACGTTCTGGTAAAGCCCCGGAAAACTCAGGCAGCCTTCGCTGGATTCGACCATGCCGCCCTTGCGTTCGATAATCACTGGATTAATGGCGATGCATTCCTGCTCTTTCTTCTCCGGATCGCCGGCAAAATTCATGACCAGCAGCCGGTACGGGAGCGCCACCTGCGGCGCGGCCAAGCCCAGCCCTTTATGCTCGTACATTAATTCGAGCATTTCACGGGCATGATGGCGCAAAGTGTCGTCGATCGCGGTGAGGTCTTTCGCCTTGTGTCGCAAAGACGGATGCGGATACTGCACAATCTTCATGAAAGTCTCGGTAGTGGCGCTGAAAATCTCAATACTCCATTTTACCTGCGCCGCGAATCTCGGCGAATGGGGACTTTGTGAGTGCCAGTCCATTGTTTTTCGGTAGTCGTCGCAAGATTCGATTGGTTTACAATTCGATCCTGCAGAAGCAATCCGAGGCGTTCAAAGGATTCGGCGATTAGAATCAGGTCCGGGACCAAAATCTTCATCCCAGTTTTCCCGTCCGAGGGCGAAAAATTGAGCTATGTTTGCTCTAAATCGGGACTGAGACGGCTCACCTCGACTCACGACGGATCCTACCATGAATGACCACGCCCGCACCGCACTGGGATTGCTACTGCAGGAACACGGCGTTGCCACGTTGCAAAGTACGCCGAAAATCTTTCTCATTCTCATCCAGCAGCGCTTGAAGGAATACCCAGCCGAGGCGGAGGTTTTGCGCGCAGCTTTGGAGAACCAGATTCCGCAGCTGTGGCTGAAACGGGCCCATAACAAGGTGACGGCCGAAGACCTGACCCGACAACTGGCGAGCAAGGCGCGCCTCCAGGAAGAAGTCGCCGGCTGGGCGGTGGACTCTTGGACTCAAGTGCTTGGCAAGCCTGCGGGCGCGGATTTTCCCACCATGGCCGGCTACGGCCAACTGCCGCCGCCGGAACATCCAGAGCGGGTGAAGTTTGTACGGGCCGGTATCATTAGCGGACTGGTGGCAGGCTTGCTGGTCGGTCTGGCATGGGGCCGCGTTTCCGCAATTGGGCTATTCATCAACACGCCGCACCTCGAATACTACTCGCAAAAACAGCAGCAAGCCGTTTTCATTGAAGCCACGCTGCGCTGGGCCGGTTGGGTGGTGGGAAGCATGATTGTGGGCACCGCCGTAGGCGCCTACACGGCCCTACGCGTGCACGGCATCCCCATACAGATGGTCGGCGGAGTTTCGGGCGTGGTCGTCGGCGTGATTGGCGGCATCGTGAACGCGCAATACTTGATATTCGTCGTCCCGCGTCACTTCGACCCGAATCTGGCCATTGCGCTCAAACTGTTCGTCGGAATCTGCATCGGCATTATTGCCGGTTCAATCTACGGTTTCTTCCAACAAATCTTTATTCGCCTGATGTTGCGCCGCTTCTTCATCGCGGGCGTCGGCTAGTCGCCGATGGCCAACGGCCAGCGCAACGCCTAAACTGTTCCTCTGCGTGGGTAAACCAGGCATGCCACCTTGAGGAGGAACAACATGGCTTTCTCTCTGCCCAATTTGCCGTATCCGGCCGATGCGCTCGAACCGTACATCGACAAGACGACGATGGAAATTCACCACGGCCGGCATCACAAGGCCTACGTCGATAACTTGAACAAAGCTCTGGAAGGGCAGGCCGCGCTGCAAAGCAAGTCAATCGAAGACTTGCTCCGCGGCATCAAGAGCGTGCCGGAAGCGATTCAGACCGCCGTCCGCAACAACGGCGGCGGGCACGCCAATCACAGCATGTTTTGGGAAATCATGGCCAAAGCCGGCGCCGGCGGCGGCGGCGAGCCCAGCGGAGCGCTGAAGTCGGCCCTCGATGCCGCCTTTGGCTCGTTCCAGGGTTTCAAAGATAAGTTGAAAGCAGCCGCGACCGGCCGCTTCGGCAGCGGCTGGGCCTGGCTGGTTTGGGACGGCAAGGTGCTGCAGGTCTACAGCACCGCGAATCAGGATAGCCCGTACATGGAAGGGCATATTCCCATTCTTGGCCTCGATGTTTGGGAACACGCGTACTATCTGAAATACCAGAACAAGCGCCCCGACTATATCGACGCTTGGTGGAACGTGGTGAATTGGAAAGCGGTGGAGCAGCGTTACACGAAGGCGAAGGGATAGGAATCAGAGGTCAGATGTCAGAGGTCAGAACAGTTGCTGCTTCGGTTCTGACCTCTGACTTCTGATCTTTGACCTCTGTTTTCTGACTTCTGTTTTTGCCCTTGACCGTCTCACAATTCCGGCTATATCCGCCCTTCCTGCAAAGCTTATCCGGGGGCGGATGTTATGATGCGCCGTTGGTGGAAATGGCTGGGGCTGGGGTGCCTTGCGATTTCAGGCATTCTGGGTTGTGCGACGCCGAATCCCAAAACCAACCTGCGCGAAAAGTACAAGGAACAATACAACGTGCCGCCGGAAAACGACGCACGTTACGATAAACCGCCGGACCTTTCCGAATACATCAACAAGCACAATACAAAGAATCCGTTTGAGAAGGAAGACTTCCAGCAGCTCGGCCAGCCGGGCGGAGGCACCCCAGGCGGCATGAGCGGCGGTATGGGCGCCCCCGGCATGGGTGCCCCTGGCGCGCCGCATTGATCGCTATCACGGGAACTCTCGGCCGTAGACGACGCTGCTAGCGTCGTCACTCGGGACGACGCTAGCAGCGTCGTCTACGATTTGTGGGACGAAGGCGCTTCGGCGCATTACGGCAAGCCGAAGCGTTGCAACAGCGCAACCATCAACTCCAAGCCGGCCGCTTTTTCGTTCTTGGAAAGCGGCCGATCATCCTGCGAACGTATGCCAGTCCATCCCAGCACCAGGGCCATGCCGGCATTCTGGGCCGAATGATTGAATTGGTCCTGCATGCGCAGTGCCCAAACTGCTCCAAACCGATCGCGGAATTCACGCCAAAGCTGATTAGCGGGCTCGCTTTTTCTGGATTTCCAGAAACGGATTCCGGCCGCCGCCAGCCACGGCGATAGGGCGACCGTGGCCAATGGCCAGCGCCATTCCGATAGCATTCTCTCTTTCGGGAAATCCCATAAGTCCGACATGCCTGCAGCCAGCAAGAGCAGAGTGCCGGCAAATAATCGAGTTGGGAAATAGTTGCCGACGCCGACAATCAAAAGAACGGTGAGGAACCAGCGCGCGATCGGATTAACGAAAATCGCGCCGCCGGTGAACGACGCTTGCGCCAATGGCAGCAGCAGCACGGCGAACAAACCGACTACGACGCCGTTCCATGCAGCGGCACCGGGGCGGCGCGCCCCCAGCACGGCAACGCCGGCACACGCCGTGAGACTGCATGCAATGTACCGCGTTTCCGATGTGTAAACGACCGCACTTCCCAGCCAAGCCATCCAGGCCAGCAGTCCCCAGAACAGAGCATGCACAAGGGCCGTATTCCGGTTGGCCCACCACGCCGCGCCGATGGGAATGCCCGCACTGAGCATGAGCAGAATTTGAAGCCAGAACATGCGGGAATTCTATGAGCGACAGAATGCAAAAACGGCGGCGTGAATGCCGCCGTTCTGTTGGCCCCGTCATTTCTTCTGTATCGGTGCCGCGGGAACTGGAGCAACATTCTCGAACTGGTTATACTGCCGGGTCTGACTGATGCCATAGTCGAAGAGCGCGTTGATGAATTTTGGAGTGGCCGCCCTGGCGTCCGGCACGCGCACTTGCAGGCGCAGCTGGTTCTCCTGCCGGCTCAAAGAAACTGCCAGTGGCGGCACGCTCTTCATGCTTTCAATGAAGGCCTTGCGCTCTTTCGTGGGGCCCTCGTCGGGCTTTGGAGCCGGGGCTCCCCCGCCGGGACCGAAGTCCTTGCGCACCACCGTCGGCTCCGACATCAGTTCCGGCAGCGTGGCGCCCCAATTCCAGATTCCCAGCACGCTCGATTGGTCATGGCCTTTCAGCGCGTCGGCCATCTTCGGATCGTTCAGCAGGCTGGTGGAAAGCTCGCCCTTGAGTGCCAGGGCCACAACTTTACGGTCCTGGCCAACCACAATGGTGCTGCCATTGCGGCCGTAACACAGCGGTGTGCGCCACGGCAGATTGTTGCCCGGAAGCGAGCGCACTTTTTGGCCTTGCACCGTTTCTGTGATAGGATCGACCATGTCGCCCAGGGCAAAACTCATAAGACCGGGGATGGTCTCTTCCATTTTCTTGGCGCTGTCGGCATCGGCGGCGTGCAGCACGAACATTGGCATCTCCGTACCGCCCTTGGGAAGCTCCACGCTGCTGGGCCGCATGACCGTGATGCCAGTCAGTTTGCCGAATATGTCTTTCGCCAGGGAGGTCTTCAGTTTCTCTTCCAGATCCTTGGCCATCTCGCTCGGCGTGGCGCCCGGTCCGCCGGCGGCCTTGAACATGGTATCGGCGGCGGCCAGCAGCTTGGGCCAAGTCTTGTCGCCATTGGCCAGAGCCAGCGACACGGCCAGGCTGGCATCTTTCGGCACCGTTTGAAAGGCAGACGGGGAAACCTTGCCCGAAGCCAGCACGTCGAGCAGCAGGCTGTTTTCCTTCGAATCCAGTTGGGCCTGGACCTGCAGGTCCATATGGCCATTGGCAATGCGCAGCTTCCCCGCCGCGCTGCGGAACGCTTTCAAGCTCTCGAATTCTTTGAATGCTTCGAACACCGCATTATCCGGCTCGCGGCGCTTCATGTCCTTGTCCACGAGATCGACGATAGCCCTCGGATTGGCGTAAAAGAAGAGCCCTGACTTGCTCCGCAGTTCGGCGGCCTCCTTAAACCCGGCCACGCCGGCCAAACTTTGCTTTTGCTCCTTGCCCTTGAGCCGCGTGATGACATCGGCCACTGCGCTCTTGCTGCTGCCGATGACAATCATGCCCGGCATATTGGCGTAGCAAGCGGTTTCTTTCTCGTTGGCAGGTGCCGGAGCCGGCTGCGGCACTCCATTAGGCGTGAACTTGCGGAAAACGCGCGGATACTCGGTATACAAGGTCACGCCTTCCACCGTGCCGGCCGAGCGAACGTTGGCTTCACACAAGATCGTCCGCAAGACGAAGTTCGGCACGTTGCTCTCACCCGCCAACACGAAGCCGACGATTTCGGGTTGGTTATCCTTCCAGCCGGTCATGGCCACTGCGCCGCCTTGAAAGCGCTTGACCTCGTTGATCGCCTCCGGGCTGAAGAACATAGTCGACATGCCTAATCCGAAAAACATGTTGTCGCCCTGTTTCTCTCGCAATTTGGCCAGGTAAGCCGGCAAATCGTCGATGACCGAACCTTTCATATAGCCCGCCAATTCCTGCGCGACCTCGGCCGGCTTCACCAGCTCCGCGTAAAACAATGTGTCGGGTGGGAACAGCTCGGCCGGGTCCTTTACCGGCGTTTGCGCCTGCAGGCCCGACGCCAGAAGCGCGACGGCCAGCGACGACAGGAAGACGTTGCGGAGCATGGCGACCTCCTCGGAGATTGGTGCGGGACTGAGGTCGATTTTCGCTGCGACGTGTGGCAAAAGCAAGTGCGTGGCCGAATTATTGGCCGGCCATAGAAAACGGAGCGAAGGACGGAGAACCAGGTATGGTCTTCGCATTGCTGCCGGCCGCGGGGCAAAGCTCACGCATGGGCCGGCCAAAGCTATCACTGCCGCTGGGCGACCGCACGATTCTGGAGCAGGTTGTGCGCACATTTCACGAAGGCGGCGTGCGCGAAGTGTTGGTCGTTTTGAACCCCGCCGGTGAGGAGCTAGCCGCGCTGGCCAAAAAAGCGGGAGCGCACGCGCTTGTTCTTGCTGACGCCACAGCGGACATGCGTGCGACCGTGGAGCATGGTCTCGACTGGCTCGAAGCGCGGTTCCGGCCGAAGCCGGACGATCTGTGGATGCTCTGCCCCGCCGATCATCCGGTGCTGGAAGCGGGCGTGATCCGCCAGTTGCTGACGGCATGGGAAAACCGCGGTGACAACGACATTCTGATTCCAGTCTGCAACGGCCAACGGGGCCATCCCGCCGTCATCGCCTGGCGCCACCACGGGGGCTTGCGCGCATTTTCGGTGGATTTGGGGCTGAACGTGTATTTGCGCCAGCACGCCGACCAGACGCTGGAAGTGCCGGTGAAAAGCGACTCGATACTCTTCGATCTCGATACGCCGGAGGATTATGTGCGCTTGCTGCAGCGATGGGAATAAGAAAAAACGCGAACCTAAAAGCGTTAATCACGAAGACTGCGTGCGTTTCGCACAGCCGCTCTCCACTTGCGTCATCGTGGCCGCAGCCATTGACGACGCTACCGCTTTTCCCCGTTCCCCTTGACGGTTTTGCAATCTCTTTCAAAATGAAGGAACAAAAGCGACGGTTGCTGCGTCAATAGATTGCGCTGCGGATGGTGTGAAGCCCGGACCGACCCGTCTTTGCTCCGGGCTGGGTGCGCCATGGCCCGGTGGCCCCGTCTTTCTCTCCTCCGAGTGAGTGTACTCATGCGAATGCTCCGCTTTTGGCTCCCAGCCGTGGCGCTAGTGCTTGGCCTTTCCGCTTTCGTTTGCGCCGAAGAGCCGTATATGGATTTGATCCGCGGCCTGCGAGCCCAGGGCGAGCCGCAGTTGGCTCTGGAATTGCTGCAAAAGCTCAACGAGAAACCGCCACCGGAGTTGGCCACCACGTTGCAACTAGAGCTGGCCCGCACGCGCATGGAAATGGCGCTCCAGGAGAGCGAGGAAGGCAAGCGGCTGGCCATGTTCGCCCAGGCCCGCACGGAATTCGATAACTTCCTCAAGTTAAATCCCAATCACCCCTTGGCCCCGCAGGCCAGCTTCGAGATTGCCCGGCTCATTGCCTCGCAGGGCCGGGAACATTTGAATCGCGCCCGCAAACAGGAAGGCGACGTGACTGCCCAGAAGCAAGCGCTGAAAACCGCACGGCCGCTATTCCTGGATGCGGCCACCCGGCTGCAAGCCGCCGCCAAAGCAATCGAAGCGCAACTCGCGAAGTTCGCCAATCCATCCACGGCCGAGGAGAAGAACGCGGCCAAAGACCTCCAGCAAGCGCTCTTGCAAGCCCACCTCGAAGAGGGCATCAACAAATTCCAGTTGGCCCAGACCTTCGCCACCGACGTCGAAGTGCAGGACCGCGGCAAGGCGATGGACGAGGCACTAAAGGTGCTTAGCAAGCTTTCCGGCGAAGATGTGAAGAGCCCGGTTTGCTGGCAGGCCCTGGCCTGGGTGGGCCGCTGCTACGCCGCCAATGAAGACTTCCCCAAGGCGGAAGAGGCGTACAAGAAGGTCATGGACGAAAAGGGTCCGTGGGCGGAAGTCGCGCAACGGCAAGCGTCATATTACTGGCTGCTGCTGAAAATGAAACAAGCGACGGCCCAGGCGATGCAGAAGGAGGAGGAAGCATGGCTGGCAAAGTACCGCTCCTACCGTCATTCGCCGGAAGGTTGCGGCGTGCTCTATTTGTTGGCCAGTAATCAAGAAGCACAGGCCGAACCTGGTATTAAACGCGATCCCAAGACCAAGCGGCCCGTCTCCGTCGGCGGCGATGCGCTGGCTCGTTTGCGCGTGGCCGACCGGCTGCTCAAGGAACTGATCGAGTTTGAAAACGACTTCACCGAACGCGCTGCCACCAAGCGCATGCGCATCATCCTGGCCATTGCCCTCGGCCAATCGAAAGAGCGCGATATTTACAAGGTCAATACCTTCGATGAATGCTACCTGCTTGCCCTCGTGGAACTGGCCGACCTCAATGATTTCGTGAAGGATTCGAAGAAAAACGAAGATTTGAGCGAGGAAGCAGTCGCCAAACAGCGCAACACATACTACGCACGAGCGATTCGAGCGCTGGACCGGGCCTTAAGCCTGGTCAAGCCGTCGGATTCGCCCAAAGATGTGATCGAAGCAAAGCTGACCCGAATCTTTTGTAACCTTCAACTGAATCGCCTCTACGAGGCAGCGCTGCTCGGGGAAGACCTCGCTCGCACCAATACGAAATCGACGAAGGGCGCCCGCGCGGCCTTGTATTCACTCGACGCTTACAACCGGGTCATGGAAGACACGCAGAAGCGCGGCGACGTGAATCAGGACGAAGCGCGCACCGACCGCAACCAGGTCAAACGCATGGCCGAGTTCATGGAAGCCACCTGGCCCGACGACAGCGCCACCGATTTCGCCCGGCATTCGCTCGGCTCGCTAATGGAAAAGCAGGAACGGCACCTCGACGCGCTGGAAGCATTCTCACGCGTTACTTCATCGTACCTGGCGCTGGCCTCGTTGCGGCACCAGGAAGGCATTGCCTGTTATAACCTGATGCGAACGGAAAACGATCCGCGGGTGACCCCGGCCGTGAAAGCCAAGTGGTTCCTGCGCGTAACCGCCGACCTGGAAAAGATGCCCGACCTGGCGCAAGGAGCAGACCCGAACACCGCCCTGACCTATTGCCTCGCGAAAATACAACTCGGCCATCTTTATTTGCAGCGTGGCACCCAGTTATTGAAGGAAAGCACCGATGCAGCGCGGGCGGAATATGCGAAAGGCGTAAAGGTTGCGACCGACATGACGGCGGCCCTGCCGAAGTACACGACGTTGGTGGAAGAAAAAAAAACCGAGGTCGAATACGCGATCAAGGCTTTGAAGCTATACGCGCTTTACGGCGAAGTGTTCATTGCCGTTAAAGCGAACGACCATAAGGCAGCCGCCGAGTTGTACATGCCCGTGATCGACGACATCAAGAAGAACGGCATTCCGGAAGAAGACGTGGCCGACCGTTATCGCCGGGCCCTCGCTGATTTCTGCCAAATTGCGATTCGCAGCAGCATTCAGGCCGGCGACATTCCCCGCGCTCAGGATATCCTGAAATTGCTGGGCAAGATCAAGACCGGTGGGAATTCGTCCACGCCGCTCTTGCTCGTCTTGCGCGATGTTCAGTCCCAAGTGACCGAATTGCGCAAGACCGATCCCAAAACGCTCAAGGAATTGACGGATAAATTCGGGGCTTTTCTCGACGAATTGGCCAAGCAGACCGACTTGCCCAATGATGTGAAAATCTCGTTGGCACAAGGATTCCACGATGTCGAGAAGTTCGCGCGCGCCCTCGAGATCCTTCGCGCGATTCCGAAGCCACCGCCGGTGCCCAAGCCGGCCAATCCCACCAACCCCACGCAAGAGGAAAAAGACGCCATCGAGAAGGCGGAATTAGCAATTAGGAATTACCACTACGTGCAATTGCTGACGGTCCGGGCGTTGCGCGGCGAAGGCCGGCAATTGATGCCCAGCGACTTGAAAGACAAGGCTAAAATCAAGGTCGCTTATGCCAAACTCGACGAAGCCAAGAAACTGGTCGATGAAATCGTAGGCGATCAAAAAGTAAAGGGCTGGGCGTATCAAAGCATGGAAGTGCGACGCGAGTACATCTTCATTTTGGAAGACAAAAAACTTTATCGCGACGCCATGTCGGCCTGGCAGCAAATGCAAGCCCCGTTCGCCAAGGAGCTTCCCGAAAAGGCCAAGAATGAAAAGGAAGAGCGCATTCGCACGGCCTATTTTGAGATCAAGTTCTATCAAATCCGGCTGGTATACAAGAGCAAGCTCGGCATTACCAAGGACGACGTGCGGGCGCAGGAAATCCGTAAGGTGGCCGACCAGATCGTCAAGATCGAGCGCGATCCGCTTACTCTCGACATGGGCGGCGATTACGTGAAGAAGCTTTTCCAGGAATTGATCGACACCGAGGAGCCGCTCCGCACCGCATACAAGGCGGTCGGCGGCAAGTTGCTGCTGAGTGACGAACCGCAAACGGCGCGCACTTCGACCGAGACTGGAAACAAATAACTTGACGCGCCGTTTGCGGCGAAGCAGGCTTTGCTTCGCCACATCCGGCTTTTTTCTGCCCAAGGACATGCACCCATGAAATTCCGTTTGACTGTACTGGCCTCATTGTTGCTGGCCGTCCCCGCGCTGGCCGAAGATGTTGTCACCTATCGCGATCGGACGGCAAAGCCGGAAAAAGTCGGCACCGTAAGCGGCACCGTCACCGACGAGACCGTCAACAGCATCAAGATCAAGCCGAACGTCGGGCCCGAGAAGGAAATCTCGGCGGCCGACATTATCGAGATCGTTTACACCGTTCCCGGCGCCATGCTGTTCGA
>DATGHS010000046.1:0-40604 GCA_035307785.1 Gemmataceae bacterium
TAGATCAGCTTGTGATCGTCATGTCGCTGTTCGAACCGGACTTGAAGCCGCACCTCATTGACCGCTACCTGGCCTGTGCCCAGCGCGGCGGGTTGCAACCGATTGTCTGCCTGAACAAGGCCGACCTCGCGAATTGCGAGGCGTTCATCCCACTTATCGGCGGCTACGCTCAGCTCGGAGTGCCGGTCATCTTCACCAGTGCCCGCACCGGCATGGGCGTGGATCGGTTGCGCGAGTCTCTCACTGGGCGCGCCACCGCATTCTCTGGCCAGAGCGGTGTCGGCAAGTCGTCTCTTCTCAATGCTCTGCAACCGGAACTCGGCCTGAGCGTGCGCGAGGTGAGCGATGTCAATCAAAAGGGCCGGCACACGACGACGACGGCCGAGCTGATTCACTTGAATGGCGGCGGATGGGTCGTGGATACTCCCGGCGTCCGCCAGTTCGAGCTTTGGGATATCATTCCGGAAGAGGTCGAGGGCTTCTTTGTTGAATTTCGGCCGTTTGTTCCGCTGTGCGCTTTCCCCGATTGCACGCATACCCATGAAGAACGCTGTGCCGTCAAACGAGCGGTAAGCCGCCGGCAGATAAGCCCGCGGCGGTATCACAGCTATTTGGGGATGTTTGCGAGCGACCCGAAGTAGGTCAGGCTTTCCAGCCTGACCGCATAGCCGCGGCGGTCAGGCTGGAAAGCCTAACCCACAAGAGCGAGTACCAAAGAGCAATAACTGCGAGCCTTTCATGACTCCCCTCACCTACGAGTTCGATGTCATCGTCGTCGGTGCCGGCCATGCCGGCGTCGAGGCGGCGCTGGCGGCTGCGCGCATGGGTTGCCGCACCGCCCTGCTCACCATGAATGCCGACACCGTCGCGCAGATGAGTTGCAACCCGGCCATCGGCGGCGTGGCCAAGGGACAAATTGTTCGCGAGATCGACTCTCTTGGCGGCGAGATGGCCAAGGTCATCGATGCCACGGGCATACAGTTCCGGATGCTGAATCGAGCCAAGGGCCCCGCCATGCATTCGCCACGGGCGCAGGCGGATAAGAAGGCGTATCAGTTTGAAATGAAACGGCGGGTAGAGGTACAAGAGAATTTGACGCTGCGACAGGAGATAATCGAAGGAATTCTTTTGGAAGAAATGAGGAATGAGGAACCGAGAATTGGGAATGAAGAACGGAGTGAAACCGGCCAACCAATTCTCAGCTCCTCATTCTCGGTTCCTCATTCCTCATTGCGTCGGGTCGCAGGAGTCATTGCGCGAGGAGACACAGTGTACCGCGCGCGGGCCGTCGTATTCACGACCGGCACTTTCCTTAAGGCGCTGATGCATACCGGCGACGCGAAGACACGGGGCGGCCGGGCCGGCGATCAGTCGGCCGAGAATCTGAGCGAAAGTCTGGCGAACTGTGGTTTCGAGTTGGCGCGATTCAAGACCGGCACGCCGTGCCGGCTTAATGGCCGGACCATCGATTTCTCGCGGCTCGAAGAACAGCCTGGCGATGCCGATCCGCGTCCGTTCAGTTTTGCCACGGAGCGAATCACTCAGCCGCAGATGCTTTGCCATATTACCTATAGCAACAAAGCCGTACACGATTTGATTCGAGCGAATCTCCATCGCGCGCCCATGTATTCCGGGCAGATTCGCAGTTGCGGGCCCCGATACTGTCCGTCCATTGAAGACAAGGTGGTGCGCTTTGCCGACAAATCGCAACATCAAATCTTCCTGGAACCTGAAGGGCGCAACACGCTGGAGTATTACTGCAACGGCATTTCCACGAGCCTTCCTAAAGACGTGCAGCAACAGATGCTGCAACTCATCCCTGGCCTGGAAAATGCGGCAGTGCTCCGTTGGGGGTACGCGGTGGAATACGACTATTCCCCGCCCACGCAGCTTTTGCCGACGCTGGAGACCAAACACGTCGAAGGCCTTTACTTTGCCGGACAGATCAATGGTACCACGGGCTACGAAGAAGCAGCCGCCCAGGGGCTAATGGCCGGCATCAACGCAGCATTGAAACTGAAGGGCGAGCCGCCGTTGATGCTCGATCGCAGCCAGGCATATATCGGCGTCTTGATCGACGACCTGGTGACAAAAGGCGTCGATGAACCGTACCGCATGTTCACATCGCGGGCCGAGTATCGCTTGCTCTTGCGCCACGATAATGCCGATCGCCGGCTCACGCCATTAGGCCGACGAATTGGCCTGATCAGCGACGCCGACTGGGCACGCCTGCAAAAGAAGGAGGAAGGGATTGCTACGCTGCAAGCAGCGTTGCGGGCAACCAAGCAGGAAGGCGAAACACTCGAAAAATGGTTAAAGCGAACCGAAGTCGACTGGGAACAGATAACCGCGTGGGCGCCGCAGTTGGCGGCATACGCGCCAGGGGTAATTGAGCAGGTCGTGCTGGAGGCGAAATACGCGGGCTACATCGAGCGGCAGTCCGCTCAAGTAGAGAAGTTTCAACGAATGGAATCGAAGCCGATCCCTGGGCACTTCGACTACGCGGCCGTGCCGCAGCTTCGCGCCGAAGCGAAGGAGAAGCTCACGCGAATTCGCCCGGCCAATATCGGTCAGGCGAGCCGGGTGAGCGGCATCACCCCCGCCGATTTGGCAATTCTCTTGTTTTATTTGGAATAGTCGGGTATGGAAAAGCCTTCTCAGATTCGTCTGATATTCCACCTGGGCGATTAGGGTGAAATTCAGATACTGGGTGAAACAGGTAATGTGGAGAAAAACCTGTAACGAAGGAGGACTTTGCAGCCGATAAACAAGGTAGGAAAGGCAAATTTCCACGGACGGGATGAGCGCAATTCCTCTTTTCCGCGGAAATCACGCAGCAGCCAAAGACCAGTTTGGGAAATGTGGGCGCGAGTTCGGGGTTCTGCGGAAAATACATGGGATCAATAGTTTGGGACAAGCAGCCGGCTCGCGATTCGCGTTGACACAATTCACAGCCTGGTTACAATCAAAAACGGTGGTAAGATTGGCAACCCCCGTCTGAGACTGCTCACCTTTTTCCCCTCTGATGTGCATCTCGTTTACCAGGCGGCGGGCGAAAACCCGGCCGCTACGCAATGCCTTAGCTGAGGGAAAGGTGCAGTTTTGGCCGGAAATCGGGATATAAACGAGGCCAATCAGGGACGATTTCGACCGGGTTGCGGTTCCAACGGAGGCCCGCGGCCAGGTCTCACTCGTGCGAACTGGCCGAATGCCAGTCAGGGGTGGATATACAGATGAAAACGGTTTTTACGACTGGTGAAGCCGCTAAGATCTGCAAGGTTTCCCAGCAAACAATCATTCGTTGCTTCGATAATGGTCAGTTAAAAGGGTTTCGGGTGCCGGGATCGCGCTTTCGCCGGATTCCCCGCGAAGCCTTGTACAAATTCATGAAGGACAACGGCATTCCGACCGATGCGCTGGAAAGCGGCAAGCGCAAAGTCCTTCTCGTGGACGATGATCAGGAACTGGTCGAACTCATCCACAAGGTGTTGGAAGAGGACGGCCGGTTCGAAGTGAAGATCGCGGGCAACGGCTTTGACGCCGGTATGATGGTCAAGGAATATCGCCCCGATCTGATCGTGCTCGACGTGATGCTGCCGGACATCAATGGCAAGGAAGTCTGCCAGCGCGTGCGGGCCGACTCCACCCTGGAAGATGTCCGCATCCTGTGCATCAGCGGTATGATCGAAGAAGACAAGATTCAGGAATTGAAACTCGCTGGCGCCGACGACTTCCTGCACAAGCCGTTCGTGATTGAAGAACTCATCGAACGAATGTGCGGCCAACTGGAAATCGAAACGGCCCCGACGACAGCGTGAAATTCAGGACTCAAGGGTCAGGAGTCAGGAGTCAGATGCGATTGCAACTGACTCCTGAACCCTGATTCCTGACTCCTGGCCTGACAAGGAGCGTCAGCGGTGAGAGCGTTCGAACCGGGCGAGGCCGTTGCCCACTTGCCGTGGCTTTCGCCCGGAGTCGCAGCGCTGACCCGGCTGACGCGACCCCATTCTTCCACGCTCTGGCAGCAACTCCGCGTCGATCCCGGCGCGGTTCTTCTTCTGCTTCGCAACCTTCCCTCCGAAGCGCCGCCCAATCTCAAGATTCTCGAGGCCGCTCTGCGCTCGCCCGATCTGCTAGATCTCGCGAGGCAAAACCTCACCGATCATGCAGCCGGCTTCGTCGATTGGTCGAACCCAGCCGTTCGGCCGGTGTATGAAGCCAGCGTGCATTTCGCCCGTCTCGCCTGGCTGCTGGCTCAGCGCATCGGTTGCAATCCGGCCTGCGCCTGGATTGGCGGCCTGTTGGCGCCGCTCGGCTGGCTCGCGGTCAGTGCTGTGGATGCCGATTCGGTGGGCGAATGCTTGCAAGGAATGATTCCAGCCACGCGCCTGGCCGAAGTCCAGCGGCAAAATTGGGGCCAGGATGCCCCAGCTGTCGCGCGCCGGCTCGCCCGCCGCTGGCAGCTCCCGCTCTGGCTACACGCAGTTGTCGGCTACCTGGGTATGCCACTCGAACATGCCGAAGCGCTCGGCACCGACGAACGCCTCTTCGCCATCGTGCAATGGGCCGTTACCCTGGGCCAGGTACACGACTGTTGTCTGGGCCTGGCGGTCGGCTCAGACCGCCCGCGCTTGCAAGCTTATCTCGGACTCTCTACGCAAGACGAATCGGCCATCCTCAATGCTTGGGAAGAGCTAACCGAATCCGAGCCGTTGCCCGCCCACTGGCCCGAACCGCACAACGAGCCGTTGCTGCTTGATCTCCTGGCCGTCGCCAGCGAATCGCGCCGCCGCGAATCGCGGTCGTTCACCGAGCGCATGGAGCAAGAAATCGATTGGCTTCAGCAACAATTGGCCGAACTCAAATCGAGCGAAGGCGAACGCTTGAACCGCTCGAAGCTCCGTGCACTGGCCGAATTCGCGGCTGGGGCCGGCCATGAAATCAACAATCCGTTGGCGGTGATCTCCGGTCAGGCGCAATACCTCATGGCCCGCGAAGGCGATTCGGACCGAGAAAAGTCGCTTCAAGTGATCCTCCGGCAGACCGATAAGATTCACCAGTTACTGAACGAATTGATGCAGTTCGCCAAGCCGCCTCTGCCGCGCCGGCAAGTCATCGATTTGGTGAAGCTCGTTTGCGACGTTTCGCTGGAGCTGCAAAACCTGGCCGATGAACGGGCTTGCCGGGTGGAATTGATCGAGCCGTCGCAATCGGCGTTCGCTCTGGCCGATTTGCAAATGACGCGCACGGCCTTGCGTTGTTTGCTGCGCAATGCGCTGGAAGCAAGCCCCCGCGACAGTATCGTTCACGTGCAACTGGAATCTTCGGAAGATGCCGTACAGATTACCGTGACCGACCGTGGTCCCGGACCGAACGGCCAGCAACGCGAGCATATGTTTGATCCGTTTTATTCCGGCCGCCGTGCGGGCCGTGGTCGGGGGCTCGGCCTTCCGACGGCCTGGCGACTAGCCCGCGAGAATGGCGGCGACGTTCAGTATTCCCCCCTGCCCGAGGCGCCGGCGCGCTTTGTCCTCACTCTCCCGGCCGCGGCGCCACTTTCCCAGCCCGCAAACTCTCACGACGAAACCCTGCCCGAACGCAAAATTGCTTAAATTCTATTCAAGTTTCGCTTGAACGATCCGCATATACGAAATTATGATGGATTTATTCCTTTCCCACAGACTGCGATTGGTCCGTGTTTCCAGTGTGACCGGAAGGCCGTCAGGCTCGAGACACGGACCTACCGCAATGTGAAAACATCTGCCTGGCGCTAGGCATGGGTGCGCATTGGGGCAAAACATTCTGGCGCGGATTCAAGCATTTGTTGCTCCCCGGCGTCTGCTGGGGTTGTCATGAGCTGTTGCCGCCGGAATGCGACGACTTGTGTGCCGACTGCATCGGCAAGATTACGGCTGATCCGCATGCCACCTGCCCGCGTTGCAGCAGCACGATCGGGCCGCACGTGGACTTGAGCGATGGTTGCCCGAACTGCCGCGGCACGGCATTTGCTTTCGAGAGGGCCATCCGCCTCGGTCCGTATGATGGCCGACTGCGGGAAGTGATTTTGCGAATAAAACAACCGACGGGCGAATTGCTGGCCGAAGCGCTGGGTGAAATTTGGGCGGCGCATTCGGAACAGTTGTTGAAAAACACGGCAGCCCAAGTGGTGGTACCGGTGCCGTTGCACTGGACTCGGCGCTGGCTGCGAGGATTCAATCAAAGTGGAATTCTGGCACGGCGGGTGGCGCGCAAGCTGAATGTGCCGTTTTTGCCACACGTACTGCGCCGCATCCGCCCAACTCGCCGGCAAACGGAAGTGACGCCGGCGGGCAGGCGGGACAATGTTCGGGGGGCGTTTCGAGCGGTTTCGCATCCCGCCTTGCGTGATCGTTCGGTCCTGCTAATTGACGATGTGCTCACCACCGGCTGCACGGCCAGCGAAGCCGCCAGGGCCCTCAGGAGCGCGGGGGCAAAAAGCGTGGTAGTCGCCGTCTTGGGGCACGGCTGACAATCACGGCTAGCCGCGACGCGGAGTCTTCGGAGCGGAGCGGTTTGCTACTAGACGCGTTGGTTTCCAAGGGACAGAGTTTCGAGGCACCCATCTTCCGCTGCCCAGGACTGGGCGCGGGGCCCAAGGCCCGGAGGTGCCTGTTGACAGGGGATTACACCATGTATCGCGTGTCTTTCGCACTACTGACGGCGCTGGCCTTCGTAGCGCCGGCCGGGGCCCAGGGGCTTTCGAGTCTCTTCGACACCCGCAGTCACGACTTCGGCAACGTGCCCATTGGCCCGACGCTGAATCACTCGTTCACGATCAAGAACACGACCAACGAAACACTGCAGATTTACAACGTGCACGTCTCGTGCGGTTGCACGAGCGCCTCCGCCCAGAAGTCGGTCATCGCGCCGGGCGAAACCGGCACCATCTACGCCGCCATGGATACCCGCCGCTTTACCGGCGCCAAGTCGGTCACGATCTTCGTGGATTTCTCGGCCCCGCGCCGCGAGACGGTGAACCTGGTAGTGAGCGCTTATGGCCGCACCGACATCGCTATGAGCCCCGATCATTTGGCCTTCGGCGCCGTAACCAAGGGCACCAGCCCCAGTGCCGCAACGCAAATAACGTTCGCCAATGGCAACCGCATTACCGAAGCATCCTGCGACAGCGGTTACGTGAAGATGGGTATTAAAGAGGCGCAGTCGCCGTACGGCGGCACGAGCTATGAACTCGTCGCCAGCCTCCGCCCCGACTTGCCGGTAGGTACCTGGTACACCGACGTGTGGGTGAAAACCCAAGACAACAACCGCATTCGCATTCCGCTCACGGTGCAGGTGGACCCGGCCCTCCGTGTCATGCCCGCGGCCGTGACGTTTGACCCGGTTGCCCCCGCTCAAAAGGTCACCAAGAGCGTGGTGGTGAAGGGTTCGCAGCCGTTCAAGATTCTCGGCGTGAAAGGCGGCGAGGGCGAGTTCGAAGCCGTGAACGTCGATCACGATTCGAAAGCCGTGCACGTGGTCACCATCGCCTTTACGCCGGACAAGGAAGGCGAGATCATCCGCACGCTGAAGATTCTCACCGATATGAAGGACGAAGGTTCGGTCGAAGTGAAGGTCAAAGGCGTCGGCCAGTAACATCTTGTCACCCACCGCAACGCCGCAAGCGGCACTGGACGCTTGCGGCGTTGCTCGTTTTACCAAGCCGCGGGGGCGAGTCTTCGAGCCCCGCGGGTAGATCAGTCATTCCTCCTTATCGCACAAAGAGGTGCATGTAGCGCTGGCCGTCGCGACCCATCGCCCAGCCGGCGCCGGCACAACGGTAATGATCGTAGCAGCAGCAGCTGCCCCAGCCCATACTCGGTGGCCACGCCGCGCAACCGGCCGCGCTGGCCGACGAACCGGCCGGCACGAAGCCAAAATCGTTGCTGGTGTGGCCGGAGATCAGGTAATTCGCCCGGTACTCCGCTGCCGCCTGGGCCGCTCGGCTCAGGCCTTCGTCGTAGGCATAGGGGGCCAAGCCGGAGCGGGCCCTCAGGGCATTGACTTCGGCCAGGGCCGAAATCCCGATCTGGCTGGGCGGAGTAACCGGCGCTTGCTTTTCCTTTTCCGCTTTCCATCCGCTACCATCGAACGCTCGATAGTACGTATTGACATAATCCCAGCCGCCAACCTGAACGCCTTTGTCGAACAGGTACACTCGAGCGGGATCGTCGGGGCGGGTTCGCCATTCCCAGGAATGATCCGAAACCGTGGTCAACGAAAGGGTGAAGGCTAAACATAGCAAGTGCATCGAAATTCCTTTCTGTGCAAAGAAACGAACTGTAACGGGTTTGGATTCTGCTGGCTAAGGAATCCAGTGCGCCAGCTATTCAAAAACGCCTCAGGGCGGCAAGAAATCGCACTCTCGCCGGCCCGGCGTCCTAGGTGGGTGGACGGGATCGACCCCGTCACAACAAGGAAGATAGGAACCGTGCGGGAGATCGGCAAGAGGCGGAATCCAGAGAAGCGAATTGACGAGATCAAAAATAAGATCGAACCAAGTCCCAATCGATGTCTTGAAAACTCAAACCGGCTCGCAGTTCTGACTTCATTGATACGAACCATCCACTAACGAACAGCAAGGAACGGTACGCTACGAGACGAATGTCCGTTGCGCTCCCCCTCTCGGCTGGCGAACCGAAGTGCTTTCAACCGCCTTCCGAAGCCTCCGCCCCCAAATACACCGTGTGCCAGCCCGGCGTGACGTGCAAAGTCTGCAACCGCATCTTCCCATCGGCGCCCCGCCAGCGCACGTCTACGTTAAGCACGGCACCGGCTTCCACGTTGCCCAAACCCAAATGGATGTCTGGTGCGCGCTTGCCCGAATGGCCCGACCCGCCGTCCACCTGGCTGACCAGACGTCGGCCATCGAATAAGTGGACGGTGACTGCCGCCCCGATGGCGGGTCGGCTCAGCCTATCGGCCCGTGGATGACCATCGAGCACCTCGGTTTTGTCACCGGTTTGCGGGCCGACCGGCAGCCGCAGATGCAGGCCCAGGAAGGCGCCGGGGTTGGGAGCGGTATTGCGGAAAAGGAACGACGGTTCCCACTGGTTGGCTACCGCGAAGTCGAGCCGGCCATCGCCATCGACGTCCGCCAGGGCGATACCGCGCGCGACCATCGGGCTGCCCAATCCTAACCGGTGCGCGATATCGTAGAAACGACCATCCGCAGCCCGCACAAAGAAGAAGAGCCGATCGCCGACGCTGAAGTCGGCCCCCGGTCGAAAGTCCGGCCAGAAACGGGGGTTGGAGAGCAGCAGGTCGTTTGTGGCGGCCAGCTCCTGCCCCTCCGGCCAGCGGTTGGTCGTTCCTTTCAAGAAGCCCGTCGCTTGCACTGCTTCGAGAACGCCGCTGTTGTCGAAATCGGCCAGACGGCAATCCCAGCCCCAGCCGCTGCGCGACAGGCCCAGCTGCTCACCGGCATCGTAATAGGGGGCGACGCCCTGCTTCATTCGCTCTACCTGTCCGGTGCTCAACCAAAGGAAATGACTCTCGTAAAGGGAGTAGGGGCCGGAGATATTGCTGACGTAGATGTCGGGCCAGCCGTCGCCGTTGATGTCGCCGAAATCGATTCCCATGCCCTTGAACGAATCCTGGCCCAGCACACGGGAGCGCGGCGTCGTGAAACCGCGCTGGCCCTCCAGCAGGGCAAAACGCAGCTGCCCAGGTATCGAACGGTTGTGCAACAGCCGGTCCGGCCCAAAGTCGTTGGCGACATAGACCTCGGGCAAGCCATCGCCGTCGAGATCAGCGGCTCCCGCAGCCAACGTCCAGCCATGCGAGACTTCTTGCACGCGGCTCGGATGAACGAATACTTGAGGATAAAAAAAGTCGGGATTGACCCTCTCGAATTGGACGAAGGGCGTTTTCCCGCCGCCCGCTTTCTTCCACAGGAAAAAGTGTGGTCCCGCACCATTGAAGGCCCGGCAGAGTGATTCCGGCATGGATAGTTGGCCGCTCCCGTTGGGGTCGAGATAGTCTGCTCCGTCGGGGAAGTAGTTGCCGATGATCAGGTCACAATGGCCGTCGCCGTCGAGATCGGCCTGGGTCGCGGAACACGAGAACCAGCGCTCGTACGGCTCGATCAGTTCGCAGGGAATGAACGATTGCGCCGTCAGAGTCCCTCGCTTGCGCGTCGGGCTAACAGCGGGTTGTTGCTGGAGATAAAGGATCGGCGAGCGACCCCAGAAACAGACGAGCACATCGGTCAGGCCATCCTCGTTGAAGTCGCCCAGCAGACAGCCCGTGGGGGCCATCGTCGAGTCGTAGGCTAGCGATCCGGGTTGTAAGACAAAGGGCTCATAGCGATCCTGGGGTGTTCCGGGGGCTGGAGCAATGACCACCTGGTCGATTCTCGGATCGATGTAGCAGAGGTCATTTGGCAGTCCATCGCCATCAATGTCGCCCAACGCCACGGAGGCGCCGACTGCCGAGAGATAGGCCGACAGATGCGCCACGGATGGGTGGACCTGGCGCACGGTCTTGTGGGGATAACCGGCCGGCTCCGGAAATGCGAGTTTCTCAAAGCGAAAGCGTGTGGCGATGGCGTCGCCTTCGGTGCTCGACAGCGTGGGAAGCTGGCTGAGGAAGTAAAGCGCGGCGACCAGAACCAACGTCACCAGAAGTGTGGCCGCTCGGCGTAGTCGCGAGGGAAGTGAGTTCATGCAGATTACCTCCTCCAGAAATCAGAGGTCAGAAGTCAGGAGCCTTCTAAACTCTGACCTCTGACCTCTGACTTCTGACCTCTGACGAAGGCATGCCAGCACATACATTCCCAGCCCGCGCGCCACGCAGACGATCGCCAGGGCGACGAACAGTCCGAAGACAACGTGGTTCATAACGAGCAAACTGTATACCACGGCTACCGACGCGCCAAAAGCGATCTGCGTCCGCGGTCGCTCCGGCGTCGTCGCTGGATCGGTTACCATGTAAAAGGTGAAAATGATAAATGCGACTCCCGTCATTGCCGACAGCCTGGCTGCGATGGGACAGTAACCGGTGGAATACCAGAGTATCAGACTGCTGACGACCGCCTGGAGAGCGAATGCACTCACCCAGGCCAGTGCCAGGGGCATACGTCGGGTGTACCAGGTGTTGAGCAAGCTGCCCGTGCAAATGATGACCAGCGGAACTATCCAATCGCCATTGCTGCCCAGGTTTTCCATGAATTGATACGGTGCTGCGATGCCGACCCAGGGGAACAGCAGCAGCGTGACCGCGATCCCGAAGTTGGACGGGTTCAGATAGTGCCGGGTCGGCAACCCTGGGGGAATCAGGGCCGCCAGCACGGCCACCAGCGCCAGCATCGCCAGGCGAAATGCCAGCACCCATTGCGGCGAGATGGGAATCCAGTGGCTGGTCGGCTCACCGGTTTGGAGCAAAAGTACGAAGAGCACAAGCTGGAACAGCAGCAGAGGCCAAGCGCCCTTCGCGCTGCCAACAGGCATTCGGAACAGCGTCTTCGAAGTGATCGCCAAGGCGGAGGCGAAACAGACGACCCAGATGCGGTCGTTCGCATACAGCAACATCGCGCACGCCAGGCCGGAAATGTGGGCCGACAGCAGGCTATTCAGCAGGGCGCCGAAGCTCTTGGTGAAGGCTGGCCGGCGATGTTGCGCCCAGGCCTGCATCGCGTCCAGCAGTAGCTGGGTGATATAGGCAGTGGCAAGGGAAGCCAACGGTTGCGCATACGATTGCTCGAAACCGAACCAAAAATGGCCCAGAAGGTTGAAGACGGTGATCGCCACGGCGAAGCGGCGAAGCCCACCCAGTTGGTCCGGCTTGTATTGCTTGTCCGCCGCAGTTGTCTGGCCGGGACCGCCCACGACGAGCGTCGACGCCACATGCTCCGGCTTGTATCGGCTGTCAGCCACCATCACTACCTCGGCAAAAATGAATCAGCAATTAAGGATCAGAAGTCAGGAAGCAAGAAATGTACCGACCGACTCTCATCGTGGCTCATTGGACCACTGATTCCTGTCTCCTAACTTCTGAGCCTTGACTCCTGGCTTCTGATTCTTGAATTGAGAGACAACCAGTCAGCACTTCGAGCCTGGCTGCCGCACCCCACAGGGCGGTGGTCACAACTATGTCCAGCACCTCGGCATCGTCGAAGCTGGCAGCGCGCAGCTCGTCGATCCGGTCGCGAGTGAGTGTGTACGAACGTAAGGCCACATCGTTCGCGAACCGCGTGATCAGGGCAGTTCGTTTTTCGTCCGCTTCAGCGCGTTTGGCCGGTTGCCAGTTATAAGCGAGTATGTTGAGGGTTTTCGCATTGGGGATGGGCTGAAGGACCGTCCGTCCAATCGCCATGAACTGGTTTAGATCGAGGCCGATGCTCCCGGTCGCCGCGTCCCGGCGGACCAGCGCTTCCAGGAACTCGCGGAGGGCGGCCAGAAGCGGTGGCGCGAAAGACAAGCGCTCCACCCAGGCCGGGAGATCCCCCAACTCTAAGTCAATAAACAGGGTACGGAGAGCCGTCAGGTGCTCGGCCGGCGTTGGTCCATGAACTCGTTTTCCGTCCAGATTAACGAACAAGCGAAAGAAGAGGGCCATCGCCCGAAGTCCAAGCCGGCGGAGCGGCTCGATCCGGCGCATCCAGCCTGGGATTTCGGGTTCCACCCCCAGGGCATTGGCCGCTCGGGTGATGAAATTGAACGCGATCATCACACCCACTGCATCGAAATACTGCCGCGGCGACTGCGCGGCGGAAAATGCGGCCCGGACGTCTTCCGGGGTCACCTCCTCCGGCCGCGCGGTGATCTTGACGGCCAGCGCAACGAACGCCTGGAGGTCCGGGGCGACCGGGGCCGCGAGCGGATTGCTTTCGAAGATGCGAGCATGTCGGGCGGACATCCCTGCAGCCTGCAGGAACCCGACGTGTGCCTCTCGTCAGTAATGGCAAGCATTTGTTTGAGCGACGCTGACCCCAATGGCCTCCTTTGCCAACCGGCTCAGCTCGCCATCCCACATGAAGTGGCGGAAGCCTCGTTCGAATGCCCACAGGAACCGCGGGCGCAGGCTGAACACCTGCATGACGTTCCAGGCAGTCCACTCCACCGGGAAAGGGACGGACCCAAACATGTCCGAGTGAATCATGGCATAGATCGCGCGCAACTCATCGTCGGCTTCCCGCACGGAGATTGTCTTGATGAACGCCATTGTGCCCTCGGGGAGCTTGTTGTGATGGAACGTTTCAGACTTTTGTTTTGCCAGGGGCGAATGACCGCGTCCAAAACCGTGGGCGCGAGTCCGGACGCTGAAGTCGATGCCGCGGGCTCCTGCGGCGCCTTCCTCCAAGAACAGTTTGCAATGGCTTGCAGCGCTGGATACTAGCCCGAAGCGTAATCGAGGGCTGCCCTCGCTTCCGCTTCGGGCTAGTATCGCCGCCTGCGATTGAGCGCAATTTGCTCTCGGTTGAACCCGGCCGCTCGTCCTCCGGGCATTCCTTTACAGTGCCTCGAGAGCCGGAGCCAGGATGGCGCGCTCAGGCGCCATTCCGGTTGCGGTGCGCAGGGAATCTCACTCAAAGGGATTAGCGACGAAGCGCGGAGGGTGAAAGATGGTGTGAAGAGGCTGCAGGGGTTGGTGAGACGATAGGCTTTCCGCAAAAGGAGCGGAAGAGGTTTCAACAACGAGTGTGAATGCAGCGAGGCCCCAGGCCTCATTCCCTGGCGGATGCACAGTAGGAACCGCAGGCAGTGGGGGAATCGACGGCCGATCGGAGCAATGGGGGCCCGAACACGGCCGGGGCTTCTCGGAATGATTGGCGGGAGGCATCTGCTCTAAACCCGTCTGCACGACTGCTGCGTGGCCGGCGTTTTTACCCGAAGAGCCGATCGTCACATAGCTACCGCAGGAAGCCCAAGTAGTCCCGGGGGCGAGCAAGACAGCGCCTAACAGCGACAGGGCAACCACGAAAACCACACGAACCCGCCAGATACGGGCGAGCGGCAGCATCGGGTTGGCGTCGCGGTGTGCGGTCATGGCTAGTCGAGTCGGTTACGAAATGCAAAGGTGAGAATAGGTTAAGCGAAGGCGTTCTCAATTGCAAGAAGAAACCGTCGGTTTTTTCGACATTCGTTGAGGGCACCGCGCAGCCGGAAGCATCCAATTTCCGCTCTACATATTCTTGTTCCTGCTCGTGCTGCGTCTCGCAGCCAGTATGGTGCCCGGCTACTGCTTCGCTTTCTTTCCCTATTGCGAAAATTCGCCCGCTCGGTATAAGCCGCAAATTGGCTTTTCCCCGATCTCCGTGCGCTCGCAGGACTGGCATTGGCCGACGGCAAGCTGAATTGATCTGCGGTTGCCGGCCGAAGCAATCCGATAGCCCGCCATTCCAGGCTTTCAGGAGATTTGCTGTGCGTTCCGTTATATTTTCCGGCATTACGTTCATCGGCCTCTTCGCGGCTGCGGCACAGGCGCAGCCGGTTTTGCCAGGTGCGCCAAAAGCGGAGCGCATTCTCGTGCCGGATGTGGACGTGCGCTCCGGGCCCTCGCCGCAATTCCCGGCAGTTGGCAAACTTAAGCAAGGCGACATCGTTGAGGTAAAAGGAGATGCTGCCAATAGCCCCGGCTGGCTGGAAATCGTACCGCCGCCGGGGACGATCAGCTGGATTTCAGATGACGCAGTGGAAGCCGCACCACCCAACCCGAACGGCAAGCGGATATTCAAAGTCAAGAAAGACAAGACGCCAATCCGGACGGGAACCATCCTCGGCCAACCTCCCGTGGACCCGCCGATAGAGCGATGCGAAGTTCCGGCGGGAACACCTGTGACTGTGCTCGGAGAAAAGGTTTCCCTGCCGCACAACGAGAATCTCTGGCCTATCGAGCCGGTCGCGAATGATTCACGCTACATTCCGAATTCAGCAATTAAACCGCCGCCGCCCCCGACCACGGTGAATGCCACACCGGCGGCAAACACGAGGCCGGCTGCGGCCGCCGGCTCGAACGATCCGCCGCTCTGGACCCAGGCCGATCAGGCCCTGAAAGAAGGCCGGCTCGATGATGCCTCGCGGCTTCTTCTGCAACTTTGTGCCCAAGCTCGAACTAGCAACGACGAGTTGCTCTCCGACCGTTGCCGCACCCGGCTCTTCGAAATTAAGCAGATGCGCCGTACCGGCACGCTCACCAGCCGCTCCGGCAGTACCGGCTTCACCCCGCCCGATTTGAACTCACCTCCGCCGCCACCGCTGGGCAAGCCAACCAGCATTTCTCGCAACGCTCCGGTGAAGGCGGTTGCGCCGAAGAAAGACAACGAAGAATCCGCCGCCGGCTACCTGCGCCGAAGCGGCCTGGAAATTGAAAAGGGCAAGCCCACCTATGCGCTCGAAAACAAAGACGGGAGCTTGCGCTTATATGTGACGACCGATTCGGTTCTCGATCTAGAGCCGTATGTGAACCGCATCATTGAATTGCAAGGCGTGATCAAGAGCCGCAGCGACGTCCGTGGCGGCAATCACATGGTGGCTTCGAAGGCGACGCTGCTGAAATGATTCTTGCTTGTCAGAGCCGCGCACGGAGCGCAGCGCAGTAAGCGGCCACGCAACCCGCTTACTGCGCTGCGCTCCGTGCGCGGCTCTGACCATAAAAAAACACACCCGCAATTGCTTGCGGGTGTGTTCGTTTCGTTGCAATTTAGATCAATGGTTCAGCACAAACTCGGGGCTGTTGATCAGCGCCCACAGGAAGTCCTGAGCGAAGGCCGGATCGCTTAGCGATCCCTTGCCTGCCGCGGTGCTGTCCCCCCCGCTCGGCAACCGGCTGAGGGCAGCGATGCACAAATCCGCTTTGACGTTGCCGTGTCTGATCGCGTCGGCCACCGTGTTGTTGTCCGGCTTCATGAGCAGGGCGTTGATTTCCTTGCCGTTCATGAGCAGCAGGGCTTGCACCACGGTGCCGTGGAAAGTGATCTCGTTGCCTTCATCGTCGCCGAAATTCTTGGTCAACTTGCCCAGGAAGTCGAGCTGCTGTTGCCGCTTCTTGGCCTTTTCTGCCTTGGCGGCTTCAATCTCGGCCGGCTTCTTCGGGGCCTTCGTCTTGGCGGTGCGGGGCAGCGGCTGATCGAGGCAAGTGATCAGCGAGGCATAAAGCTGTTCCGGCGTCATGTTCTTCAGCAGCATGCGGCTGAAGTACACTTCCTGTTCCGGCTTCTTGTTCGTGTTGTTGGCCGTGACACTCAGGCTGTACGCGTCGCTCGTGCAAATCCAGCTGATCAATTCCTTGATGTTGTACTTGTAATCCTTGAACGACTTCGCCAGCGCTTCGAGCAGTTCCGGATGCACCGGCTGGTTGTCTTCGGCAAAGTCATCTACTACCGGGTTCTGGCACAGGCCGCGGCCGAAGAAGTGACCCCACATGCGATTGACGAAGGCCCTGGGAAACTGGTCGTGCTCAATGAGGAACTTGGCCAGCATCTCGCGGCGCGAGTCTTTGCTGCTCGACGGAATCTTCTTGCCGTCGAGGAACTTCATCGTCGTGGCTTGCACCACGCCGGCCCGTGTCTCGAAATACACTGTGGCAGTTTTGTTGTAGTCAGAATTGTCCTTCAGCGTCAACTTGGGGGCCGGCATGTTCGGCTGATTTTGCCGCATCATGGGGTTGCCGTCGCGCTCAATTTGCCGGAAGAACGTATTCACGCCCCAGAATTGGTACTGCTTCGCTTCCGCCCGGAATGGGTGGTCGTGACATTGCGTGCATTGAATTTGCACGCCCAGAAACAGCCGGATGGTTCGGGAAGTGAGCGGCACGGCATCAAACTGGCCATCGTCGCCCTTATTGGTCTGGTTTTCGCCCACATTGGCCAGAATATAATTCACAGCGCCTTCGTCGTTGTTATCGCCCTTGGCGGTGATCAATTGGCGGACAATCGAATCCCAGCCGTGATTCTTGCCGAATTCGCCTTCGAGCCATTCGTGCATTTGCTCGTGGTACGTCTTGTTGCCGGCACGGGTCATCAGCAGGGTGGTCCAAATGTCGGCCCAGTTCCGCTCGTATTCGTCTATGTAATACTCGTCGTAGAGGAGCTTGTGGACGAGCTTGGCCCGCTTGTTGCCGCCCTCGGCCACGAACTGCTTCACTTCCTGAATCGACGGAATTCGGCCTAAAATATCGAGGTAAACCCGGCGGCAAAACACGTAATCATTGGCCCGGGCGGAAGGCTGCACGTGGTTATCGGCCCAAAACTTCGACAGGAGCTGGTTGATGGTGGCTGTGGGGCCGGCCAGCGTCGAAGAGGCCGGATTCGGCTCCGGCTCCGTCTTTTCGGCCGGCTTGGTTTCGTCCTTCTTCTCATCCGCCTTGGGCTTGTCCTGGGTTTTGGCCTTGGGATCGTCGGCCTTTTTGGTGTCGTCTCGGGATTGGGCGAGCCCGGCTAGCGAAAAGAGCATTCCAAGGGCCAGCAGCGCCGTGAGCAGCGTGTGGCGCTTCCATCCAGCAAATGGTCGGCTAGACATCGTTCCGGTCTCCGAAAGACAGGTGGTGCTTTGGCAGGATTATCGGGTTGGTGGGTCGCGGATTTACTCGGTTCTGCGTGTTTTCATCTTAATGTATTGCCGGCGAGTGTCAAACGTTCCGGTAGGGGGACCGCAAAAATCCAGCGATACGGCCACGTTTTTTAGACGAGCAAACGGCGGCCAGAGTTCCCGAACAGGGCCGATCTTGACAGAATGATAAGGCGTGCCAAGGATGAATTTAGTCGGAGAAACCGCATGAAAATAGACTTGGACCGCGTGCGCAAAAACGTCACCGAAGCCAGCACCGAAGACCTGCTGGACCGGGCCACCGTGTACCGCAACGGCATGGAGGCGGCCGCACTGGAAATCATTGATGGCGAGCTGCGCCGCCGCGGCATCACGCCGACCGAGATCCACGATCACTGGGAAATCAAGCGGGCCAACGTGCTGACGGTCGATCAAGTCGCCCGCCGTTGCACCTTCTGCGACCGGCCGGCCGTCACCCGCCGCTGGGGCATCCACTGGCTGTGGGGAAGGATTCCGACGCTTATCCCGAGGTGGTATCAATATTGCGAAGTGCACGTGCCGGCGGCGAAGGCAGAAACGGACGACGCCAAAACTGAAACAGAAGATGTGTAGCCGAATTCGTGAGAATTCGACTGGAGAAATCGAATTCTCAGGAATTCGGCTACAGGCACCTCGGTAATTTTAGCCCTTTAGCACCGCATCCACATCGGCTTGCGTGATCCGAGTGCTCGACTTGCCCAAATGAGCGCTCAGCCAACTCATGATCACCGGCGTATACGGCAGCTTGCCCTTTTTCAGCAGCGCTTTGATCCGGTCATCGCGCCGGGCTCGTTCTTTGACCTTGAGTTCGCCATTACGCAGCCGCGACGCCTTCATCTTCTTCTGCACCAACTGACCGCGTGTCTTGCGCGACATCCGAGGCATGAGCATCACCCCGCTAGAGTCCGATTTTGGGAAAGAGTGTAGTATAGGGCCGAATGCGGGGGTGACAACCGCGAAAGCCCAGGGACGGCAGTCCCTGGGCGCTCATTCCTGAAACTTCCGCTCCAGCGCATCCTTCACTTCCGACGTCACAAATTTGCTAAGATCGCCCTTGAACGACGCAATCTGCCGCAGGAGTGTGCTGCTGACGTGGGAATACTCTTCCTTCGCCATCAGGAAGATCGTTTCGAGTTCATTGTCGAGGCTCAAGTTCGTGAGTGTCATCGTGAATTCATATTCCATGTCGGTGAGCGTGCGCAGGCCGCGCAACATGACATTGGCGCCGACATCCCGAACGAAGCGCACGGCCAGGCCATCAAAGGCTTCCACTTCCACATTGTCGAACCGCTTGACGACTTGTCGCAAAAGATCAACGCGCTCTTCGGCGGTAAACAGCGGCGCCTTCTCGGGGTTGATGCCGACGCCGACGACCAAGCGGTCGAAGAGCCGGCTGCCGCGACGGATGATGTCCAGATGCCCCAGGTGAACCGGGTCGAACATGCCGGTGTACACAGCCACGCGGCTGGTGAGAGACTTGGCCATGCGAAGCTGCCCTTTCCGCTATTCGGCCGGTTTCGCTTGCAGCAACAACTCCACGGCCTGCTTGCCGGTCATGCCAGGGCGAATGCCCAGCGCCTGCGCCTGCGGCGTGGCCTCCACGATCTTGGCCGGGAGCAAATCTTCCGGCTCAACGAGCGGCTTGGCCGGCGTACCGCGGCAAATGGCCACCGCCTGCCCGAACTCCGCGGCCGTTTTCACGTCGTAAATGCCACAGCCCACCAACCCGGCCGGCGTGAGAATCGTGCAGTATTGCCCGCGATTCCAGCGATTGCTGATGCCGATGGCTTCGCCGTGGTCGAACGACATGGGGCGCTGCGTGGAGCGCGGGATGGCGGGTTCCTGAGGCATCGCGGGGTCTCCTTCGCTTTTCTCCCGCTTCCCCAAGAGAGAAGGGGGAATGAATTCATCATAGCTGATTCTTATCGCAAGTACCGTCCGCCATTAATATCGAGCAAGGCGCCGGTCATGAAGCTCGCCGCATCACTGGCCAAGAAGACCACGGCCTCGGCCACTTCGACCGCCTGGCCATTCCGTCCCATCGCCGTTTGCTTGCGATACTCGGCCAGCTTTTCCGGCGTGCTGAACTGCTCGTGGTGCGGCGTCTCGATTACGCCCGGCATGATGGCATTCACGCGAATGTGCGGCGCCAGTTCGCGGGCCAGAGACCGGGTGAGCCCTTGCAGCGCGCCTTTCGCCGCGACGTATGGACCGGCGCCCTGCCCGCCGGTTTGCAATGACAGGCTGAGATTATTGATGATGCTGCCATGTCCGCCGGCCCGCAGATGCGGGATCGCTCGCCGGGTGACGAAGAATGCCGACGTTACGTTCACGTCGAGCACTTGCCGCCAGAGCTCGGTGGGGCACTGCTCGATCTTGGCGTGCCGCACTGGCGTACCGGCATTGTTAAAGACAATGTCGAGCCGGCCGAAAGCTTCCGCGAGCCGATCGACGACGGAGTTCGCTTCTGATTCGACGGTCAAATCACCATGCAGAAACAGGCCTCGGCGTCCGAGCGCTTCGATTTCTCGTCGTGCCGATTCAGCACCGGCTTCGCTGCGGCGAAAATGGATGCCAACATCGGCGCCGGCGCGCGCCAATGCGACTGCCGCGGCCCGGCCAATGCCGGTGCCGCCCCCCGTGACCAACGCCGCTCGACCAGCAAGAGGAAGATTCGACATGCGGGATATTCTGAGGATTCTCGGAGCAAATGCAACAACCCAAGGCACCAGCCTGAAGCGCAAGCGAAGGACGCGCCTCGCCTTCGCTTGCGCTTCAGGCTGGTGTTGCACTGGCAGGCCAGATCAATTATGCGCTTTTCTCCGGCCGCGCACGCTGTGCGGAAACAGCTTCTCTTGCTCCAAGTTCCCGTTGGCATCGAACGGCAGGTCCTGTAACTCACCGCTCACCTGAAGATACTGCCGCGCCTTGGCTTCCTCGACCAGCGGCGCAGAAACCCACAGTTCGCTCACTTCCAGCGTATTCGGAATGATCGCCATGCGCAGCTTCTCCTGCCGCGGCTGCCAGCAGGTCTCGATGCCTTTCTCGATGCACTCGCGGTCATTCGGCATCGTGAACGGCAACTGCGAGCGGCGCAGGAAGCAGGCGGTGAGGTTGTTCATCAAAAACGGCTTCAGGTCGATGGCTTTCAGCAGCCGTTCGGTGGCCAGGTCGGCGATGCCGCAGCCCGTGCCATTGCCGTGGCTTTCCGGCGAAAGATCGAGCGCGCAGATGCGCGTGATCTTCGGCGACTCGAATTCCGGCGCGGTTTCGACGAGCAATCGCCCCACGACATTCGGATCGATGCCGGCCCCGGAGTAGTTCTTGCCGATCTCGCCGATGACCAGAAGATCAAGCTGCTCGAACGGCAGCCGGCCCATCAATTCACGGGCCAGATCGAGCAGCTTTGGCTCAACGTCGAAAAGCTCGTCGCGGTCCACGAACTGAACCTTCGCCGTCTTTTCTTCGACATTTTCCAAGAGCGCCAACCCGCCCAGGAAGCGGGTCTTGTCGAGAATGACCTTCATTGTCTCCGGCATCATGTCGCGCAGGCCGCGCAAGCCCCAACGATGGTGCTGGGCGGCGCCGTCGCGCTTGCCCCAACCGATAACGCACATTTTCAGAATGCCGCTTTCGAATTTGCCGCGAAAGTCTGTGTGCGGCTTGACGCGCGAAATCGTGACCGCCCCATCGGCCTCAAACGCGTTCTTGTCCCAGAAAACCGGCTCGCCCCAGCTATTCGTGCCGAGCTGCACCGTGGTCATGTCGCTGCGCAGCTCCACGCCCATCGCCGCTTCCGTAATGCCGTATTCGCCGAGCAGTTCGCGCTGCCCCTCGGCCGTCGCCCCGCCGTGGCTGCCCATCGCGGCCACCAGGAACGGCCGATAGCCCATCTCCTTCAGCGAATCGATCGTGGCCTTCGCGATGGTCTGGAAATTGGCGATGCCCCGGCTGCCGCCGCCCACCGCCACGCGAGTCCCCGGCTTCAACCGCCGCGGCAACGACGATTCCCGCCACTGCCGGCGCACCGTGCCGACGATATCGGAAACGACTGGCTGCGGTTTCGTCTGCCGCAACGGAGCGAGAAGAGGGAGGTCCACGGATTGATTCCTCGAATACGAAGATTGCTGGAGACTCTATTGTACACCGAAGCGAATTTGCGGTAGTGCCCCATTCGGGAGGGCGAGGCTCCCGCCGAGCCTATTTTGATCCTGGTTACCCGGCTCTGCCCCGCAACGAGCTGCCCAGCGGCTCCCCAATGCTCAAACGCGAGGCAGAGCCTCGCGTTCAGTGGATTTCCAGGCACAGAGTCTCGGAAACAGCGGAACCGCTGTTCCCCGTTATGGTCGCGGAAATAGCCATCGACGCGGAGGAGTGCGCGCCGGTTGACCCGGGCTCGGCGGATTGGTTTGGCCTTCCGGTTGCTGGAGGGCAGGATTAACCGAGTATTGGTAGTTGAGCTGATAATTTCCTTTCGCCATGGAATCCGCGATGGCAGCCGGGATTTGTTCGAGAGTTTTCATGAACATGGCCGTGTAGATATCGGCCATAAAATTGGGGAGTCCGGCTTGAAGGGGGCCGCGCACTTGGACCGGCGTTGGATTCGGCTGCGGAACAAACTTTGGTAACTGCTGCATTATCTGCTGCGGAATCGCCAACACGCGCTGGTCCGGCGGCCGCACGGGCGCTGTGCCGGTCGGCGCTCCCCAATTCTGGCCGTCGAATGGGCGATACTGCTTGGCGCGGTAGTCCCACCCGCCGATCTGTTTGCCGTCTTGGTAAAGATAGGCCCGTTCCGGGTCATCCCCTCGAACTCGCCAGGAATACACGGGCTCGCCGCAAAAGGCCGGAGAAGCCAACAATAGCATGATAACCACGTACCGCATACATTCTCCTTTCAACCGCTCAGAATCAGAGTAATTATCGACAGCGAACACGCCAAGTCAACCGCATCGCTCGCGCGACGGGTATCCTTGATACTCCCAAGCGGACTTGGCGATGAAATGTTACAAGGCCAAGCCCGGTGGGAACTCGGATGTCCTCGAATTTCTTCGCCCTTGCATTCACGGCAGACTCGGTCCCCTAGTTGTGGCAAGGTCTCTTGACCGTGCCACAACTAGGGGCGTCACGTTGACCTTTCTCTTCGTCCCATTTGGCTTTTTTCTATCTTTCGGCGCTCGTGCTCTGCAATGGCCCAAACGCGCAGCTCGCCGAAGAGTTCCGCGAGCGCGGCGGGCAGGTAGTGGGCATTGAGGCCGCTGGGGTTGGGCAGAACCCAGGCATGGCTGCCCCCGAAAAGAGGCTCTTGCAGGCCGACGCGGGCGTCTTTGATGCCGGAGACGACGCGGTAGGGCTGAATGCCGACAAAAGCGACGACGGTTGGGCGCCAGCGCCTGACTTTGGCTTCGAGGCGCCGGCCGCCGGCGCGAAGTTCGTCGTCGGTGAGTTCATCGGCGCGGGCCGTAGCGCGTTCGACCACGTTGGTGATGCCGTACCCCAGGTCGAGAAGAAGAGGTGCCTCAAAGGGGGAAAATAGGCGCGGAGTGAATCCGCCACCGTGCAGAGCGGGCCAGAAGCGATTGCCCGGTCGGCCAAAGTGGTGGCCGATGGCGGCCGTGTAGAGCCCGGGATTAATGCCCGCGAAGAGCACATTAAGGTTTCTGGCCGCAAGATCCGGGATGACCTTGTCGCGCGCCGCAAGGATCTGGGCTTTGGTGGGCTTCCAGGGAGTGATTAATGTCCGATGCATGGGGCGGCGTCTTCGAAGCAAGGAGTGTGAAACGGCGAAACGGGGACATTCGTGGCCGGTTTTGTAAAAAACAATTGAGAATGTTAGTTTTCTGCACTTTTTACTTTTTGTCGCTTCACGTTTGTCGTTATGGCTTTTTCGCCTTATCGTCGGCAGTGCCAAGCTTTTTGAGCGCTTGGGCCGCCCAGTTGCGCACGATGGTGTCGAGGTCATTATGGGCCACATCTAACAAGGCAGACTCGGACTGCTTCCGGTCGCCGATATCACCAAGTGCCGCCGCAGCCGCACGTCGGACGGCTGCCTCTTTATCTTTCAAGGCGTTCACGAGAGCCGGAACGGATTGTTCACGCTCGCCCAATCGGCCCAGCGAGTGTGCAGCCGCAACGCGCACGGGACCCTCTGCATCCTTTAACGCGTTCAGCAGGGCGGGAACCGCGTCCTTTGCGTTTTTGGTGTGTCCCAGCGCTTCGGCAGCCCAAAAGCGAACGCGCCAACTGCGGTTCGGCACCGCAGCAATCAAAGCGGGCGCATTTTCCGGGCCAACAAGCTTTACGAGCGCTTGGCCCGCCATGATATCCGAGTCGGCCAAGGAATCGATTAGCGCCGGCACCGTTTTTTCGCGCTCGCCAATTTCCACCAGCGCCGCGAGAGCCGCTCGACGAACGTTAGCGTCGTTGTCCTTCAAAGCGCTAATCAAAACGGGCACTGCCTGTTTTTGTTCGCCAAATTTGCGGAGCACGGAGACAACGACCGCAAACGCGAGTCGGCCCTTCTTCAATTCGTTGATTAAAGCCGGCACCGTGATTTCCTTCTCACCGATTTTTTCCAATGCGATCAGCGCCTGCTGCGCAGTCATGCGGTTGCGGTCATCGAGCGCTGCAATTAGGGCGGGGGGCGAAAGTTTCTTCTCGCCAATGTCGCCCAGCATAATGGTAGCGTACCAACGGGCGCTGTCGTTGCCTGTGGTCGCAGCGTCGACTAAGACGGGAACACAACGCATGCCTTCCCCGAGCAAACACAGAGCCTCCGCTGCTCGCACCCTCACTTCCTTATCGTCATCCTGCAGCAGATCCAGCAGCGCGGGCTTGGCCGACTGATCGCGGAACCATTTCAATGAAATTGCTGCGGCCAACCGGACGTCACGTTCTTTGTCATGAAGTGCCCCAGCCAGTGCGGGGGCCGATTGCTTGGCACTTGTAAAATGCCCCAAGGTTCTCGCAGCGGCAGAGCGCACATTTTTTTCTTTGTCTTTCAGCGCCTCGATCAACGGCGGCACGGAACGATCTGCTCCTACGACGTCCCTCACCTTCATTGATTCGAATATCATCGCAACGCCAGCGCGTACTTGGGGGTTCTTGTGCTTGAAACCATCAATCAAATAAGGGATGGCTTGGTCACCAAGGTAGTCAAGCGCAAACGCCGCGGCACCACCAATATCCGAAATCAAAAAATTGCCGTCTATTTTCCCTCGGTCGGCTAGTGCATCAATCAACGCTGGAACTGTCCTCTTCGTCTCCTTCATTTCAACGAGAGCCTTGATTGCCGCTGCTCGCTCCGAAACCTCACCCTCCTTGAGCTGCATGAGCCACGCACTCAGTGATTTGCCCCCATAACGCGGCTCTTCCTGAGCTTGCGAGATCGTGGGCATTAACCCTATTGAAAGAGCTAAGATGACTTGGTGATGTACGCGCATGGGAGCCTCCCAAAATGCTGGTTCGATGGAGACAACTCGATGGATCTATTGATGCGACGCGGAATGGGGACATTTTTAGGTGCAGTTTGCAATCCGACAATACTAGACCACCAGAATGGATACGGCTTAAATCGTATCCGTTCGGTGGAGTGTGCTCCGCCGGACAATGCGTATTTCGCCCTCCGCGACATCTCCCGTAGCCTCGGCGCGATCATCGTCTTTTCCTGCCCGGCTTGATTCCAAGCAGTCGGCGGCACTCGGCGCGCACCAGTTCCGCCCAGCGCTAGGCCGAGGCCGCCTGGCGCTTGCCCGCGACCTCTCTCAGGCAGCGCGTCGGCGCGGCGAAATGGCATCGTCTTGTGTCCGCCAATGGCGTATCTCACGGCCAAGCAACTGCAAACGCTGTCCCAGTTGGTTCGAGAGAAGTTTGGATGAAAAAGGACGACTTCGATAATCTGGTGAACAGTGTTCGGCAGGCGGGCAAGATTCGCCGTGGCGAGCTAAAGGCTAGCCGCGTTACCGAGTTCGCAGGGGTTGACGTGAAAGCCATCCGGCAGCGCCTCGGCAAATCGCAATCCGAATTTGCACGCATGATCGGCGTAAGCGTTGCCACGCTTCAGAACTGGGAGCAGGGCCGGCGCCGTCCGGAAGGCCCGGCGCGCGCCCTCCTCAAGGTCGCGGCTGAAAACCCCAAGGCGGTTGCGGCTGCCTTGGCGAAGTAGGGAATTGGTGCCATTCTCTAGTTATTTCTACTCGTTCCCACGCTCCGCGGAGCGTGGGAACCAGATTTTCGGGCGTGGTTTCATTAACCTGTCACGTTGACCCGCAAGGCTCGAAGACTCGCCTTGCGGCTTGGGTTGCCGGGGCACCCTATGGCCGGGGTTCGCCTTGGCTTGCATCCAGATACACATCCAGTTGTTGCCCCACATACAGCGGCGCGGGTGAGGTCTCGACGGCGTAGATCACTTGCAGGACCCGTGTATCCACGCGCTCGGTGGTGCCGCCGGCCAGCGACTTTTTCGGGATGACATACGGCTCGACGCGCACGAAGCGGAGGGGAATCTGGTGCAGAGTATCGCCGCGCCGCATTGCCCTGGCCGGCAGGCCTTCGCGGAAGCGGCTCAAATCATTCTCGTCGATATCGACGCGCACGTGCTTGCCAGTGCCGCCGAGAACGATGAGGGCCTGGTTCGGCGGCGTGCCGACGTATTCGCCGAGCCGCACGTTCACTTGCAGGACCTCGCCCGTCACGGAAGCTCGCACCACCAGACGGTCGAGCTCCGTTTCCGTCTGCTTCACCGCGGCTTCGGCCTGGGCGACCGCGGCCTCGGCAACCGAAATGTCGGCCTTCCAGGCCCCGGCTTTGATCGTATCCAGGTCAGCCTTGGCTTTGGCCAGCTCATACTTGCCCGCCTCGTAGGCTTGCTTGCGGTGGATCACTTCTTGCTCCGTAACGGCCCCCGGAGTGCGCTTGGCGGTGTCGATCATGCGATCCTGTTGGTCCTTCAGATCGACGAGGTTGGCCTCGGCCTGCTTTACGCGCGCCTCGGCCGGCGGCACATCTTCGGCCCGCGGCATCGCCTGCAGCTTATCCAGTTGCGCCCGGGCCGACAGAAGGTTTGCTTTCCGCGCAACCAGTTCGGCTTGCAGATTGCGATCGTCGAGTCGGAACATGGGCTGGCCCCGCTGCACCTTATCGCCCACGCGCACGTCCAGCTTCACGACGAGGCCTGGCAGCGGCGAGCCGATGGAGATGTTCTCGGTCTCCGGCTCGACCATGCCGGTGCCGGCGACCGTTCTCTCGAAAGGCGACTTGGCGGGCGAGATCAGGGGATCGACTTTCGGCGCGGTCTGCTGCGCGCGGACCACGTGGTACACGGCAAAGATCAGCATCACGACGCCCAATAGCGGCAAGCCATATTTGCGAAGCATAGCAGAACCTCCAAAAGAGTAATCTCGCCTCCCTCTCGCAGGGCTTCATTCTTCTCCCCTCTCCCCGCTGGGGAGAGGGGCCGGGGGTGAGGGGTTGGTCCCTCTCCCCTCACCCCTAACCCCTCTCCCCAGCGGGGAGAGGGGAACCGATCTTATTCCTTCCCTGTGAATCTGCGTTTGCCATCAATGACTAAATTCCGCCCGGTCCGTCTTCACGCTGTCCACGCGGCCATCGCCCATCGTGATCATGCGGTCGCCGAAGTGGAACACCCGGCTATCGTGTGTGACCACAATCACGGCCCGGCCGTCCTGCACCGCGACCGTGCGGATCAATTCCATTACGGTTTGGCCAGAGTGAGCATCAAGGGCCGCGGTCGGTTCATCACAGATCAGCAGCTTCGGCTCATGCACCAGCGCCCGGGCAATGGCCACGCGCTGTTGCTGGCCGCCCGAAAGCTGGGATGGCAGATTCTTCAAACGATTGCCCATGCCCACGCGGTCGAGCATCTCCGAAGCCTTGGCCACGGCTTCGTTCCGCTTCCAGCCCGCCACCAGCAGCGGCACGGCCGCGTTCTCCGCGGCTGTCAGCGCCGGCAGCAGGTTGTATTGCTGAAAGACGAAGCCGATGTTTTTGCCGCGGAAGCGCACTTTGTTGGCCCCGTGCAGCGCGCCCAACTCTTCGCCCAGCACGTGCACCGTTCCCTTGGTCGCATCCAGCAAGCCGGCAATGATGGAAATCAGCGTGGTTTTGCCGCAGCCGCTGGGGCCGACCAGCAGCACCAGTTCGCCCGGCGGGATCTCGATGTCGATGCCGTGCAGCACTTCGATGCGGGTGTCGCCGGTGCCGAACTCCTTGGTCACCGCTCGGCACGAGACCATCGCGGTTTCCATTGCCGATTGTTGATTGCCAATTACCGATTCTTCGAAATCGGAATCACAGGCATCTCCAAGCGCTTGAATGGTCTGCATTGTTTTTCCCCTTGCGCACTCGACATTTCAATCGACAATCGGCAATTCCCCATCATCCTCGGAACACCGCCGCCGGCTCCAGAAGCAGCACCCGGCGAGCACTCAGCACGCTGGCCAGGAGCACGATAAACAGGACCGCAACGCCTACGCCGATCATGATCTCCGGGTACATACCAAGGCCGGCGAGATGGGTGACGTGTCTGGTCGCCTCGAAGAAGCCAGCCGTGAGGCCGACGCCGATGCTGTAGCCGATGCCGCCCACGACCAGGGCTTGAAGGAAGATCATGCCCAGAATGCGCGTGTTGCAGACACCCATCGCCTTCAGCGAGCCGAACTGCTTCAGGTTTTCCACCGTGAACAGGTAGAACGTCTGTCCGGCGATGGCGATGCCCACGATGAAGCCCAGCGCGATGGTGATGCCGAAGTTTACCGGAATGCCGGTCGAACTCATGAAGTAGTTAATCGTCTTCCACTTGAATTGCTCTTGCGTCATGGCGGCCAGTTGGCGCTGCTCCGTGCGGGTTTGCTCCTCGATGCGCTGGCAAACGTCCTTGGCAGGTACGTCGGGCGCCGGCTTCGCCAGAATGTACGTCATCAGGTTGCGGTCGTGGGGCACGAACCATTCCGCCTGGCTGAAGCGCGTGTACAGAACCGGCAAGGTGATAAACGGCGGCGACACCTTGCAAATGCCGACCAGCACGGCCCGGCGGTCGTTCATCTCGAAGACGCGGCCAAGCTGCTGGGGCTGACCCGGCCACATGTATTCGTAACCGGCCTTGTCCACGATCACCGCATCGGGCAGCTTCAGGTCTTCCACGTTGCCCAGGATCATTTGCCGCGGGGCGCCGACGAGCGAATTGTCGTCGATGCCGAAGAGGATCACGCTGCGGAATTGGCCGTTGTCGAGCCGGGCCGAAACCTGGCCCTTGTACATCTTCACGGCCCAGGCCACCCCCGGCACGCCGCGCACGCGCTGCAGGTCAGTCTCGGGGAGGGCCGGCGCTTCGTCGACGAAGCGCGTTTTGGCATCCATTACCCAAATGTCGGCATCGCGCACGTCAGTGATTTGGCTCGCGGTGTGGCCCATGATGCCGGCAAAGATGGCGATTTGCTGGGCCATGAGCAGCGTGGCGAAGGCAATGCCGAAGATGATGCCCAGGTACTTGGTGCGGTCTCCAACCAGCATCTTGATGGCGATCCAATTCATGTGCGGCTCCGGGATCCCACGGACTTCCGTCCGTGGGCTTTGGGATGACTCAACGATTGAATGGCAGCCAACGTGAATTCCGCGATGTGCTCGGCGAGCATGTCGATCGAGAGCTTGTCGAAGATTTCCGGGCCCATGAGCAGCGAGCAGACGGCCCGATTCTGGCGATAATGCAAACACTGGCCGACGATGCTGAAGCCGATCAGGAAGTGCTTTTGCCGGGGCAGGCCGGGCAACAATTCTTCGAGAATGCCCGCGAGCACTGCCGCCATGGGCCGAATGTATTCCTGCACCACTTCGACACAGGCCTTCGTGGGGAAGGCCATTTCGCGCAGCATCAGTTGAAACGCCGTGGGCCGCTGCGGCTGGAAGAGCCGCTGCAACATCGTGTGGACGAAGTCCCGCAATTTCTGTTCGGGCGCCGCGCCGGCCGGCCAATCCGGAAATGGGATGCCGGCATTGCAGCAGGTGTGGGCGTTTTTCACCGTCTCGATGTAGAGCCGCTCTTTGTCGCCGAAGTAGTAGTTGATGGCGGCGATGTTTTTCACATTGGCCCTTCGCAAGATGTCGCGTACCGAGGCGGCCTCAAAGCCTTTGGCAGCAAACACTTCCTCGGCGGCCAAGATCAGGCGGTCGCGCGTATCGTCCGCGGCGGGGGGGACAGATTCCTTCGTAGCCATGGGAGATTACCTTTCCTGCAAACAAGTGATTGAATCAATCGTCTCAACCACTTGATTGAAATAAGTGTATCAAACAGTTGTTTTATGTCAAGCGCATTTTTCGACTTTTTTTCTATCTTGCGTGAGGAATTACGCTTGGAGCTGATGAAAATGGGCGAGCCGAGCCGGGTAAGTGGCCGGGTGAGGCGCCCCGCGCCTCACCCGGCCACTTACCCGGCTCGGCTCGCCTGGACTAAATTACTTCGCCGTCAGTTTGACATGTACAGTCTCGCCGCCCTTGAGATCGACTGTGGCAGCGTCCGTCTCTTCCTTGTCGGCGCCGGGATTCGGGCGGCCCTTGAGGACGTACTTGCCCGGCGGCACATTGTCAAAGGTCATTTGATTCTTGTCGTTGATATTGCCCGAGCCGCCGTACGAACCGATCTTTTCACCGCCCACCGGAGCAATGCTCACCATGTAACCGGCCGGGCGCTTCATGCCCGTGAAATCAATAGTGACAATCACCTGGGTCGACTTCATCATCGTGAGCGCGATGTCTTCCTTCGGCGTGGTGATTGGCAGCCCCAGCCCTGGCCGGCAGTAGCCGGGTTTGTGCACCCAGACGTTGGCCTTGCCGGCTGGAACCTGCACCATGCGGAACCGGCCTTCGGCATCGGTCTTCACTCTGTAGTCATTGGTGGTCTCATAGCGCCCGCCGGGGCTGGTGACCACATCCATCAGGTGGACGTCCGCGTCGGCCAGCGGTTTGCCGTCGCTATCGGTGATTCGGCCGGCGACCGTTGCGGCGCGCGCCAGGCCGGTGGTGAATTCCTGCCAGTGCGGCTGATCGTCGTAGCGGGCATAACCGGCTACGCGGGGAACATAGCCATCCGCCACAACCACCGCGCGCACCCAGCCCGACGGCGCCTTTTTGATCGCCCAGTGGCCTTCGTCATCGCTCGTGGCTTCCGCGACGGCTGGGTACTGGTAGCCGCCGGTCTTTTGCGGCTCGACGCGCTCCAGGCGCACTTTGGCGACGATCGGCTTTTGTGTGACCAGATCGGTCACTTTGCCTTCGAGGACGATGCCGTCGCCCGTGCTGAAGCCGTGTGCTTCGAGGCGGTTGTCGATAACTTTGATGCCCTCGGGCACCTTCACGTCGGCCCATTTGATGTTGCCGCCGGTGTAAATATCGATCTGCGACGGCGGGCCGCTCTTGGCTTCCTCCGGATCAGTGGGGTTCAAATCGGCCGGAAGTTTGCGTAGGTGCTCCCAATTGGCGGGAACCCAAACCATGAACATCCAGTCCATTTTCGCTTTGTCTTGCTTGTCGGCCTGGCCGTTCGGATTGAGCCAGAAGCTTTTGCCCGCGCCGTCGTGCACCACCAGGCGCTTGTTTTTCACATCGAGCTTGGCGAAATCCACCAGCACGGCATTCAGCGCTGTCGCATTGCCGCGACATTCGGCATGCCACTGGCCGCCGCCGAACGGCGGTCCTTCCCAATAGGCGATGCGCGCCTTGACATTGAAGATGGCCGCAGCGCCCTTGGGCCAGCCGGGATCGGCAACGGGGCTGTTGCCTTCGCCGCCCAGGATGAGGGCAAAAGCGGGCGAATTAGTGATGAAGATTACTGATGCGCAGAGGATCTGAAGGTATTTGCCGGGACTAAGCATTGTTTTGCCTTTCAGAAATGCCGAAAGCCCAGGGACTTCCGTCCCTGGGCTTATCAACAGTTACTTCTGCCCTTCTGCTGCCTCGATCGCGATTTCCAGCGGCTTCACCCAGGACTTGTGGTCGGCGTTGTAGTACAGGTACGCCCGGCTGGCGGGGCCACGGTACTCACCCGGAATCTCGGCAATCAGATCGACGTTGATTTCGACCTTCGCTTCCGGCTTCACGTCGCGCCAATAGAGCACGAGTTCCCGGCCACGCAGTTCGAAGAAGCTGATGTCTCCAGATTCAAGTTCGCCATTGGGGCCGGTCTTCTTCAGCTCGGCCATGCCCTTGAGTTGCTTCATGTCCTCGGGCACCTTCAGGCCGGCCGGCAGACCGATGATGGCTACCGTCATGGGCAGGCCCTTGCCTTTGCCGCCCTTATTGCTGAGCGTCGCGGTGAGGCGGACCGCGTCGCCTTCCTTCACCTGCGTTTTGTCGAGCTTGGTTTCCAGGCCGACGGCACACTTGTCGTCGTTGATCGGCGTGCGGGCGTTGTAGGCCCAGCCGATGGTAAAGGGATACGAGCGCTTCGTGCTGAGATCGACGCGCACTTCGTTTTTCTTGCCCGGCAGCAAGTGCTTCTCGGCGTCTGGGAGTTCGATGAAGATCTCTTCCTGAGCGCCGGCTTCGAACTTCCGGGTTTCGATCTTCTGGTTGTTGACGGAAAGCGTCAGTTCGCCGCCCTCGGCCGGCTTCTTGTTGAGCTTGGTGTAGGCGATGAGCGCTTTCAGCGCCAGAATCGTCGATTGCGTGGAGCCAAAGCCACCATAGCCGCCGCGTTGCTGGCCGATCCACTTGATCGCTTTTTCCAGCGGCATCGCGAAGTCGCCCGGCTGGTTGGCCTTGAGCCAGGCCAGCACAGCCAGAGCAGTGGTCTCGATTTGCAGATCGCGGCCGCCGGAGCAAGTGATGCTCGTCTCGGTCGCGGTCAGGCTGCCGTCGGCCGCTTGCTTCGCCTTTACCTTTTGCAATAGCTCGATCGCTTGCTTGCGGCGCTCGGTGCCTTGCAGGTTCAACAGGCTGTTCGACAGGAGCGAGAGGAAGTACGGGTCGTCGAGCCCGGCGGGGCCCTTGAGCAACACGTCGATTTCTTTGCTCAAATCTTCGTTGCCGGTTTCCGTGAGCGACCAGACGATGTAGGCATTCGTGATGTGCTCCGGCGCCCGGCCGAAGGTATCGAGGGCACGGGTATTGCGCTCGAACGTGCCGTCGCCCTTGCGGCGGCTGAGCAGGTACTTGCGAGTGCGGCCCAGCATCTCTTTATCCACGTCGAAGACCTTGGCCATGTCATTGAATTCGAGCAGGCCATAGGCGGTGAGGGCTTCGTGTGGTGGGGCCATGCCGCCGAACCACTCGTAACCCTGGTGGCCCTGGCCGCCTTGCTTCTGGCATTCGAAGGAAACTAGCCGTGTGTAGCCACGGCCGAGCATGTCTTTGGCCCGGCGAGCGGCATCGGGGTTGCCCTGATCGCTTTCCTGAAGGTAATTCAGGATCAGCGTGTTCGGGTAATTGGCGGTGGAACTTTGCTCGAAGCAGCCGCCCGGTTCGCGGAGCAGGCCTTCGAGGCCCTTCTGCAAATCAGCCAGCGTGGTCGGGAATATCTGCACACGGAACTGAAGCGAGCCGGCCACCATGTCTTGCGGCAACTCGACTTCGTGCGTGGCAGTCTTTTCCAGCAGATCGCTGTACGAATTCGAGAACGGGAAGCCTTCGGGCACGATCTTGATGTCGCGCTTCAAGACGTCGGAAGCGTATGGCTCGCTCGTGCCGTTGAACGTCAACCAAGCCGTGCCATCCGTGATCGACGGCTGGAGCCGGAAGATGCGCCGGCTTTTTTCATTCTTTTCCAGTTGCACCGTTGCCTTTGGCGTGCCGGTGCGGAGCTTGATATTGGTCAACTCGAGTGCGAGTTCGGCACGCCGCTCGTTGTCGGTGTCGTTGCCGATGACAATGGGCAGGTCAAGCTTGTCGCTGCTGGTCATTTCCGAGGGAAGCTTGGCTTCCAGCGAGAATGGCTTGCGGGCCTCGATCTGCGAGGTGGCCGAGCCGATGCGGCCATCAAGAGTGTGGCCCGCAATCAGCACACGGTACGGATTCAGGTTATCGGCCAGGTTGAAGTGCACCGTGGCCTTGCCGTTTTCGAGCACGAGGGCGGGGTGCCAGTATACGGTATCGGTGTGGACATCGCTGCGCTCGCCGCCGGCTTTCACCATCGAGGCGTGCGCGTATTCGCGGATAAAGAACGGCGTCGCTGCTTGTTCGATCCGGCGCAGATCTTCGAACATCCGCTGCTCCGGAGCCGGCATCAGCCCGGCAGCGGCCGGGCCGCCGGGGCCGGGTTGGCCTGGGGCCCGAAGGGTGCCGTTCGCATTGCGGGTCGCCAAATCCTTATAGGCTTCCTTCAGTTCCCGCATGACTTCGCGGCGGTACTCGCCATCCTTGTTCTTGCTGCGATCAAGCGGTGCCTGCTCGAACTGCGCTTCGGCCTTGTCCTTGGCGTCGCGGGCGGCGACGGCGCGCTGGGCGCCACCCATGCGCTTACGGCCTACTTCGTCCTCCAGGCGGTTCGCTTGCTGCTGTTTCAGTTGTTCCATTTCCTTGATGGCGTTGCCCTTTTCCTGCAATTTTCCGTTCTTGTCGGCGTCGCCGCCGCGTTGCAGGGCATCTCCCTTCTTCGCTTCCTTGGCGTTCATGCCGAATGCCGCATTCGGATCGACTGGGGCGGCGGCCTTCTCCATTTTCGGCTTCATACCCAGCTCTGCGGGGAAACCACGGGGCCGGCCCGCGCCTTTGGGCATATCGCCGGCAGCGCCCGGCTTGGTGGCCGGCGGCGCCATCGGCGGCATCCCGCCGGCGCCCAACTGAGCCGGAGGGAAAGCGCCCTCGGGGCCTGGGAAGCCGCCACCGGGCCTGCCGGGCATGCCGTCCAGCCCCGGACCGCCGCCCCCGAAGCCGCCTTTGCCCGCCGGAGCTGGCAGCGGCGGAGGACCCTCCATCGGCAACGGCCGGTTCTGATCATCGATAGCGGGTACAGCGCCCAATTTCCGCTGCTTCTCGGCGAGCTTCAACTGTTCATTGAATGGCATGGCTCCGCCGCCCTTCGCTGCCGGGGCCATCGCGTCCCCCGTGTCTCGCGAAGCCTGAGCCATCTTTGACTCTTTGGTTTCACCGGAGGCCAAGATCACCAGCAGCAACACGCCGCCGGCAATGGATGCAGCCGCGGTGAGGTAATACGGAATCGCCTTTTGCACCGTCCGCACGGCCGCGCGGGCCACGCAGAACACCGCCACCAGCAGGAAGCTGAAGCCCAGAATCGGCAGACCGATCTGCCGCAGTTGCTGATTGACGGTTTCGTACGGCTGTAGGGCCGCCACTGCATTTTGATATTCGATCGCGGCTTGATCAATCTCCTGCTTGCGCGTCAGCTCGGTTTGCCCGTACTTCGGGTCATTTTGCACTTCAATCCGGGTCGCAACGGCGGTCTCCAGGTCGCCGTAAAGCTCCTTCCACTTCTTGAAGGATTTCTCCTGCACTTCCTGTTCGCGCTGCACGCGGGTGTCGATGGCTTGCCGGCTGGTCTGACCGGTGATAACGGCCAGCTGGTCGGCCAATTCGAGATTCTGCTGCGGAGCCGTGCCGGGCTTCTTCTGCTCGGCAAAGCGCCGCCAGCCTTGCACACCCAGCAACAGATCGAGCGCGGTAGCCGCTTTCGGGTTCTGGTCGTTCAGCAGGAAGTCGGCGTGTTCCAGGTCCTCGGGCCGGCGCACTTCGCCGTCGATCTCGAAATGCGTGACCAGCGAGCGTTCGGTCTTCTCGTCGGCCATCTTGAGCACGCTTTCGTTCGTGATTGCAGCCATGATGACCGCCGGCGCCGGCTCGCCTTTCTCATTCGTTGCGGTAATGTTCAACGTCACGGGGCTGCCGGGGGCATAGCGGCTCTTGTCGGCTTGAATCTGGAAATCGAGCTTGCGCGCCGAGCGGCGGTAGACGAGCCGCTCGGCTCGTGGCGTGAGGTTCTTGCGGTTGGCGGGGCCGGCTTCTTCTTCGAAGATCGTCACGCGCACCACGCCGCCCAGGTCAGAATCTGGCTTCAGCGCGACGGCCACCGGCTTGCCGGCCTCCGTCTGCACGCGCTGGTGATCGAGCAACCGGCCACGGCAATAAGCGCCGACCAGCATTTGCCGGGACTTGGTGTCGAAGAGTTCCACATGGATTGGCTCGCCGCCGGTGGTGACACCGGTGGGCACAAACATGGCCACGCCTTCCGCTTGAATCTCCGGCCACTTGCCGATGGCTTCGGCCCCGGCCGGCTCTTCGACGACGAGTTTATAGGTCTCGCCGGCCTTCGGCGTGAAGCGGAAAGAGCCCATGCCCTGGTTCGCGCCGGGTTCCTTGTCATCGTGCAGCGTCTCCGTGCTGGCCACCGTCTGGCCCTTGCTATCGACAATGTGGCCCTTCATCTCGGCCGGTTTGTTGCGAGTGTCGTGCACCTGGTAGTAAACGCGGTTCGGCACCCCGGCCACCAGGTAACCTCCTTCGGGGTAATACTCGAAGAAGAGCTTGTTCAGCGAAATCGGGATCGGCTTCTGGATCGCTTCCTGGGCGCCGCCGTCGTTGAAGACGACGGTGAGCGTGCCGTTGCCCTTGTCCATCTTCTCCTTTGGCGGCAGCTTGAATTTCACTTTCACACAGCCATTGGAGTCGGTTTCGCCCAGGGCATCTGGCGGAACCTTGATTTCTTGCCCGTCTACATTAGCCAAAGCGGAAATCACTCTGCTATGGGCCAACGGTCGGTCCTGGCCCGTCATCACTTTGCAAATCGCCGTGACTTCCGCGCCAGGGCCGTAGGACTTGCGATCCCATTCGAGTTCCTTCAGCAGCCGGTCCGGCGTGTATTTGGTGTTGATGAGGAACTTGCGCTGCTCGTCGGGAAAGCGGCCATTCAGGTCGTGAACCGTGAGTATGTACTCGCCGCCGTCCGCGAGAGTGTCGGGGATGGTGTACTCGCCCGCCGCAATGCCGCGCACCGGCTTGTGATCCGGGCCGAGCAATTGCTTGCCGATGGGGTCGTTCGTGATGTAGCGCAGGCGGGTTTCGCCGCTCTGTTTCCAAATCTCCGCACCGCCGGGCTTGGTGATCTTGAATTCCACGTGGAAGTCTTCATCCGGCGGCATCAGCGTGGCGCGATTGAGCGTGAGCAATCGGAAAAAGACCGTCTGGCCCGGCTTGTACAACGGCTTGTCGGTGGCCAGATGAGCCTGATAGCGCGGCGCGGCCCATTCCAGCGTTTCCGTCACTTCGCTCTGAAGCACGCCGGCTTTATCTTTCGCCTGTACTTCGATGGCGAGTTTTGAGTTCGCGCGAATCGGAATGTCTGGGGGTAAGTGAAAAGTGCATTGACCCAGGCTTTCGCCAACGCTTCCTTCCCAAAGGGCTTTCGCCCCGTCCATAACGCGCAAGGTAACGCCCGAATGTTGGGCTTCGCCGCGCACATTCATAGTCTTGACGGTGATATCGTTTGGCGCCCCTGGTACCAGCTGTTTGGGGCCCATGACTTCCATCCGAATGGATTTGTTGGCTAAGTCCTCGCGAACCTTTTCCAGGTCTTTTTCGCGCTGCTCTTCCAGAGAGGCCAATTGGGTCTTGATGTCTTCCACGTTCTTGCGGGCTTTGTCGAGGTCCTGCGTACGGGTATTCTGAGCGACTTGCAATTCCTGCTTGGCCGCGCTTTCCTTTTGCTGAGCTTGCTTCACATGGTCCAAAGCGCGCACATAGCCATGAATATGGTTGCCGGCAGGAATCGCGAGCACGCCGATGATCAGCAGCACGCTGGCGGCCACGCCCCAGGTTAGGACTCGGCTGGCGGCTTTGCTGGGTTGCCTCGACGAGCTGGAAGCGTGAGCGATGGTTGCCGGCGTAGTCGTCACGCGCGGCAGGCTGCCGCTGGTCGGCGGCTCAAAGCGAACTTCCGGAAATTCCTTGCGGGCCGCGGCCGAGAGCAGATGCCGGGTGCGCTCGGCCAGCGTTTGCGCCTCTGGATGAGCTTCCAGATACTCGCGCATGGCCTTTGCATCGGCCTCGTCGAGAAGGTCGTAGAGGTAATCCAGCAACTGGCTCTGGAATTGTTCAGAAGTCAACATGGCCTACTCCTCCCCGCGCAGGCGCGAGGATGCTCGAAGGATCGCAAACAATCGGTTACGGGATACAAGGCAAGTCAGGCTAACACCTTGCGGAGTTTCTGCAGCGCCGCACGCATTTGCGTTTTCACCGTGCCCACGGGGCTTTGGCGAATCTCGGCGATTTGCTCATACGTCAAGCCGCCGTTCTGGCGCAACAGAAAGACTTCCTTTTCCTCCGTGCGGAGGTCCAGAATGGCCCGGCGCAAGCGCTCCAGCGCTTCCTTGTCTTCAAGGATCTGGCCAGGCGACAGGTCACGTGCGGCGAGCATGATGTCCTCCCCCACCATGGGTTTGGCGCGGCGGGCCCAAGCCGAGCGCTGCATGTCTTTGGCCGTGTTCAGTCCCACGCGGAAGATCCAGGCCCGCAGGTTCTGAATTTCGCCGAGCGTGGCCCGGTTCCGCCAGCATTTCAGGAAGGCGTCTTGGGCCGCGTCCTGGGCATCATCACGGTTGCCCAGCAGGAACATCAGCGTGCTAACCAGCTCGTCGCGAAAGTCATGAAATGCGCGAATCAGGGTCTCTTCGGGGGACAACATGCCATTGCTCCCCGCGACTGCCGGCCCCGACAGGTTCGCGCCGAGTTTATTCATGGCTCTACTCTTACGACGAGACGCCCCGGATTTCCGATTGCCGGATTGGCGAAAAAATTCCCGCTGGGGCGCATGCTACGGGACGGATGGGGAGTGAACAAGGAGAAAATGCGATTCCGGACTGCCGCTTGCAGCTTCGCGCTCGGTAGGCGCAAGCGCCAAGCCGCCAGCGGCGGTCCGTTAAATATATTGTTGGGCGGCCGCGCCAATCCTTCGCGAATTATGGAATTGGATGAATCAAATTCGCAATAAAGCCCAGGGACGGAAGTCCCTGGGCGCATCACTTCGTATATTCCTTCAAATATCCCTGAAACGTTTGCCGGTGGCCTTCCTCGTCGCTCATCAGGCGGATGGCGAGTTCCTGGGTGACATAATCATCGCCGTCGGTGAGTTTGGCGATCATGCGGTAATGCTCGATGGCGGCATCTTCGGCCGCAATGACTCCGCGAATGACGCTTACGACATCTGTCGTGTCGGTCGGCGGCTGAAGGTACGTTTGCGTCATCTTCAGAGTCGTGCTGCCCGGCACGGCACCGCCGAGTTGCTTGATGCGGTTGCCGAGTTGCTGGGCGTGGGCGAGTTCGCCTTGAATGTCTGCGGCAAGCGCTTGCTTGATGAAGTCGGCCCGCACACCTTCCATGTCGAGGCTGATCGACAGGTAGTTGAGAACTGTTTCCACTTCCATGTTGTAGCCCTTTTGCAGGGCCGCCAGGATTTGCTCTTTCTTGGTGGCCATTGTAGTTCTCCCTCTTGGCTTTGGAGCCGCGAGCGCAAGCGACCGGATTCGGCAGCCTCTATCCGGTCGCTTGCGCTTCCGGCTCCTACTCTATTTCTTTTCCAACAGCAGCTTCGTCCTGGTCGCCTCTGTCCGCACGGCAACATTGCTGCTGCTGGTGAGCTTCTCGACAGCCGGCAGCAAGCCCGTGAGGTCCATATCCGGCCGGCGCTGGTGCAGCTCATCGATGGCTTGCAAAGCGCTGATGACCGTCATCCGGGCGGCCGGTTCGTCGGATACTTCGCTGCCGTCTTTGTTCTTGATGCGGAAATTGCGCAGTTGCTGCTGTTCGTCGAGCATCTCATTCAGATTTTCCCAGACTTGCTCGTTCTTCTTCACCTCGTCGCTGCCGCGGCGAGCCAGGGCGAGCGTGGCGTTGTAGCGGATTTCCCAGCCGGGGGCGCTGGGGTTGCCGGTTACGGGCTGCGGCGCGGCGCCGCGATTGCAGCCGGCGACGGCGGCGAGCGTAAGGAGCAGAATTGGCAATAAAGTTTGCTTCATGTTTGCGACGGCCCACGGACTTCCGTCCGTGGGCTTTTGGTTAATCACTCTCTTTAATTTCGATACGTTCACCGTAGCCCGTGTCGCGGGCCAGGCGCACCAGCGTCTGCTCAGCGAGTTCCTTCTCCGGGCCTTCGCCTTCCCAGAATGTCAGCGCAAGTGCCACTTCTTTTCGCAGGAAGGTGTCGTGCTCTTCGCGCGAGCAATCGGCCAAGGCTTCAATCACGCCGAGCGAGCCCTTGTGGTCCAGATAATTCAGCGTCGTGCGGGCCCACGCCGCCGTGTCCGTATTGGCCGAGGCCGCTTCCTGCTCGAGCTTCTGATGAATCTCGGCCTTGCGCTCATTGCTGAGCTTCGCGTAGCGCTTCTGCCCGTCGCCGAGGTTGGCCAGCGCCCAAACGGCCTGGCGACGCAGCAAAATGCGCGCATCGCCCTGGCCGCAACCATTCTTAGCTAACTCTTCCAAAAGCGGCGCGCCCACGAGTACACTCATGTTGCCAAGGCAGGCGCCCAGATATTGCACGTAATGTTCCTGAGCGGTGAGTTGATTGCGGGCTTTGGTTTTCTCCTTGCTCGAGGCATCGGTCGGCAAGCCGGCCTGATCCTTGTCCAGCCGGTTGAGTTCGGCCATCGCCTTCTTCAGCTGCTCGGCCAACTTCAAGCCAAACGACGGGTCGGATGCCAGCGTATCATCTTTTTTCAGCACCTGGGCCAAATCATTGGCGGCGCGCCAGCGGATGTCGGGGTTCTCGCTCTGGATGCTTTCGAGCAACTTGTCCGGCGAGCGCGACCCGCCCGCCAGCCAGCTAAAGCCGAGGAGGATTGTCACCGCCACGGCCACGATCAGGCCCGGCACCACGAACAGCTGCACGATATGGCGGCCGGAAGGGGCCTTCACCGGCGGCAAGCCCTTCACGGGTTCAGGATTTGGAGGAGTGGAATTGGGTTCGCTCGACATCGCTCATTGATCTCAAGGTTTTCGTCAAAGTCTCTTCATTCAGTTTATGCATTCGCTCGACGCTTGGCTGTAGCCGCGACCGCACTGCCGGCCGCTGTTTTTCTGCCTAATTCC
>DATGHS010000047.1:0-5114 GCA_035307785.1 Gemmataceae bacterium
AGCCTTTGCAGCCAGCCCACCGTCCAGGGTTTGGCAATCGGATCGGGCGGCCCGTCGGCGGAATGTTGCAGGAAATCGGCCGGTATTTGGCGTTCGCTCAACGTGGCCGGTGTCCCTTGAGTTGTTTCTTCGTGATGGGCCGGCTTCAAGTTGTTGCTGCCTGGGGCCATCGGTTCGTTGAACACTGCCGGCATTTCGCGGGCCAGCGGCGGCTCGACTGTTTCCATCGGCAATTGCGGGATTCTTTGCAATTCGGTTAGATCGATCACTTCCGGTGGCTCGCTTGGTTCCGAAACAGGCACTCCCGCAGCCTTGATCACGGGATCGATACCAATGACTGAGTACATCACTCCTGATTCCTGAGCGCTGACTTCACTGTCCAAATGGCAAACTCCGGTGGCTTGCAGCGAGCCTGTGGCGATGGCGCGAATCGATTGCGGGTGGCTCAGCATAAACCAGCCCCATCCGGCCGCACCGGCAAGAAAAACGATCCCGCTACCAATTAGAATACTCTTGCGCATGACGTGTCCCCATGCTTCGACCCGGAGCGAACCGACCCATTTGCCAATATGGCCGGCGGGACTATAGCGAAGGGGATTGCCACACGCTAGAGCAGTTGAGAATGGCGCCAATGCGTACGAGCCAGGCGTGCAATTTGGCCCGGTGCTGCCGATAAAGTTCCTCAGCTTCTTCGAGAACAACTTCAACAAAGCGAACCATATCGCCGGGCCGAAGTTGGCCTAGGAAATCCAGATCGGCGGAAATGACCTGCGCAATCTTGGGATACCCGCCAATGGTCTGACCATCAACGCCCAGGACGATGCACTGGCCTTCGTTGGTGACCTGAACCGTACCCGGGCAGACTGGTTCAGAGATCATTTCCCACTCCGGGCGGGGCAGGGGAGCGCCGGTGAGTCGAATGCCCATTCGGTTGCCCGCAGGGCTGACGGCGAATGCTTGGCTAGTGAATGTCGATAAATCAAACCGGGAAGACTGCGATCCTGGCAGAAATCGCAGTGGTTGTGGCAAAGCGGGAAGCGTGGTAAGCGCAGCTTTGGAGAGCCAGCGGACCGGCAACGTGGAGGACGAACAACGGAGTCGCAGCCCAGCCTGTATCGGAGCGAGTACACTGCGGCTGCCGAGGATTTCTTTCACAGCAAATCCGCCCGCGACGCAAAGATAAGCACGCATGCCATTTTCACAGCCGCGGATGCGCAAAACTTCGCCGGCGCGCCAGGTGAAACTGGCGTTCGGCCTTATTTCTCCGCGATCAGCGGTAACGGAGAATGGAGCGCCGAAAACGGCCGCACCGACGTCTGTCTCGGCTTGAAGAGTCGGCCCCGCAATCGCGACCTCGAGAGCCGGCGTGTTCGGCGGGTTGCCCACAAGTGCATTTCCCAGAGCTAGCGACCAGCGATCGGCCGCGCCGCCGACTGGCACGCCCAGGCTGCGTGAATGCAGTCGGCCATGGTCCACCAGCAGCGATTGCAAACCCGGTTCGAGAACGCGCACGCTCATGCGAAGGCCCGAACCTCGATTCCCTGGAGTTGGAGCTGCCGGCGCAGTTCGCGCACGAATTCCAGCGCCTTCGGATTGTCGCCGTGAACGCAGAGCGTTTCGATCTTTCGTTCGCGCAGAAGCCAGAGCGCTTGTTGCACAGCTTCCTCTGGCGATTCGATAAACGCGTTGGGTTCGGAGCGTGGTACGAGCGAGCCATCGGGTCGATAACGGCGATCGGCAAAGCCTTCGGCCACGAATCGGCACCGACCTGGACAAAGCGCTTGCGATCTCGAACCGGGCAGGCCGAGAAGCGGCAGCGCGAATAATTCCGCGGCCTGCACCAGCGGCCGCGCATACGCATCCTCGCGGCAAGCCATGTTGTACAAGGCGCCGTGGGCTTTGATGTACGAAAGCGATACACCGGCCGCGCGGGCCAGGCCCGCCAAGGCGCCGATCTGGTAGACACAATCTTCGAAGACTTGCTGTTCGCTTCGAACGAGTTCACGGCGGCCGAAATGTTCGCGATCGGGAAACCCGGGATGAGCGCCGACACGGACGCCGTGCTTTGCCGCCAATAGCAAGGTCGAAAAGCCGGTGGCGGCATTGCCGGCATGAAAGCCGCAGGCGACGTTGGCGGAGGTGATGAGCGGCATCAGCTCGGCATCGAGGCCGCAACCTTCGCCGAGATCGGCGTTCAAGTCGACGTGCATAAGTCTCTCAGTAGCGGAATTCGCCAGAATTCCGTCATCCTCATGTCGGAATTCTGGCGAATTCCGCTATGGTTCGCCTGCAGCCGGCGCCTACATCTTGTCCCCCAAACCAGCTTCGAGAATCACCGCATCACCGACGGGCTTACATTCGCATGCTCCCACCTCTGCCGGCAGCAGTAGCAGCGAGCCGCGCTGGAGTGGAAAACTCTGACCCCGGTATTGTAATTCCGCTTCGCCGTCGAGAACGACAACGATGCGGCATTCTCCGTCCGCGCCAACACGAAACCGCCACTGGCTGCGGATGCGCCAGAGTCGAAAATACGAGCAGGAAAACAACTGCTCGCGGCTGGCGGACTGCTGAATGGGCAGCACGGGGTACAGTGGTCCGCACTCGAAATCGATGCACTCCAGGCTTTCGGCAACGTGCAGTGCTCGGGGTTTACCGGTCTTTGTATCAACGCGGCCCCAGTCGTAGAGCCGATAAGTAATGTCGCTGGTCTGCTGAATTTCGAACAACAGCAAGCCGGCGCCGATGGCATGCACCGTTCCAGCCGGCAGGAAAAAGGCGTCGCCGGGCTTCGGCTCGATGACGTTTAGCACATCGGGAATGCGATTTTCACGCAGCGCTTGCTCGAGTTGAGGCCGGTCGATTCCGTGCTGCAAGCCCGCGTAAATCTTTGCTCCGGGCTGGGCTTGAAGCACAACCCAGCCTTCGGTTTTGCCCTGACCATCGGCGTGGAGCTGTGCCGCCTGTTCGTCGTCGGGGTGGACTTGCACGGAAAGGTCGCGCTGAGCGTCGATGAACTTCAGCAACAGCGGAAAGCGCCCCGAGGAAGCGACTGGACAGCCGAGTAGCCGCTCTCCATATTGCTGCATCAACTCCCGCAGCGTGCGCCCTTGGAATGGGCCGTCGGCCACGCGCGAAAGTTGCTCACCTTCATCGCTCAGGATCCACGCTTCACCGATGGGCTCGCTCGGCGGACTGCCGGTGAAATACTCGGCAAGTCGGCTGCCGCCCCAGAGCATTGGCCGGAGGATGGGCTCAAAACGGAGCGGCAACAGTTGATTCGTTAGCATGTGGTCCGTCACACCCAGCGCGTTTTAGCGGAAACGCCGCATGAGAAAAGTGACTCCGATGTACGTGGCCAACGCCAGGCACATCACACAGCCTGGCACAGCGCTCTGTACGTAAACGACGTGCGGCGGGCGGGCGATCTTTTCTTGCCTGTCGGCGACGGAAAAGACTACGTCGGAAGTGCCGGGCCGCGGCGCAGCGCGATCTTCGAATTCCGTCAGCCACCAAGAGGCCGGAGCCGTGGGTTCGGGCAGCTTCAACTGCTCCAGCACCTTGGTGCGGTCGGCCGGTTTGATTTCATTGGCCCAGACGGTTGCTCCTCCCCAAATGATCTTGCTGTCTTTCAGCGCGCCGCTCATACGTTGGTCGCTGACGAAGTAGACCCGCAGCAGGCGATTGCGGATAAAATTTCCGGCCTTGGTTTGATCGGCAGGTTCCGAATATGGAAAGAACGGCTGTTCGGTTCGGAAGGTCATGCGCAGCGCCGTCGTGGCAACATCTTTTTCTTTGTCATCCTTCTTGGCGATTTTGAACGCCGTGATCTTCCAGCCGGCTTTTACGTAAGGCTCCAGCCATTCTTCCAATTCCGGTCGCGAGGAGTAGCCGTGCTCTTTCAGCCAGGCGTTCAGCGCCTCTGTATCGTCGGCTTCGAGCACGGCGGCATCGTGACCGGCTACGCGCTTTTCTTCCAGCACGCGAACATCCCCGGTTTCCGTCATCATATTCGCAGCCTTGGGCGCAGCACCGGAACAGCCGCAACCGCCACCGCCAGATGGCATCTTTTGCGTCACCGTGGCCGGCTCTGTGATCTTTTCGAAGGTCTTGAAAGCTTCGTCATCCGCTTCGTCCAGCGTGGGCTTCGTTGGGGTAGGCACCAGGAAGCCGAAGTCGTTGACGTCGCTCTGGAATTCGGCCCGGCGGATGAAATGCTGGGTCTTGGAAGCAGAGTCCCAGATGATGATCGCACTTTCGGTAGCGATCTGCACGCCGCCTGAAGTTTGCCGAACGGCGACCGCGCAGGCGCTGGCACGCAAGCAGGCGATCAGCGAAACGCCGAGTATGAGCAACACGATTAGCAACCAAACATTGTGGTGCATGTGTAAACTCCTGGGCACAACTGTTCGTAGTTCCGCCTTCAGATGGAACAGCTCTCGAAGCCGCCTAATGAAATATGACTATTTACTTGGACTTTCGACGCTGGTTTTTACGCCGAAGGCGTTACATCCCATAGCCGCAGGGTTGCGGCGCTTCGCCGCTACCCTGGGCTATGGGATGCAACCCTTTCAGGGTTGATGGTAGGGCGACATCTCCACCCAGGGTAGCCGCGAAGCGCGGCAACCCTGGGCTGTGATATCGAACCCCGTTGGGGTTTCTTCGCCGCTTTCCTCACCCAAAAGTCCAAATAAAAAGTCAAAGATCATAAGGCGGTAGTACAAACAGCCTATTTCCGTTCGCTCGCCTTCTTTGGCTGAAACGGCGGCTTGGCTTTCTCCGCCTTCACGTCATCCTGAAGAACCTGCACGGCCTTGGCCAACTGCACGTCTGCTCCAAGCGGCATTTCACCGGGCCTCGGCCAAATCTCAATATCCGGCCGGGCGCCGTTCAGTTCCATGTCCTGGCCGTTTTGCACCAGGTACCAGCCACGGAACGGCAAGCGCAAGAGGCCGGCATCCATGATAGTGGTACCGCCGGTGCTGAGCACGCCGCCGGCCGTTTGGACGCCGACCAACTTCCCGCGCCCCAGCGTCTTGATGGAGTGGCTGAAGATTTCGGCGTTGCTGAAGCTATTCTGGTTGCACAGCACGATGATGGGTTTGTGCCAGGTGGCG
>DATGHS010000048.1:0-17101 GCA_035307785.1 Gemmataceae bacterium
CGACCTCGTCGACAATCAGAACAAGAAGAAAATCCTGCTCAACTTCGGCAATGTGGAATTCCTCTCCAGCGCCGCGTTGGGCAAGTTGATTACGCTCAACAAGAAGGTGCAACAATCCGGCGGCAAGCTGGTCATGTGCAAGATTGCCAAGGAAATCCTGGAAGTTTTCGAAATCACCAAACTCGACAAGCTCTTCAAGATTTACAAAGACGAACAAACGGCCATGCAAGCATTCTCGTGAGCTACCGCGCCGTGGGGAGCTAGGGCTCACCGCAATGAGGCCCCTCGATCTCGCGGCATGGTATCCGGAGTGACCGGTCTATGGCGTCACAAGGTGATATCACCATCGTCTATCTGAAGAAGTTTTTGCCGGTCCTTGATGGAGAAAACCTTCAGACTCTTGGCGAACAGTTATTCGATCTCGTTGACAACCAGGGCAAGCGGAAAGTTCTGCTCAATTTTGAAGGTGTTGTATTCGTGTCCAGTGCGGCCCTCGGCAAATTGATCACGCTGAACAAGAAAATCCAGAAGGCCGGGGGCAAGTTGGTGATGTGCGCGATCGCCGAACCGATTTTGGAGGTCTTCGAGGTAGTCAAGCTCGATCGGTTGGTCAGCATTTGTCCCGACCAACCGAGCGGTTTGGCCGTATTGCAGGCCGCGACATAGAAACTGCCGCGACCGACGTAGGGTTGTATCCCGGCCGGTTTCTTGGGCCGTCTGGGGAACGCCGGATCCAGGCTGTCCGGCTTCGAGTGTGGCAGGCTCATTACTTCAAGCGGTAGGACCAGGAAGAGGCTGGATCTGGGCTGTCTGGCCGATTGGTTCCTCGCCATGGAATGAAGTCGTGCGGCCATCCTTTTGAGGAGTTCCTGTTTATCTTTCCGTTCTCGTCCCGGAAATACGCGGAGAGTTTCCATCAGGATGAATCGTGTCCCTCAGCCCAGCAGGTAGCCATGACTTCTCCAATGTCGAACCACTATCCGGCGGATCTTGTCATCCCCAGCGACCTGGATGAAGCGCGCCGCGTGCAGACCGAGATTGAAACACTGCTGCAAACGGATACTCACTTTACCGAGATGGAGATTTTCTCCATCAAGATGGCGCTCGAAGAAGCCATTGTGAACGCCATTAAGCACGGCAATCAGATGGACCCCAAGAAGATGGTCCGCATCGCGTATCGGGTGACCAAAGATCAATTCGACGTGATGATCACCGACGAGGGCCCCGGTTTCAATCCGGACGATGTGCCCGATCCCACCGCTCCCGAAAACCTGGAACGCCCCTGTGGCCGGGGGCTTTTGCTGATGCGCCATTACATGAATCACATCGCATACCAAGGTTCCGGCAACATCGTGGTCATGAGCAAATCGTGCGCGAACGGTAAATGCTGAATTCCAATTTGAAATGGAAGCGCGCGTTCCGAGAGAATGGAACGAGCCGCTTGCGTTTTCGCCGCCGCCGATCCGGTGTGTCACCGTTCGCTCTAGTTCGCCAACACTTCGCGAACTTTTCGCGACAGCATTTCCATGCTGAACGGCTTCCGCATGAAGTTGAGGTCGGCCGCTTGGAGCCCCTGCCGGACCACGTCATCATCGGTATATCCGGAAAGAAACAGGACCTTGGTGTCCGGACGCAAAACCGCCAGGCGATCGGCCAGCTGGGGTCCGCCCATTTCCGGCATGACCACATCGGAGATCAATAAGTGGATCGGTCCCTCGAATTGCTCGGCAATCCGCACCCCCTCGCCGCCATGACTGGCCTCCAGCACCCGGTAGCCCGCCAACTCGAGCGATCTGCGAGCAAACCGGCGCACGCCGTCCTCATCTTCCACCAGCAGAATCGTCTCATTGCCGCGCGGCGCGATCTCGATGCGAGGATGCGACTTCCTGGTTGCTTTCCATTCTCCAACCTGCGGCAAATAGATTTTGAAGGTGGTGCCGCGGCCAACCTGGCTCTCGACCAAAATGTGACCACCGCTCTGGGTGATGACGCCGTGGACCACGGCCAAACCCAAACCGGTCCCTTTACCGCGTTCTTTCGTGGTAAAAAACGGCTCGAACACGTGCGCCTGGATTTCGGGCGTCATGCCGATGCCCGTATCGTTAATCGCCAACAACACATAGCGGCCCGGCGGAGCCTGGGCGTGGCCGTTTGAATGCGCGTCGCTGATCTCCACGTTGGCGGTGGTGATGGTAAGCTTGCCGCCGGTAGGCATGGCATCGCGGGCATTGACGGCCAGATTCAAGAAGACCTGGTCGATCTGGCCCGGGTCCGCCTTCACGGGACCCAGGTCGGACGCCAGGCAGGTGGTCAAGGTCACGTCTTCGCCAATGACCCGGCGCAGGATATTCTCAATACCCTGGATGCGCTCGTTGATGTTGAGGGTCTGTGGTTCGAGAACCTGGCGGCGACTAAAAGCCAGCAGTTGGGTCGTGAGTGATGCCGACCGTTGCCCGGCCTTGGCGATTTCTTCGACGAACGGTCGAGCCCATGCGCCGAGGTCCGGGCGAGTCAGCAGGATCTCCGCGTAGCCGTTAATGATCGTGAGGAGGTTGTTGAAGTCATGAGCCACGCCGCCCGCCAGTTGCCCGATCGCCTCCATTTTTTGTGATTGCCGCAACCCTTCTTCCAGCCGCAGCCGAGCCCGGATGTCACGGTGGAAGGCCGCCGTGCCGATGATCCGTCCGTGTATGTCGCGAATGACCGACCGGCTAATGGATACGGGGATGAGTTTGCCGTCTTTGTGCCGGCGCAGCGCCTCGAAAGGCGGCACTTGTTCGCCGTGCCGCAAGCGCTCCAACACCGCCCGCAAGCGGCCTTCTTCATCGGGCGGGACCAGCAAGTAGACCGGCCGGCCGACGGCTTCCGCGGCTGTGTAACCATAGAGCCGTTCTGCGGCCGCGTTCCAGCTTACGATCGTATCATCCAGGTCTTCACCACAGATCGCGTCGTTCGATGACTCCACAATCGCCGCGAGCCGAAAGACCCGCTCTTCGAGCTGCCGGCGTTCGCTGACGTCACGCGCCGTGATGAGACCTAGAGTTCGGATGCGCGTGTGGAGCCGGTTCACGGTGAGGTTGACTGGCAGCCAAACTCCGCCCTGCTGATGCCGCAGGAGAAAGTCTTCGTTCGAATGAAAAACCCCTGTGTGCTTGAACGCATTGCGCAGCCGGTTCAGCCCTCCGGATACGGGAGAACGGAACAGATAGGTAATCTGCATGGTCAACAGCTCGCGATAAGCAAACCCGCACAGCCTCTCGGTGGCGGGGTTCACATCCAGGATCGCCTCGCTGTCGGGGTCGAACAAGAACAGGGCGTCGCCGCACTCTTCGAAAAGCGTGGCGGCCATTTCTTCGCGACTCACGGTTTGGTGCCAGACGGCCATACGAAAATCTCCACGTCATCGACCCAGGCTTTGCCCGTGCCGCGGTATTCGATCACCACATTGCGGCCATTCCCTTCGGTGCAATAGGGCGGCCACTCCCAAACGACACAGTACGTTCGCCATTCCGGCGAGGGCTGGATGCAATCCTCCAGGCGGTATTCGCGCGCCTCCATTCCCGGCTGCGGGGCCAGGTACGCATGCGATTTGCTTCGTTTCCGCAAGGCCTCGGCCAGCGGGCCGCGGTCCTCATTGGGCAGGTACAATGGCATGGTCGGCCCAATCGTCAGGCGGCCGGTGCCTTCTTCGGCGCGAGCGCGATAGCGCAAGAACATCACGGTTCCGGGTTCGGGAGCGCGCCGGAGCCACTGGAAGCACATTACCTCCGCCGGCGCGCCTTCCGATTTGTCGAGCAGCAAGGCGGGGTCGTCTGGTCGATCCGGCGGGCAAGCGACTTCGATACCGTTGCCACGGTTCCAGACTTGGGTTGGCGGCTTCTTCCAAGGGCCATCCCCGTCGTGTTCCCAGAGCCGTTTGCCGCTGAAGTCGCCGGCCAGCACGAAATTGTCTTCGGGCAACCTTCGAGGCCAACGGGCCGCGGCCGGCCAGGCCGCCAGGAATGTCCGCCCGCTTGTCGGTCCGTACAGAGGGTGAAAGAATCCGTCGGCATCGGTGGAGCGCACGAACATCGCGGGTCGCGGTTCCGGCCAGCGCGGCAGCGGGGGGTCAGTTTCGCCTTCCGGAGCTCGAGTACTCACTTGCAGGAACCTCGCCGGCTCGCTCCTCCCGTCGATCATGCCGTCGAATGCCGCCAGGCTATCGGGCTCATCGCCCAGTAGCCAAACATGAGGAGCCTGCGGCGCCGGAAGGGTCGGTTGGTTGCTCCCTTTTTGGCCGGTGACGAACCACGCTACTAGCACCATGATCAGCACCAGCGCAGCTGCGAGCGCCAGCCGCTTCTTGGTTTTCGGCAACAGCGCCGCCAACAGGGCGCTTCGAAACGCTTCCACACTCGCCGGCCGGTGCTCGGCGCGGCGTGCCAGGCCGCAGCGCAACACCTCGTCCACGGCGGCAGGAAGTTGGACATTGTATCGGGAAACCTTTTCATACGCCCGGCCGGGTAGTCGGCCCGTCAGCAACTCGTAACTCAACACGGCCAGGGAATACACGTCGCTTCGTTCATCGACTGCCAGGCCATGGCGTTGTTCAAGCGAACTGTAGTCTACCGTTCCCTCGGCCTGGTCCAGGTCGGTGCCAGCTTGCGCTTCCCTGCTTGCCTGGGCCAGGCCGAAATCCGCCAGCTTGATTTCGCCGCCCGGCGGACACAGGATGTTCTCGGGTTTCAAGTCGAGGTGCAGGATGCCGTGTTCATGAATATAAGACAGAGCGCGGGCGACTTTATCCAACAGCGCGGCCGTCTTCGAAATCGGCCACGGCCCGCTCTGCATCATCGCCCGCAACGACGTTCCTTCCACGAATTCGGTTACGAGCAAGCTCAACTTGTCGCCGGGGATGAAGTCATGGATGGCGAGAACATTGGGATGCGAGAGCGATGCCAGGAGCCGGGTTTCGCCTTCAAAGTTGAGGGGAGCCGCGCCGCGCCGCGGCGTCCGAACGACTTTGACCGCCACGGTGCGCTGGAGGCTGAGCTGGCAGGCTCGGTAAACGACCCCTCGGCCGCCTTCGCCGACCTTTTCAAGCAGTTCATAGCCCGCGATGAGCGGAATCGTCTCGGTGACTTCCAACGGTCGGCCCTGATGGCTTGGCGCCAGCTCGCCGCTCCTGCGCTTGGGGTGGCGGGAATGAGAAGCACCGGCCACGTGCTGGTGGGGAGGTCACCGAGATCCAGGCCGGTAGGTTGGAGCGACTCGATACCTTCTAGGGCAAGCATAGTACAAAAATGGGCCAGCGCGAAATGGCCGACAAATGCAATTACCAGCTTTTCCAGTCCTGAAACCGATTGAATCAACGTGGGCTGAGAAAACGAGAGTCCCAAGCCGGCTTCCGCGCAAAGAAGACGGCAAACGGTCGGTCAAATGCTTATACAAGAAAAACGAAAAGGAGGTCGGTTCCTTCCACGGAGAGGATTACAAGTACGGCAGCGATAGTGTGCTCCGCTTTCGCCAAGTATTTGATCAAAAACCGGTTGGGTCGTGGGCCGACAACATCATCCTCGGCTGCATTGCCAACAAGGATCGTTTGCAATTCCGCTGGCAAAACCCGGGCAAAGCAGCCGGGCCGTTCACGACGCTGACCAGGGTAAAGGAGTGAAAGTTCGTAGTCCCGCCTTCAGGCAGAATCCTCTTTACATTTCCGCCTTCAGGCGGAACTATGAACGAATCCAACTCGTTACCTTCTCTTGGCCGCCGCCATAGGTTTGCCCAGCTGTTCTGGGCCATTCCCATCAATGTCCGGACTGATCTTAAGCGTCACCTGAAAGCCGAAGTCCTTTTTCAGCGCGCCGTGGAATGGTTCCCAGTAACTGATCCAGAGCGGGTCGAGCGCCGGGTCAGGCGCGAACTCCGAAGACGAAGCCTTGCACATCTTCAGGGTGCGCGGATGGGCGGCGCTGACCGTGAACGTCTGGTGCAAATGATACTGCCCGGCTACCAATCCAACTGCCGCCGGCCCCTGGTGCATGTTCACCGAAAGGTTCTCGCCGCCGGTGACGCAATGACTGGGCATCTCGATGGCGAGGAGTTCGACATTGCCGCAAGCGAGTGCAGCATGCGCCGGCCCCTGCGCCGCGGACCCGCTACCGGGATGCGTGCGCAGCAGGCCGATCAGCCTTCCTTCCAGAGTAACTTTGGCCCGCTTGACCTTGGGATTCTCGAAATTGATTTCAAAAAGTTGGTCGAGTTCGAAGATCATTGCCGCCGTAGAGTCCTTGATGGGGTGCGCTCCGGCCACTGCCACCCCGGTCATCGAGATGACGATGGTATCCGGGGCTGGCTGAGTGACATCGATATTTCCCCCGCCGGTATGCGTGAAGCCCTGGCGCTGCGGCAACGCCTGGCTGTTCCGGTCTTGGAGTGTAATCGTAACCTGCGGTCCCACCGTCGGCGGTTCCGCTCGTACTAACGATGGGAGAGCCGCCACCACGATGCCGAACAACCATTTCTTCATGTCATGCCTCCTTGCATCAGAGTTCATGGCCGGACTACCAGCGCAAAATACAATCCGTCGCGGCAGTGAATAGCCCTGGCCGATTTTCGAACGGCAACGCACTCGAGTTCACGTCGTAGCGGACTTCGGGGCGGATGATAATCCCGCGGCGCGGTTTGAACGAGATGCCCGCCGTTATGGCCGTATACAAGCCGCTGAAACCGGTGCGCTGTCCCTGGACGTCGTCGAAGAATTCCAGCCGTGTCGTGCCGCTTAATCGCGGCGCGAAGTCATACGTCAAGTAGTTCAAGACGCCGAACCAATTCGCGAAGCCGATGCCCGGCACGTTGGTGGTGAAGCCGTACAAGCTTTCAAAGGAATAGTGCAGCCGCGGATTGAATAGGTGGGTGTAGACCAGGTCGAAGATTTCCGGATTGTGGAAGTTTTGCGCCACATTGAATCGCCCCGAGCCGAGGATCACGTTAAAAAGCACGCTGTTGCGGCCATCGGGCGGCGCCCATTTCACACTGCCCATCCCATAGGGCGACGAGGCCGGGTCAATAAAAATATCGTTGCCCAACATCAAGCCGGCTTGGAACGACCAGGCGTCGGTAAGCTTGAGAGTACCCATGATTCCGGCATGGGTGAACGGGTCGTAGATGAACGTGTAGGCATGCGACAGTAGAGCGTTGCTGGGAGCGTCGTTGGCTTCCACACCATATTGGCAGAAGATTCGGCCAATCTTGATATCGAGACCACGACCGATGGTGGGGAAGTAGGCCTCGGCATAGAACTGGATCGGGTCGATGCCGTACAAATTCGGCTGACCGTTGTTGGCCGTCAACTGATCGCTAAAGAGGCCGCGTGCGACGGTGAAGCGGTAATCGTTGCCCGGCAAGATCGTGTCGCTGCGGAAACCAAACGTAGGCTCCGTCGTCCCGCTGGTAACAACGCTGCGCTCGAAGCGCAGCCAGTTTTGTTGCAAAAGGAACTGGTTGGCGGCGTAATTGAAGCCCATCGGCAGTTGGTTTTGGCCGGTCGTGCTCGCGGTGAAGGACATATCGGTCCAGCCGGAAATCTGCAGGCGATTGGAATCGAGCAGCCAGCCCGGCCAGGTCCCTTGCAAATAGCGCATCAGTAGCCAACGATCCGGAGGCGCAGGGGCGAGAGCCGAAGACGTTGGCGCCTCTTCCGCCGCGGGCGGCTCGGACTGGGCTTCGGCGGCACCCGGTTCGGCTTGCCCCAGCGACAGTGCCAGGCTCAGGAGCAGCGGTTGCACCATGACAACACCGGCCTGGGGAAGAGTATGGGCGCAAGCCATCCGCCTACGCGCACACAGGCCGAGACAGTTGCAGGCATATCCGCTGCCACCCCGACAGCACCACCACAGTGCCAATGACTTACTGTAGGCGCGTGCACAATGGAGAAGATCGGCACAACCAGACGATCTCCTTCAATCGTTCGCTGCGGCAAGATCAAATAAGGTTGCAGAGGACGGAGTTTTTGTCTGGACCCCCTCTCTGAACGCAATCGACTGAAAGCGTTGGTCGCTGACTTGTCGTTGATTTAGAATCGCAGCGTTGCGTCGAACCCGTATTGCAGCAGGTATTGCTTCGTGCCCAGGTCAAAGGCCGGCTGGTCCCAGTTGCGGTAGTAGCCAACTTCCGGCCGGATCTGGAAATTCGAACTCACATTGTGCGTGATGCCGATCGTGTGGCTCGTATAGTTGCCGGCGAAGCCCGAGCGCTCGCCTTCTTCGTCGCGCCACCATTCATTGCGGATGGTGAGGAAGTCTTTCTTCGAGAGATGGAACATCGTGTAATTCACCACGCCGTAATTGCGGGAGGTGCCAGGAATCGGCGCGCCAAAACCCCCGCCGCCGCCATAGGGGTAAGTGGGCCCAAAGCTCGGCGTGCCGCCCACGACCGCATTGAACTGCCACATGTAATAGGCTTCGGTCTTTGTGTGAATGCGATCATTAAACTTGTGCTGCCAGGTTCCCACGACGTACTGGAAATTGTCATGCCCTTCCAGCTTGCCGGTGTACGGGTCGATGAAGTACCGAAACTGGCCGTCATTAATGTCGTTCAGGACGAGGTAAACTGAGTCATTGTTACTCCTGGAAACCCAGCGAATGCCAAACATTCCCGTTGGCTCGGCGCCGGGATACCACGGCGCCATGTCGGTGCCGGCATGAATCGCCCCTTGCACCTGCCATTGGTCGTTCAGCATCAGCGTGAACATGATGCCGGTTTGCGTATAGGTGTCGAAGGTGAACAGAATCGAGTGCGTGCCCATGTAGTTATCCGGGGCAAACTGCGTTTCGATGTCCGGGCAGGCAATCCAGCGGCCCACCCGCATGATCAACCCTTGGGCGATGCGGGGGAAATACACGTCGATGTATTGTTCCGTCAGGTCATAGCCGTAAAGGTTATTGAGTTCCAACAACTGGTAACTGGTCCAGCCGCCGGCCGTCATGTACCGGTAGTCCATGCCGTACAAAAACGTCGAGCGGAAACCTACCGAGATGTGATCAGTTTGCACGGAGTCAACCAATCGCTCCGCACGCAGCACGAACTGATCCATTTGCAACGAGTTCGGAACGATCCAGTAGGAATCCGGCGTATTGGAGTTGGTGGATGTGCTCCAGTTGCCGGAGACGTTGACCCAGCCGTATACCTTGACGCGCGATTGCTTGATTTCATCGCCCCACGGTCCCTGGTAGATGGCAGACATCAGCGGGTAGGTGCTGCTCTCGTAGGGAACGCCAATCACTGGATAGCCTTGCCATTCGCCGCTGGGCATCGGCGGCGAGGGCAACGGCGCCGGCAATCCCCGGCGTGCAGGTTCGGGTTGGTTTTCATCGCCGTTTGCAGCCGGCCCGAGCCATTTCGGGAACCATTCGTGGAGCATCGGGTACCCGCTGAGGAACCGCTTGCCGAATCCGCCTGGCTCTTGCGGAGTGTTGTTGGACCCGTTGTTGTCACCGTTTCCATTCCCGTTACCGTTTTGCGCTGGGACTTCGCTGGTCGTTGGCGTGGAACCCGAGTTGTATTGCACGGGCGCCTGGGGAATCTTCGCAGGCGGAAGGACCATCACCGAGGACGAGGAGCCATTGCTGAATGTCTGCGGCGGCGTCCCTCCGTAGCTTATTACGGGTGGCGCGCCGTTCGGGAGCGGTTGCGGAACGGCACCATAACTGGATGCCTGCGGCGATGCCGGGACCGGATTGTTGAACACCGGCGGCGGCACCGGGTTGGATGGAACCTGACCGAATGCCATCGTCATGCCGACGAGGAGAGTAGGAAGCATGGCAGCGTCCCTGCAAAGAGAACCGTTACGATGACGAGCGCGGCCATCGAGCCGTCATCCCAAGTTCGCAGGCCGAGACAGCTGCAGGCACTTCGCCCGCCATGCCCGCCAGCACCGTAAGGCGCTGTTCTTCGCAATAATCGGCAAGACTGGTCAACGCCCTTTAATCGATTCGATGCGCAGAATCTCATTCTTTTGCCCGAAATCCAAATCATTCTCATATAGCCCGCCTTAACACTTTCTTGATGCGCGGACCATCGGTCTTAAGCGTTTCTTGACTCGGTCCTGGCTACGATTGCAATGGGAAACTCAGCGCTCGGAAGCGCTCGCAGTCGCCCAGTAAACGTTGAGACCATTGCGAACTCTCTCCTGAAAGGACGCCGACGATGAAACTGATGATTGCCATTGTGCATCCCGAATCTCTGCAAGCCGTGGAGTCTGCTCTCAACCAGCACGGAGCCACGCTCCTTTCCGTGAGCCAGGTGGTCGGCTCGGCCCGAGAATCCCGGTACACGCAGAGCTATCGTGGGCGCGACGTTCAAATACGGCGACCTAAAATTCGTCTGGAAATCGCGGTCGAGGACTTATCCGTCGAGACGGTAGTGGGCGCGGTGGCGGCTGCCGCAGCTGGTGACTGCGCCGCAACCGGCGAAGGCAAGATCTTCGTAACCGATCTGCACCAGTGCGTGAATATCCGCCACGGTGAAGGCGCGATCAACACCGTTGCCATGTGATGCCACCTGTGAGGAAGTCGCCCCCGATCGGGCTCTTGACTTTACCATGACCGACTTCTAACATTCGATGCAGCAGCCTAATCCGGCCTCGCATGAGGCCGGAGCGGGGGACCCAAGCGACAGCTCCGGCTGTCGGGGGCGCAGGCGGGGAAATCAACCCGCCGGGACACTTTCAAGTCCTAGCCCGTCAGCTAACCTCGTAGGCAAGTCCAGGCTTAGTGGCCTGGGCGGGTTGAAAGGGCTACCCGTCTTCATTTGACGCATGCCCTGGTTTTCGATTGACCCAATCATTGTGATGCTCGCTAAGGGCGTCGGCCGAAAGTTTGGCGCGCGCTAGCGGCGTCTAAACTTCATGCAGGCCCAAGTCCGTGGCATGCGCCGCGCAAGCCGCTCCGCATGTCCGGTGGCACTGGCCCCTGAGCCGGTCCTTCGCGTGCCGATGTTGGGTCGATCGCAAAGAAAGGAAAGATTGACCATGGCGACTCCGAATCCAAAACCCAGTAGCAAGCCCGCGCAGCAGCCTGCCGCCAAGCCGGTGGTAGCCCCGCAACCGTCGAAGCCGGCGCAGCCCCAGCAGCCGGCCAATCCGCCGGCGCAGCAGCAGCCGCCTACCAAGTAGGCTGAATGGCCGCAAGGAGGAGGAACCGGGAGTTCCTCCGCCCTCTTTTTCTGGCGGTCAAGCGACAACAAGCACAGTAAGGCATTTTCAGCATTTTCCTCACAGAGATCTCTGCTCTGAGCGTTTCATTCCTACCATTTCTGACACTCGTGGTGGCCCTCGCCTGGCCCGTGGGCCGTTACCTTGCGAACGTCTTCGAAGGTAAGCCGACATTCCTGGATTGGTTGTTTCGGCCGGTGGAAAAGGTCGCGTACCGTCTGGGCGGCATTCGGCCGGACCAGGAGATGTCCGCAAATGTCTACATACTCAACTTCGTCCTTTTCAGCGCGCTGGGAACGCTTTTCCTTTTCCTGATGTCGTTTTGTCAGAGTCTTTTGCCCGGCGGGCCGGACGACAGGTTCATCACCACGCAAATGACGCCGAGCCTCGGCGCGAACACCGCAGTTAGTTTCGCGACGACGACCACCTGGCAGGCTTATGGCGGCGAGACAACGCTCCGTTATCTCGTGCAAGCGATTGGCTTGGTTTCACAGAACTTCCTTGCCGGCGGGGCCGGCCTGGCGGCGGGCATAGCCTTCATCCGCGGCTTCGCGCGCACCAACTCCGTGACCATCGGCAACTTTTGGGTGGACCTCGTTCGCGCGGTATTGTGGGTGCTTCTGCCGCTCTCGCTCGTCGGCGCAGTCTTTTTAGTGTGGCAAGGCGTGCCGGCTAATTTCGCTCCCTATACCGAAGTGCAGACTCGCCAGGGCGGCACCCAGATCATTGCTCAGGGACCGGTCGCTTGCTTGGAGTTCATCAAGAACCTGGGGACCAACGGCGGTGGCTTCTTCAACGTCAACGGCGCGCATCCGTTCGCCAACCCCACGCCGTTATGTAACTTCATCGGCATGCTCGCCATCGCCGTCCTGCCGGCGTCATTGCCGATAGTGTTCGGCCGCATGGCAAGCCAACCAAAGGCCGGCAAGGTCCTCCTTGCGGTGATGGTGGCGCTAAACCTGATCGGCCTCTGGGTGTGTGGTCATGCCGAAAGTTCGTTGCCGCCTCAGTTATCGGAATTGGGTGTGTCAGGCGGCAACATGGAAGGGAAGGAAGCGCGCTTCGGCGTGCACGATTCCGTCCTCACGGCCGTGGTCACTTCCAACGGCGCGACCGGTTCGTATAACTCGATGCACGATTCGTTCAACCCGCTGGGCGTCTTGGTTCTACTCGTGAACATGCTCATCGGCGATGTGGCGTTTGGCGGCCTGGGCTCGGGGCTGTTCGGCCTCGTTATGAATGCGTTGATGGGTGTATTTCTGGCCGGTCTGATGGTTGGCCGCACACCGCAATACTTGGGCAAAACGATCACCGTCGCCATTGCAAAACGAATTGCTCTCTTCGCCGTTCTTTCTGCCGTGGTTGTCCTATTGCTGGCCGCGCTGGCGGTCGGCACGTCGGCAGGTAGAGCCGGCCTTACGACCAACGGCGGACCGCACGGTTTCACGGAAATCCTCTTCGCCTACAGCTCGTGCTTCGCCAACAATGGCCAAAACATGGCCGGGCTCGATGCGAATAATCTTTTTTATAACCTCACGACGATCATCGCCATGCTCGTGGGTCGCTTCGGTCTCGCCGCGTTGGCGCTGAATGTGGCCGGTCATTTCGCTGCGCAGCGGCGCAAGCCCGCCGGAGCCGGCACTTTGCCTTGCGACACCGTAAGCTTCGGGGTGCTGGTTTTGGCCACGGTTCTTTTGCTGGGCGCACTCTGTTTTCTGCCCGCGCTGGCATTGGGGCCGATTGTGGAGCAGCTTCAGGCGCGCTAATTAAGGAGTCATACCCAACGCTTTGACAAAAATGCGTCGGCCGCCCCGCTGGTGCGCACTGGGGGCCGACTGGGGTGACCAGGCGAATTGACTCTGTGGGCGGTGTAAGCTACGGTTGAGCGCTTCAAGCGGCTTCTGCCGTAGGGCTTCCCTATTTTCCCGCCCGGAATTCTCCTATGATCGCACCGGCAATAACCGGCGAACACCATGCGTACCTCATGAGCCGCGTGGACCTCGATGGCTTCGTCGATTACATGACCAGCTGGCCCGTCGGCGCAGCGGACATGGACCGCGAGGAGTTGGCAAAGGAATGGCATTCCGCCCATGAAACAATGCGGAAGTTGCGCCGCACCGAGGCCGGCTGGGCTGATAATGCTCGCGCGGAACCCGTGCCTCCTTTTTTGCAACCGCTTGTCGAACAAGTGAATGCCGATCCGTATTTTCGCCAGGCGTTTCACGAAGCGCCGGCCACCATTGGCATAGTCGATTTGCAGCGCGTGGTGGCCTCGCAGCTAGTCGTCAACATGTCGCTGGTGCGGCGGCTCATGGAGCAGCTGGGCAACCAGCCCACGTTGGACCAGGTCTTTCGCTTCTGTCTGCCGTATGATCATGAAGTCCCGGGTGTTCGCGCCGGCCGCATTGCCGAGCGCGAGTTCGCGTTTGTTTCCGAATCCTGCGATCTTCGCTTCCTCGACGCGGTCATGCTCCGCCCGGAGCAGATCCGCGATTTTCAGTCGGTCGGGCCGATTGCCGGTGTGGTCGGGCTGGTGGTCGGCTACGGCGCCAATTATCTGAGTGCCGTTTCCACACACAACCGCCTTGTCCTCATCAACGGCAACCACCGCGCCTGCGCGCTGCTGGCCCTGGGCGTGAACGTGGTTCCCTGCGTGGTGCAGAAGGTTCCGAGCCCCGACCGCATCGACAGCATGGTGCCGTCGTCGGTCCGCCGCGACAAGGACTTCTACCTGAAGAACCCCCGTCCGCCGGTGCTGAAGGACTACTTCAACACCGATCTCGTCAAGAGCATCTATTTGGCGCAGTCGGCGCGCGAAATCCGCGTCAGCTACCGTCACGAATCGCGCGACGTGCCGTAACCTTTCTTCCTCGCTCCATGGGGGAGGTTTAAGGGTGAGATTGAACCCACCCTAACCCTTCCCATGAGGGGGACGCAACGATTCCAACGGGATCGATGCTTCGCCAGCGCTTCGAGTTCGCTCGGGCTGGCGGGCAAATCGGCTGCGCACGAGCGCCAGAACCGGTTCCCGTCAGGCGTTTGCTCGATCGGCTGTAGAATCGGAGAGAATCGTGATTTAGCTTGATGCATCGGCAGCGCCAAAAACCATTGCCGAATTGGAATTGCTTGCTGTGTTCCACGCCCGAGGATGAGATTCGAGCAGCGCGCGAGTAAGCGCTGCGGCGTTGAACAGTATTGCGGCAGTGCGGCTGCCAGCAGTTGAGGGGGGAACTGCTCACGGCATTCTCCAGTCAAACCAGTTGTCGGACGAAGCGGCGGGGCGAACAAGCTCTGCGACTACCTGACGGCGGGGCCGGCATCCGATGGGAACGGAATGCGGCTCGAAGCGCTCAGGCGGAAAACCCGCGCCTGCATGTATAGGGCGATCAATTCTTAATGTGGGCGAACGCAGTACTGCAGGGAGGCATCAACCGGCCATTGGTGCTCGCAGCATGGTTCAAAGGGCGTGCGAACCAGGCGATAGCTGCGAAAAGTTCCCAACTGAGATGCTCAGTGTATGTTACGGTCCAAGCGAATGCAAGGGAAAATGGGAAAAATTCTCGGAGTTTTTTGAAGAAGGCAAGATCAGGAGTTGGAAACATATAACCACGGATTTCACGGATGCCACGGATAAGAAGGCCGAAGCCATTATCCCTGGCATCCGTGAAATCCGTGGTTCATTTTCCCTTGGCATTCGCCCACTTCCCGCATAACATCGTCCATCAATCGGCTCTCACTCTCTGAAGGATCATCTCATGCACACTCGGATTCTCTCCGTCGCAATCGTGTTGACGATTGCTGCTGCCGCTCTCCTCCTGACTCAAGTCCCGACCATGCGTGGCGACGACAAGCCCCCTCCGAAGTTCGGTCTCGACAAGCGCGTGCCGTGGACTACCTCGCATGTGCAAGGCTCGCCGCAACCGCCGAGCCCGTATCGCACGGAGTTCGCGTTTCCGAAGCTGCCGGTATTCGACGAACCGCTCGACATCACGAACGCTCCGGGCTCCGACCGGCTCTTCATCACCGAGCGCTACGGCAAGATCTTTTCGATCCGCAACGATCCCAAGGTGACGAAGGCCGACTTGCTCCTCGACATGAACCAGGTGCTCGGCCGCACGGCCCAGAAGACCATGGCCAACTACGGTTTCGCCCCGCATCCGAAATTCATGCAGAATGGCTTTGTCTACGTCACCTATGTCATCGATTTGGAAAAGGAGTTGCCGAAGGGTACGCGCGTTTCGCGCTTCCACTGCTCCGGGGATCCGCCGGTGGCCGACCCGAAGAGCGAGAAAATCCTGATCGAATGGCCGTGTGGCGGGCACAACGGCGGCTGCCTGAAATTCGGTCCCGACGGCTATCTCTACATCGGCACCGGCGACAGTAGCGGCATCGCCGATCAGTACCAGACCGGCCAACGGCTCGACACGCTGGCCGGCAAAATGCTGCGCATTGATGTCGATCAATCGGATGCCAGTAAAGCATGTGGCGTCCCGAAAGATAATCCCTTCACCTGGATCAAAGACGCTCGGCCGGAAATCTGGGCCTATGGGCTGCGCCAGCCGTGGAAATTCAGCTTCGACAGCGCCACCGGCGACCTGTGGTGCGGCAACGTGGGCCAGGACTTGTGGGAGCAAGTGTACCTGATCGAGAAGGGCGGCAACTATGGCTGGAGCGTGCTCGAAGGCAGCCACGCCTTCCGGCCCGAACGGCCACGCGGGCCGAGTCCGATCTTGATGCCTATCGTCGAACACGACCACGCCAACTTCCGCTCGCTCACCGGCGGCTTCGTCTACCACGGTAAGCAATTGCCGGAACTGAGCGGCGCGTACATCTACGGCGACTACGACAGCGGGCGCATCTGGACCTTCCGCTACGACCGGCAGAAGAAAACGGTGAGCGAGCACCGCGAGCTGTGCAAGACTTCGATCCGCATTGTCTGCTTTGCGGAAGACAATAACGGCGAGCTATTCATTCTCGACCACGTGGCCGGGCGCATCAGCAAGCTCGTCCCGAACCCGGCCCCGAAGAACGCGCAGCCGTTTCCACGCAAGCTCAGCGAAACCGGCCTTTTCTCTTCGACGAAAGATCACACCCCGGCGCCCGGCCTGATTCCGTATTCCGTGATTGCACCGCAATGGGTGGACGGCGCCACCAAGCAGCGCTTCCTCGCACTGCCGGGCGATTCGAAGCTCGAATTCGAAACAATTCTCTATCCGCAGGGCGCTCCCGGCGCCTCGCCCGGCTGGAAGTTTCCCGACGGCGCGGTCGTGATGGAAACGCTCTCTCTGGAAATGGAGAAAGGCAAGCCCGAAAGCAGCCGGCGCATTGAAACACGCATCCTGCACCAACAGCGCATGGCCGGCACAGAGGAGATGGGCGACCAGTACTGGCAGGGTTACACGTACGTCTGGAACGACGAACAGACCGATGCCGTTCTGCTCGAAGACCCGCAAGGCCGTGATCGGGCCTTCCAGATTCTCGACTCGCAGGCACCGGGCGGCAAGCGCCAACAAACCTGGCATTACCCAAGCACAACCGAATGCTCGGTCTGCCACATGCCGGCATCGAAGTACACGATTGCGGTGCTCACACAACAGATGGACAAGGATCACGATTACGGCGGCGTGGTGGCCAACCAGTTGCGCACCTTCGAGCACATCGGGCTGTTCACGAAGCCGTTGCCGATGCCGCCGGAAGAGATGCCGCATCTGGTGAATTACCGCGACCGTGGGCAGCCGCTGGACTTGCGAGCCCGTTCCTATTTGCAATCGAACTGCGCCCATTGCCATCGCAAGTGGGGCGGCGGCAATGCCGAGTTTCAGATGCTGGCCACGCTGGAACTGCAGGACATGGGCATTGTCAACGTCCGGCCGAACCAGGGCACGTTCAACATTCCGAATGCGAAAGTGC
>DATGHS010000049.1:0-4484 GCA_035307785.1 Gemmataceae bacterium
CATATATTGCTCTGGCCCAAGCTTATCTCCTATTGGATCGGCAACTGGATGCGCTCGGCTGGCTGACGGCTTTACCGGAATTGGTCGCACTGCGACGCACGCAAATCGTGACGGCGTTGGAGTTTGCCGCGACCCTGCGGCCGGAATTGGATGAGCCGCATCTGCTTCTCGCTCAGATCTATTATGGCGAGGGCCAGCTCGACCGTGCACTCGATCATCTTCGGGCGCGCTTGCAAATAGCCGAACAGGAGGCGAAAAAAAACAGTTCCGATGCGAAAGCCGGCGAACGTGAGCGCGCGCTTCAGAATGATGTCAAAAAACTGGAAGCGGACGTGCATCGAGCGCAGCAGATTTACGACGCCAACACGAAGGGGCAGAGCGATCCATCGCGCGTGTTCGCTCGCGCTCAACTGGCGGCGCGCCATGGACTTTCCCAACAAGCTCTCGATCTGTTGAAGGAATCGGATGTCTCCGTCTTCGGCAAGGAAGGCGCGCAGATGGAACTCGAACTGCTGCTGAGTGCCGGCCGCGCTTTCAACGCATTCGCCCTGCTCGACCCGGAGCAAGAAACTCTACTAGGCTTCCAAGAATATCACATCTTGCGCGCGCGTGCGGCGGCGGCTTGTGGCAATTATGCGGCCGCAGAATCCGCACTGACCAGGTTGGACGCGGGCTTGGATCGTGTTGAAATCGGGCCCGGGCTTTTCATGCCGGTGCGATCGGCCATTGCGCTACACGCAGCCGATGCACTTCTGACTTTACCACCAGGCCATGATGCCGTGCACCTCACGACCGGTGCATTCTGGCGCAATTATTACTTGGGCGTTCTTCCGGTGCTACAATTGGCGGAACGATTGCGCAAGCGGGCCGAATTACACGTAGTGCGCGGCTTGTTGGCGTTGGAACCAGGTGACGTGGAAACCGCGCGCCGGGAATTCCACGCGGCGCTGGCGATCTGGAAAGATCAGGACGCCGCCGCGGCTGGGAGTGGCCTGGATTTCTTTCCCCGGCCTATCGCGCAAGAGATGCTCCGCCGAATTGAGCGAACGGCGGCACCAACCAGTAATTCGAAGTAAGGAATTGAACCCAAACGTCTTACTGCCGAGGCTGAGCCGGCGCGGCAGCTAGGCGGCGGTGCCCTTCCGCCTTGGCAGTGTCCCCGATTCCTTCGAAATACGCCAAGAGAGCCTGATGCGCGGCGGCATGGCGCGGATCGATGGCGAGGGCCCGCTGCAGCCAGAATAGCCCACGCTCCGTTTCGCCGATTTGCAGAAATAACTTTCCGGCCTCCGTGGCCAGCTTCGGGTCGCCGGCATGGTCGGGAAGCTCAGTGCGCAAGAGTATCGTCAGCCGGTCTCGGCGTTTGCGCTCCTCTTGCCAGCGCGCCAACTCGGCTTTGGCCTCCTCCTGCCGATTGCCTTGCCCTTCCAGGCTCAGGTAAAGCGAATAGCGCGCCTGCGGATCGCCCGACGATTTTTCCAACGCTCGGCGCAGCCAGCGCTCCGCGTCGGCGTAGTTCCCAGTTGTGTTGTCTAGGTTACCGCGCTGAAGCAAGGCATCGAATTGATCCGGATTTCCGGCAAGCACCTGGTCCAGCAGTGCACGCGCCTCGTCCAGGCGCGAAAGCGCGGCCCAGCATTGCGCCAACAGGACGAGTACCGCCGGATTATCGGGTTGCTGGGAGCGCAGACGTTCCAAGTGCGGTAGCGCGTGGGCATGCTGAAGGCTGGCGACCAAAACCTCCGCGAGCCGCAACCGGGCGGCAAAACGCCCGGGCTGGAGTTCAAGCGCTCGTTCGTAGTCGGCAATGGCGGCTTCGCGCTGATCGAGCTGGTTGTGCAGCCAGCCGCGCGATTCCAGTGCGCGTGCCGATTGGGGATCGAGTTGAATCCAGCGATCCAGGGCGCGTTGGGCCTCGTCGTAGCGTGCTTGCCGAATGTAAGCGCCGGCCAGTGTTTCCAGAATGGCCGCCGATTCGGAATGACCACGATCGACAGCGCCCCAAAGGAGCGGCGCCAATGCATCCACTTCGCCGCGCTGGCACCGCAACAATAACCATTCCAACTGCAATGGCTCGGAAATGCCGCCGTGCTGCTGACAAAGACTAAGGTATTGCTCGGCTAGAGCGAAATCGCCCCGCTGCCGGGCGATGCGAGCGGCCAGCAAGTCTACCGAGGCGGAGCGCGGGCGGATACGCAGTGCCGCCTCGGCGTTGTGCTGCGCATCGTCGAATCGCTCTTCCGTTAATGCAGCCCGAGCCAGGCGTTCTTGCCGGTAACTCCAGCCTTCGATTGAAGCGACTCCGGCGATTGGCAACACAAGGAGTGCAAGCAGCAAAAACCACCACCGCCTGCGACTTGGCCTGGCTGTGGGCAGCGGCACAATCGCAGGCGATGGCGCAGAATTCGAATTCATCGCAGATTCGGAGGAGATGCCGGCAGCTAGTCCTTGAGTTCCAGGTTTACTTTCGTTTCCCCGCCTTTATTGACCGTGAGAGTCAGATCGCTGGTCTCTATCTTTTTGTATTTGTCTGGAATCTTGATCGTAGCCGGCTGATTGAAGTCCGGGTTCGCTTTCATTTTTGCCATCATTTCCGGCGACATGCCTTGAGTCGGCGGGCCTTTGTAACCTTCGCTCGGTTGAATAACCACTTTGTAATCGCCAGCCGCAACGTCGGCTGCTTTAAACGTCCCGTCTTGGCCGAGCGGGATGGGCGCCGCCGCCTCGGCCCCGGCGGGAGTGTATAACAGGAGCGACCCGCCGTTGACTGGCTGGCCTTTATACGTCACCGTTCCTGACAAAGTCCCCTTGGCGACTTTGGACGTGTTACAACCAACCAAGAAGCAGAATCCAAGAAATACAAGCGCGGTACGCCTCATGTAGCACCCTAAAGGGAAGGTTTTCGCAATGCAACAGGAGCCAAAACGCTCAAAGCACGATTCCAAGCAGCCGGCAAGCGCGTCGCACATTTGCGCTACAAAAAGTAAGGCCGCCGCACAGATGCGAACGGCGGCCTGAGAGATCATTTTAACTCAACTGCTAAAGGCTACCAGTCGGATCCTAGTTGAAGACCATCGGCCGGCATGAGAGCAATAGCCCATGTATTGGGGCTAACTTGGGGCCCGACAACACGACACGAACCATCGCCCAAGGCAACGAGAGCGCCAGCGGGGGTCGTGGCTTGAGGCTGGCAGGGATTGCAATTGATAAATGGTTGCGGCCTGAATTGAGGGGGGACCGTGATGGTATAGACACCGGGGATCGATCCGTTACCACCCTGCCCGCCGGTTCGGTTACAAGCGCCGCCGGTTTCGCCCCAATAGAACGTCGCAACGTTGCTTTGGCTCGTGCCGCATACGGCATACTTTTCGACAAAAAGAATCGTGTTCGAGGTGCCATCCTGAAACGTCCGTGGAATCGACGCAAACGGCGGTGTCTGCCCGTTCGGACTGTTGCCGTTGTTGCCGAGAATCTGAGTGTGGTTCGTGATGGCGTTCAGTGCGACCGATGGGTAACGAGTTGGGTTGAAAACCCATTCATTGGGAGCATAGCTGGTGCCATAGCGCGGCGAACCGGTGTCTATGGGAGCGCCAGTTGCCGGTACGGTCGGATCAAGCGGGCTTACGTACGTTTTAATGCCGAATCCGCAATACCAAGAATCGAAGTGAATCGTTGGCATCGTCTTGTAAACGTTGTCCTGTTCAATGTACGGCAACATGAAGAAGAACACGTCACCGAGGTAGACGTTTTGCGGAGGGAGACCGGCGCCTTGACGGGGATAATTTCCCACCATCGCCGGCAATACCTGGTTCGTATCGTTCATATTGTGAATGGCCAAGCCCATCTGCTTCAGGTTATTGATCGATTGAGTGCGGGCCGCCGCCTCGCGCACCTTTTGCACGGCGGGCAAGAGCAAGCCGATGAGAATAGCAATAATGGCGATTACCACCAGTAATTCAATGAGCGTGAAACCACGCCATTTTCTAAGAATTCTTGCGGTTGGCATAGAGAGAACCTCCGGAAAAAGAAAAAACGAGGAAGAACAATCTAACTTAGCTTACATATTCAGGCTACCAACGTTCGGCCCGGCAGACTCCGCGACCTCCCGTTGCAGACTCTTAATTTCTGAAAGATTGGTTAGTGAACATCGTTACGCGCCAATTTGCTTCCGTCAAGGCTAAATTGAGGAACTTTTCGATTTGCCGCTGATTTCGGCCGGGGCCGACCGCAAAAGCAACAGCTAGTTGCCACACGAGAGACCTGTATGGACACGCGGATAGCCTTAATATATATGACCGAATTCAACCGCGGTTTATTCCACTTTATTCCCGCTGCATGGCCAAAATGCTTCTGGCATGCTCGAGCGCGAGATCGCGCGGATTCATCGTTTCAACGATGTGCGGCGCGACGCCCATTCCGTTGTACGGCTCGCCCCGAGGAGAAAAGAAGCGGGCCAGCGTGATGCGCATGCCGCCCGCCGAAGA
>DATGHS010000050.1:0-2799 GCA_035307785.1 Gemmataceae bacterium
ACCATCCTATACCGCTCGCCTAAGGGCTGAACGCAACACCCAATCGCTGTTTGACCAAGTTTCCGAACCTGAATCGCTCACCGACGAAGCATCTCTAGCGAAGGCGGAAGAAACAATGCCGCCGCCATTTGCACAATGCCAACCACCGTCACGGCCACCAGCTGAACGCTCTCTCTTTTCCGATGCAGGTCTTCTTTCTCCCGCCCCGCCGGGTGCCGCGAGCGACGCCACTGTAATCGGCAGCCCGGACCCGGCAAGAACGAACGGGGACCCTACCCCATTACGTTCTTGCCTGGACGCTGAAGCTTCCGGGCTTTCCGCCGATTCCTTTCCGTGGCGTCCGGCCCCGCCGGGGCTGCCAACTTCTTGGGAAGGAAACGCTAACATGCAAGGAACGCAACTCGCACTTCTACTTGATTCAACTCCGCCGCACACAGCAGAGACAAACCAGCCGCCAGCCTCGGACGCCGAGCCGGTATGGTTCGCCAGTGGCGACAAGGCCAAGTCGCGCGACATCATCCAGGCCATCCGCGCGCTCAAACTGATTGAACGCGAAGGGCGAGCCGCCACCGCCGACGAAAAGAAGGTGCTTGCCCGGTTCTGCGGATTCGGCGCCGTGGCCCGCGTCATCTTCTCCGATCCGGTGACAGGCAATTACAAGGACGATAGCTGGCAGGTCATCGGCGAGGAACTCAAATCCCTGCTCACGCCGGCAGAATACGACAGCGCCAAGCGAACCGTCTTCAATGCCTTCTACACGTCTCCCAGCGTCATCGAAGCGATCCACGTTGCCTTGGAACGCCTCGGCGTTCCGGCCGACGCGCTGGTGCTTGAGCCCGGCTGCGGCACCGGCAACTTCATGCGCCAGGCCCCGGAAGAGATGCGCTTCATCGGCGTGGAACTCGACAGCCTGTCGGGCCGCATTGCCAAAGCCCTGCATCCCAACGCCGATATCCGCATCGAGCCGTTTCAGGATTCCCGCATTCCCACTGTCGATGCCGTCATCGGCAATCCGCCGTTCGCCGACGTGAAAATTGACCATCACGGCCAGAAATTCAGCCTGCATGATTATTTCGCAGCCAAATCGGTCGATGCCCTGAAGCCCGGCGGGATCATGGCCATCGTTACCAGCCATTTCACGCTGGATAAGGTGAACGCCGCCACCCGCGAGTATTTGGGCGAACGGGCCGATTTTATCGGTGCGATCCGCTTGCCCAGCGACGCGTTCAAACGCGAGGGCACAGCGGTCGTAACCGACATCATCTTCATGCGCAAGCGCGCCCCCGCAGAATTGCCACGCCACGAGGAAGCGGAATGGCAACGGTCCCGGCCATTCGAGATCGACGGCGTGGAAATTCCCATTAACCGTTATTTCGTCCGCCACCCGGAAATGGTCCTCGGCACCTTCAGCCGTAAGGATACGCTTTATGCCGACGGCTACAGCGTCAAAAGCAACGGTGATTTAGCTGCCCAACTTGCTCAGGCGATTTGCCGTCTGCCGATATTCCCTCCCCTCACCGCAGAAAAACACACCGTTTCCCCCAGCCGCAAGCCGGATGCTATCGAGCACCCGGCGCTGGCCGAAGGCAGCTTCTTCGTGACCGATGACCGCACCATCTGCCAGATCATCGAGGGGCAGCCCCTTCCCGTCACCTACGGCGGCACGACGCTTACCGCCAATGGCACTCTTACCGGCCGCCGCATGGCTGGTTTGATTGGCCTGCGTGATAAAGCCCGCCTGGTTCTGCAATCGCAAAACGACGGCTGGCCGGAAGCCAAGCGCAACGATGCGCGCCGCGAACTCAACTGGGCCTACGATCGTTTCAGCGCCACCTACGGGCCGATCAACAAAACCACGTTCTCTGAAACCGCCGATGGCGGCGTCACTCGGCGAATGCCCAACCTAGTCAAATTCCGCGAAGACCCGGACGCCATGCTGGTTATGTCGCTGGAAGACTACGACGACGTGACCGGCCGCGCCACCAAGGCCGCCATCCTTAAATGCGATGTCGTCGGCAAGAAACCACCCATCACTTCCGTCCGCAATGCCGAGGAAGGCCTGCTCGTTTCGCTCGACCAACGCGGCCAGGTCGATCTGCCGTTCATCGCCACGCTTTACGGCAAGCCCGAGGGCGAGGTCATCACCGAGCTGGGCGACCTCATCTACCGCGACCCGGAGTCCAAGGCCTGGGAAACCGCCGATGCCTACCTCTCCGGCAATGTGCGGGCCAAGCTCACCGCCGCGGAAGCGGCCGGCCCGGAATTTGCCCGCAACGCCGAGGCCCTCCGTGCCGTGCAGCCCGAAGACGTGCTGCCCGGTGACATCGACGCCAATCTGGGAGCGCCGTGGATTCCCGAAAACGATGTGCAAGCATTCGCCGCTTCGCTGTTCGGCGTCGAGCCTGATTCCATCAAGATCGGCCACTTAAAGAAGGATGCCGTATGGAACGTCCAGGCCGATTACGCCGCCGAGAAATCCGTCGCCGCCACGTCCGACTTTGGCACCGGCCGCGCCAACGGCACCTGGCTTCTGGACCTGGCCCTCAACATGAAAACGCCAACCATCTACGACACCATCCGCTCCGGCGGCGACGAGCAGCGCGTGGTCAACCAGGACGCCACGCTTGCCGCCCGCGAGAAGCAAAAGCAAATCAAGGAACGCTTCCGCTCCTGGGTATTCTCCGATCCCGAACGCACGGAGCGGCTGGTGCGCATCTACAACGATGTTTACAACAACCTCCGCCCACGCCTGTTCGACGGCTCCCACCTCGACTTACCCGGCCTCAATCAAACCATCCA
>DATGHS010000051.1:0-4413 GCA_035307785.1 Gemmataceae bacterium
CGCGGCTCAAAGTCGAGCACGACGCGGGCTGTGAGCGACTGGCCCGGCCGAAGGATTCGCCAGCCCGTGTCGAAACCTTCACGCTCGAGGTGAATGGCGTCGGTCACGCATGTGTACGGCTCCAGGCAGATCGCTGTGCGGTGCGGCGGGGTGAATGTCACCAATTCCGTGAATTCCGGATCGGTCCATACCCGCAGCGTGCCGTGATTCGGATAAATCACTTCACCGCGCAAGAGTCCGTAGTCCGAATGCGCTGTCGTCTTATCGAAATGTGTGTAGATGTCGTCCAATTGCAATTCCTCCACTGGTCGCGGCACTCGCAGATCGGTTCGGTTATCCACCTCCTCAAGTTGACCGGTCGGCAAGCTATTCTGCAAGGTCCAGGTCATGAGTGCAGGAACACGGGCTAGGCACTGATCCATATCGGTTCGAAAGTAGGGATGATAGCCCAAGCCAAAGGGCAGCATTTGCTCGTCCGGGTTCTCGATCTTCGCCTCAAAGTGAAGCCGGTGCAATTCGAGCCGATACGTAAGGCTGAGCCGGTAATCCGAGGGCCACAGCCGCAGCCATTGCGGGGCATCAACCGACGGCTGAAATGCTACGGTGAGCCACCCGGCCTCTCGATTTGCCCCGTGATCCACCACGCGCCAGGCCGAGCGGCAGGCGAAGCCGTGAATCGCGTTTTGCTTGCTCGGGTCATTGAGCGGAAGTTGGTAATCGGTCCCCGCGTAGTTGAAATGGCCGGCGCGAATCCGATTCGGGAAAGGGAACAGCACGGGAATCCCGCTTCGGGTGGGAATCGGGTTTTGCTCCCAATCCGGCGCGACATACAACAAATCGAGCGACCCGGCCGACGTGCCCACGCGCCACCGCAGGCAGTTGCCGCCCAGGCTCGGCCAGACCTCGGCTGCCGTTGTTTGATCCAGACTCGATAGCCGGTAGACGGTGTGCTCGTTGCCGCCGGCCGGCTTTTGCATGCTCTCGATTCGAAAGGCCATGATTCCCCTCCTACCCGAGTGACTTTGCCGTGCCCACTGTTTCCCATCGAGACTTGATCGCGTTTACGCAAAGCGTTTTTGAAGCAAGCGGCGTGCCGCCTGGCGAGGCCGCCATCGTGGCCAGCAGTCTGGTCGAAGCGAACCTGCGCGGCCACGATTCGCACGGTGTCATTCGCATCAAGCAGTATCTCGACGCCATGCGCGACGGGCGGCTCCACAGCGGCAAGCAGCTCGAACTTCTCGACGAAACCCCGGCTTTGCTCGCCGCCGACGCGGGGTGGGGCCTCGGCCAGGTGCAAGCCCACCGGCTGCTCGACCGGTTGCTGGACAAGGCCCGCAGCCTGGGTGTCGCCGCCGGGACGTTGAGCCGCTGCGGCCACATTGGCCGGCTGGGCGAATACGCTGAGCGCGCTGCGGCCGAGCAGATGGTGCTGATTGCCACGGTGAATTCGCACGGCTTTGGCCGGCGCGTCGCCCCGCCAGGCGGCACCGAAGGTCGCATCAGCACCAATCCACTCTGCATCGGCGCCCCGACCGCGGTCGATCCCATCATACTGGATATCGGAACCAGCGTGTGCGCCGAGGGGAAGGTGCGCGTCGCTTTCCAGAAAGGCGAACCCGTGCCGGCGGGCTGGCTGCAAGACGCCCAGGGCCGCCCCACCACCGACCCCGGCGTGCTGTACCGCGAACCGCCCGGCACCATCCTGCCCCTGGGTGGCGACCAGGCGTACAAGGGCTTTGGGCTCGGCCTGATCCTCGACGCACTGGCCGGCGGCCTCTCCAAAGGCCACTGCAGCCGGGCCGATGTGAATGTCCCCGCCGGCAACGCGGTCGTCTTCATTCTGCTCAGCATCCGGCGCTTCGGCGGGCAGGAGCATTTCCTGAACGAAGCGTCGCTGCTGGCCAACTTCGTGCGCGGTTGCCCGAAAGCCGAAGGCGTGAACGCGATCCTGCTCCCCGGCGACCCAGAACGCCAAACCCGCGAAAAGCGCCTGGCCGCTGGGATCCCCATCCCCGACGCCTTGTGGCAGCAACTGGCCGAATACTCGCGGAAACTGGAAGTACCGCTGCCGGCAGCAAAATGATTTGCCAAGCACACACATCCCTGCATTTCCTTTTGGTGTTTCTTTAACCGGCACTCAATTTGCGCTACTGCACTGCTCACTGCAACTTCTTGAGACAAGGCCTTGCCCGATTTCGAGGCCGCTATTAAAGCCGATGAAAAATCGGCCGCTGGTTAACAACGCGCCGCCCTGGTTGTCGCCACATGCCCGGAGGAGTCGGCGACATTCCCGGAAATCTGGGGCAGCGCTTGTGATGGATTGCCAGAGCTTGGGTCGTGTGGACCAAACCGAACGGTGAATTATTGGACGAACTGCTTCCACGTCGAAAAATGACTGCAACTCCTTATCCCCAAGGCTGAGTTCCGGCCCTCCCAGCCCGCACACAGTTTCCGAACTCGTGAAGCGCTGAGTTACGATTGGTCATCGCGAAATCGGCGTAACAATTCCTCGTCCAATTCAACGCCCAAGCCCGGGCCTTCCGGCACGCGCGCTTCCGCCGGGCCAAGCGTCAGCGGTCTCGTCAGCAAATCGGTCTCGTGGTAGAGCGGGCCGATGGTGTCGGCGGGGTATATTTCGCTGGCGATTTCCGGGTAGGCAACGGCCACGTGAAGCATGGCAGCCGTGCCGATGCCAAGCTCCAGATTGCTGCCGATGGCGCAGCGCAGGTCGGCTGCCTTGGCCACGTTGACGATTTCCAACGTCTCCGCAATGCCTCCATGTTTACCGGGGTAGACGCTGAAAATGTCGGCCGCTCGATGCAGCGATACAAGCCAGGCGTCGCGCAGGGTGAAGACGCTTTCATCGGCCATGATGGGAATATCGGTGTCGCGGCGGACCTCGGCCAGTGCGGCCGGGTCGCCAGGATGAATGGGCTGCTCGCTCAGCAGCAAATTGAATTCCCGCAACCGGCGCAATGTCTGCTTTGCGATCGTTACATTCCAGCCGCAATTCGAATCGATCGTGATGGGGATTTTCGGCCCGGCTACTTCGCGGATGGCCTGCACCCGCGCTACGTCGCCATCAGGGTCGAGGCCGGTCTTCACTTTCAGCGTCTTCACGCCCCATTTCAGGAACTGCTCGGCCAGGCTCTGCGCTCGCGGCAAATCGAACGCGCCAATCATCATCTTGATGGGGACGGCGTCGCGAACCTTGCCGCCGAGAAGCTGATACACCGGCACACCGGCCGCCTTGCCGGCAAGGTCCCAGAGGGCCATTTCCACCGCCGCCCGCGTAAATGGGTTCAGCTTGATCTGGAATTCCATTTTCTTGCGCAGCAGGGTGCGCTGGAGCGGATCTTCGCCCTTGAGTGCCGGCTCGATGAGGTCGCGAATGGCGGCCACGCAAGATTGGCTGGTCTCGCCGCTCCACTTGGCGGCCACGGTGGCTTCGCCGAGGCCAACGAGGCCTTCATCCGTGTGCACGCGAACGATTACCAACGGCGAGACCACATGTTCGCCATGAGCCGTGCGCGTGGTCATGCCTTTCTTGAGGGGAACGTAAACAGGGATGGTTTCGATGCGGGTGATTTTCACGTATTTGCTCCAAATCATTTATCCGCAGATTACGCAGATTTCACAGATTTGGTTTCAATCCATTTTCGAATCTGTGGAATCTGCGACATCTGCGGATGCATTCCCGTTTCATGTCAAAAAGCGCCGGATTACATTCGCAGTTATCTTCGACACGTTGTCATCCACCATTAACGAGCTCGGGTAGCATATTGAACCCGCTGAGAAAACCGCGCCGCCGCCGGGCGGTTCGAACAGCACCATCTCCGCGCCACCGTCGTCGGGATTTAGTCCCTTAGCGAGAAGTTGCGTTCCTTTCGGCGAGCTGCCGGACATTTTGTCGGTTTCATGTCCCGAGGCGCCGCCGGGGCAGCGCATGTGCAGGCTCTTTTCGCCGAAGGTCTCCCCGCTCTTCAAGCCTGTGCCGGCGAAAATCCAATGGCTGCCAGCGACCACGCGGTACGGCGCCCCGGTCATCATGCCGGAGGGCGTGAAGACCACGCCGAGCAGATTCGCCTCCGACTCCACGCGGCGGGCAAAGCGGCTCTCGGCGCCAATGCCTTCGGGCCAAAGATTTTTGATCACGCCGTTGTGGACGATCATCGTATCGTCATCGAACAGTTCGACCTCGGAATTGAGTCCGTTGCCGCCAAGGTATAACAGTCGGCCGCCTCCGTGGAAAACCCAGTGTTTCACTCGCTCATACATCTGCCGCGTCCAATATTCCGGGTGCGTGCTGAGGATGAGAACTCGATATTTCGACACGTCTAGCATTCCACTGTGCAGCTGCGTTTCGCCGTAAAGATCGTAAGAGAAGCCCTCGCGTTCCAGCCAGCCGAGCAG
>DATGHS010000052.1:0-10507 GCA_035307785.1 Gemmataceae bacterium
TGGCGCCTGCATTTCCAACCGTGTTTGCGTTGCCGGCGCCCACGATTCCTGCGCCGGCCAAAGACGCACATTCCAGCGGCCGGCGCTCGGTGCTGGCAAACTGGATTGCTTCCCGGGAGAATCCGCTAACGGCTCGCGTGATCGTCAATCGCCTCTGGCAGCACCACTTTGGCCGCGGCATTGTGGCCACGCCCAACGACTTCGGCAAATTCGGCACCGCGCCGACGCATCCGGAACTGCTCGACTGGCTGGCCGGCGAGCTTATACGGTCCGGCTGTAGCCTGAAACACATGCACAAGTTGATGCTGATGTCGAGCACCTATCAAATGTCGGCTCGTGGAATGGAAGCGGGCTTGCGAACTGACCCGTCGAACGAATTCTTGTGGCGATTCCCAATGCGCCGGCTCACCGCCGAAGAAATTCGCGATTCGATGCTTTTCCTGAGCGGGCAACTAAACGTCAAGGCGGGCGGCGAAAGCGTCTTTCCCGAGATTCCAAAGGAAGTGCTGGCGGGTCAATCGCGACCCGGCGATGGCTGGGGACAATCGAGCCCACAAGAGGCGGCTCGTCGCAGCATTTACGTTTTTGTGAAGCGCTCGCTTCAGGTGCCGCTGCTGGCGCACCACGACCAGGCGGATACCGATTCGAGCTGTCCCGTCCGCTACATCACGACCGTGCCGACACAGGCGCTCAATCTGCTCAACGGCGATTTCAGCCAGCAGCAGGCGGCGGCATTTGCCGAGCGATTGGAGCGCGAACATCCGCGCGACCTGCCGGCCCAAGTCGGACGTGCGATCCGGTTGACGACGGCTCGCGATCCCGCCTCTGCGGAAATTAAAAAAGACGTCGAATTCATCCAGAAGCTGCATACGCAGGGCAAGCTGTCGACGCACGATGCGCTAAAATACTATTGCCTGCTACTGCTGAACGCGAATGAGTTTGTGTATTTGGATTAGCGGTTCATTGCATTTGACTGGTAGCGGAATTCGCAAGAATTCCGATCTTCCCAGATCGGAATTCTTGCGAATTCCGCTACCGGTGCGGGAGATAGATATAGGATCGGAAAAATGAACAACAACTCCCACCAATTCTGCCGACGCACGCGCCGCGAATTCCTTTGGGAAGCTGGGGCCGGGTTCACTTCGGTCGCGTTGTCCGCGTTTTTGACCGAATCGGGATTCCTGGCGCGGCAAGCCGTCGCTGACGATGGCGTGAGCAAATTTGTCAACCCCATAGCGCCGCGGAAACCACATTCCCCGGCCAAGGCGAAATCGGTCATCTTCCTGTTCATGTACGGCGGCCCGAGTCATCTCGACACCTTCGACTTTAAGCCGAAGCTCTACGATCTCGACGGTAAGACAATTGAGGTGAAGACTTTTGGCCGCGGCGGGCATAAGAACCAGGGCCGCGTGGTTGGGCCGAAATGGAAATTCAAGCAATACGGCCAAAGCGGCAAATACGTCTCCGACCTTTTCCCGAACCTGGCCACGTGCGTGGATGATCTGGCATTTCTGCATGCGATGTATGCCGAGTCGCCCATTCACGGCTCGGCCATGTTGATGATGAACACGGGCCGAATTCTCAGCGGCCACCCGAGCCTGGGCACCTGGGTAACGTACGGCCTGGGCAGCGAGAACGAGAATTTGCCCGGCTTCGTGGTCATGCTCGACAAGACCGGCGGGCCGATCAGCGGGCCAAAGAATTGGTCGAGCGGCTACATGCCGGCGGCGTACCAGGGCACTGTCATTCGCGCCGACAAGACGCCGATTCACGACCTCAGCGTTCCGGCGGGCATGTCGCGCGAAACACAGCGGCAGATCTTGGATCGCCTGCGCGAGAAGAATGAGGAACACTTTAGCGCACGCGGCGACAACTCCGAGCTTTCGGCCCGCATCGCCAGCTATGAACTCGCGTACCAGATGCAGCAATACGCTCCCGAAGCAGTCGATTTCGCGCAGGAGTCGAAGCAGACGTTGGCGCTGTACGGCATCGATCAGCCGCGTACCGCGGATTATGGCCGTAAGTGTCTGCTGGCCCGGCGGCTGGTGGAGCGCGGCGTCCGCTTCATCCAGGTTTATTCGGGCGGCGCCCACAACGACGACAACTGGGACGCCCACACTGACATGGTGGCCAACCACTCGAAACACGCCGGCAACACGGATAAGCCGATTGCCGGGCTGCTGAAGGATCTGAAGCAGCGCGGCCTGCTCGACCAAACGCTCGTAGTCTGGGGTGGCGAATTTGGCCGCCAGCCGACCGCGGAATACGCCCAGGGCACCGGCCGCGACCACAACGCCTACGGCTTCACGATGTGGCTGGCCGGCGGCGGGATCAAAGGCGGCGTCAGTGTGGGCGAAACCGACGAACTCGGCAGCACCGGTATCAAGGACCGCTTCCACGTGAAACACCTGCATGCCACGGTTCTGCACCAAATGGGCCTCGATCCGAATGCGCTGACCTATTTCCACAGCGGGCTGAATCAAAAACTTGTTGGCGTCGAGGGGGCGGAACCGATCAGGCAGATTATTTGATAAGAACGCGCTGGTACTCAGGCGGTGCAAAGAGCGTCCCGGCAGCGGCATACTCAATCGCTGACTGAGATCAGTTCGGTTTTCTCGTATCTCACCGCCGGTGTAAGGCCAGTTTGTAGGTCGTGACCTCGTCCTTGCCATCACCGTTTGCCGCCGCCAAAACTTGGCCGTTCACAGAGAAGATGGCAGTGCATCCAAGGCGTCCCTTGAAGAAAAAAAACGGCTTGCGATTGCTCGCAAGCCGTTTCCGATGGAGGCGGCGGGAATCGAACCCGCGTCCCGTGGCACTTCAGTAGCCGCTTCTACGTGTGTAGCCCGTCGATGCCTGGCGTCTTTCTCGCCACGTTCGCTCGTTCCGACTCCGGCAGGCAGGATGCGGAATTCGCTATCGAGCAGGTTTTTTAGCTGTCACCGCCCTCGAAGCGGCTCGTCTGGGCGACGAGCCTCAGGCAACAGCGATCCCGATTTGGCGTCCGAGCCGCGACCTCTCGGGCAAAGCTCGCGGACTCGGGGCTTGTGAGCTAGGCTCACGCAGCCAGAGAAAACTGCGGGTTAGCAGTTAAAGTGTGGTCAGCTTTTTACGTGGCCGACTGACCAACCACGACACGCCACGACTACTTCAACTTACCCGGTCGAAGCCAGATCGCCCCCGCATGGTGCTGGCATTAGCCCGCACAACAAGTATTATATCCGACATTCCAGGTCGAAAAACAAGTGAGAATCTGCGGGTGACTTATGGGCCAGCAGCCGGCGCCCTCGATGAGCGGTTCCTTTCGCATTTTCCGCCTGGCCGGCATATCCGTCTACATGCATTGGTCGTGGTTCCTGGTGGCCGTGCTGGCATTTCAATTTCGAAAAAACGAATATCGCTCCGTCGTGTGGAGCGTCGCAGAATATTTGGCTCTCTTCGTCATCGTGTTACTCCATGAATTCGGCCATGCGCTGGCTTGCCGGCAGGTAGGCGGTCAGGCGAATGAAATCGTTTTGTGGCCGCTGGGCGGCATCGCTTTCGTGAAGCCGCCGCCTCGCCCCGGCGCCTGGCTGTGGAGCATCGCGGCCGGGCCGCTGGTGAATGCCGTACTTGTGCCGATTACCGTGGGCGCGGTTTTCCTGGCGGGCCGCTATGGGCTGCGCGCAACCCATCCGGATGCGAATGAATTTGTGGTCGTTGTCACGAAAATAAATTTCGGGTTGCTGGTCTTCAACCTGCTGCCCATCTATCCGCTGGATGGCGGGCAAATTCTCCAATCGCTGCTCTGGTTCGTCATTGGCCGGGCGAAGAGCTTGTTGGTCGTCAGCGTCATCGGATTGATCGCGGGGGCGGCCGCGATTGCCCTGGCCGTCTTGCAGCGTAGCTTATGGTTGGGCATCATGGCGTTCTTCATCGCTTCGCGCTGCTGGAATGGCTTCCAGCAAGCCCGTCAGCTGGCCGCACTGGCGGATACCGAGCGGCGTGAAGATGCTGCCTGCCCGCGGTGCTACACGCGACCGCTCGTGGGCAATTTTTGGAGATGTTCCTCGTGCGGCGCCTCCTTTGACACCTTCGAAACCAAAGGCCTCTGTCCGCGCTGCTGGCAAGAATTCGATACGACTACTTGTCCTCGTTGCAGCCAGAGCAGCCCGATCACCGAATGGTTCGCGGCGGCCCACAAGTCCGCAGACGTGCAATGGAAAGCGAAACCGCCGGCTGACGATATTCTCGAAAGGCGCGCTTCTGAAGATGATAGCAACTACAACTCTCCCTCCGATCCCCGTTTGTGACCTTCATTGCTTCAAGGAGTAGCATCATGACGTATGCATTGATTCTCGCTCTCGCCAGCTATGCACCGGCGGCCGAGCCGATGCCGAAAACCGAACCGCTCTGGCCGAAGGGCGCTCCCGGCCACGTGGAAGGCGACAAAGACCGGCCAAATCTAACGATCTTTCTGCCGGAAACCGAAAAGGCAAATCGTTGTGCCGTCGTGGTCTGCCCCGGCGGCGGCTACGGCTTCCTGGCCGAAGGACACGAAGGCAAAGACATCGCCAAGTGGTTGAACGACCGCGGCGTGGCGGCATTCATGCTTCGCTATCGCATTGTGCAAAAGGACCGGCCGGGACCGTTGCATCCCTATCCGCTCATGGATGCCCAGCGGGCCATCCGCACCGTGAGAGCAAGGGCCAAGGAATTTGGCATCGATCCACACCGCGTGGGCATCTGGGGTTTCTCGGCCGGCGGGCACTTGGCTTCGACGGCCGTCACTCATTTCGACGCCGGCAAAAACGATGGTGACGAGATCGACAAGGTGAGCTGCCGGCCTGATTTCGGCATTCTGTGCTATCCTGTGATCACCTTCACGCAGGATTCGATGCACCGTGGTTCGCGGAACAACCTCATCGGCACGAAACCAGACCCGGAGCTGGTCAAATACTATTCGAATGAGCTCCAGGTGACAAAAGACACGCCGCCGATCTTTCTTTTCCACACGGAAGAAGACAAGGGCGTGCCGCCTGCCAACAGCCGCCTATTCGAGGAAGCCTGCAAGAAGGCCGGTGTGCCGGTGAAACTGGTGATATTCGAGAAGGGCCCTCACGGCGTGGGCCTGGCGCCCAAAGATCCCGTGTTATCGAAGTGGCCGGAGCAGCTCGAAGCGTGGCTGAAGGAACGGGGGTTGTTGGAAAAGAAATAGCGACGAGGCGAGCCGAGCCGCGTAAGCGGCCGGGTGAGGGGCCGCTCAAGCCGGCCGCTTACGCGGCTCGGCTCGCTGATATGCGAATTCACATGAGCCACTTATTGGTCGCCTGTTGAACTATTCTCTTTCTGATCACGGTCACCGTCAGGGTTTGCACTGTCTTTTTCCGGCGCCTCAAAGCCCGCTCTCACTTCGGAGTTTACCAAAACTGTTAGCGGCCAGATTGGCACAACGGCTAGAAAGATGCAAAGCATTGCACCCAAGATCAAGGTCATGATGACGATGGCCAGTACTGAGCCGTACGAGCGCAATGCCTTCATTCGTCTACCCGCCCAGAAGTTTGCGATCCCGATCATAAGCGAGACCGCGCCTCCAACTGAGTACAGGATGGTCATTGTGATCAAAAAATCATCGTCATTTTTGTTTTGGGATAGCGACGGTAGGATCGCGGCCAATACAGCCAACGCGACGGATCCCAGGATCATCAATATGCCGACGACCTGGAGGAATATGGCTGGCGCTTTGACCTTTCTTAACGCTGCGTCCCGGCGGTGGCGTTGCTGCAACCACCGTCGCTGATTGGCTACCTCTTCATCCCACTCGTCATCCTCGTCGGCATCATCCAGCTTGGGAGGGGGCTTCGGCACGGCGGCGACGATTGAAGTCGTGGCACTGCGAACGGCTTCCACCGCAAGATCGCCATTTTCGTTCGTTGTCAGCCCGATGCCGCAAGCCGGGCATGCGAACCTGCTTCGCGAAGCATCGGCCGATAGCGAAATCGGCTCACCGCAAGCGGGGCATTTGCTCGTTATGGCCATGGGATTCAGTGCACGCGTGGAAAGCTTTCGACAACTGGAGCCGTTGTAGTTGCCCGAGGCGAACATGGAAAGCAATGTCGAGCCCCGGGGCTCGTTCTCATAAATTGCTTGGCGGTGCATATAATTTCAATGGGGGAGCGCAAGTATAACGATGTTCAGCGCTCTTCTATCGAGATCAGGGACTACGCGATCTCATCGAAAACATCGAAATAATCGCCTTGCGCGGTCCGTTCCCCAGGCTTCGCGGGATACGAACGCAGTTTTCCGAATTCCGCCAATTCGAACGAACCGCGCCTCATTCGCCGCCCATTCGCGGTGAAAGAGATATGCACCATGAAACACTTATTAATAATCTCCATTTTCGCGATGGGGCTGACGACCTTTCCGCTGCGAGCGGATGATAATCAACCGCCACAAGACCAGGCCCAACCCGAAGTTTTGGGCCGCGGCCCGATTCACGAGGCGTATGCCCAGCCATATGACGCCAACGCCACGCCGGGCGAAGTTGTTCCCAAGAAGCCGCCGGACCCCATCCCCGAGCAGCCGCCCGACGTGAAGCCGGATGGCAAGAACGTGCAGTGGATTCCCGGCTACTGGCAATGGGACACCACCAAGAACGATTACATTTGGGTGAGCGGCTTCTGGCGCGATGTGCCGGAAGGTCGCCGTTGGGTTCCCGGTTACTGGACCCAAGCGAGTGGTGGCTGGCAGTGGGTGAGTGGGCATTGGGCTGGAGCGAGGGAGCAAGACTTCCAGTACGTGCCGCAGCCACCGCCGCAGAGTCTCGATCAAGGGCCAAGCACGCCGGCGCCGGATGATCAGAGCGTGTACGTTCCGGGCAATTGGGTCTATGACACCAGTGGTTACGCCTGGCAGCCGGGTTACTGGTCGGCCTATCAGCCTGGCTCGACGTGGGTGCCCGCCAGCTATTTTTGGACGCCCTTGGGCTACTCCTACTGTAGCGGTTACTGGGATTATGATTTCTGCAATCGCGGTCTGTTGTTCGCGCCGGTGTACTTCGGGCCCACGTTCCCGTTCTACAACGGCTACTGCTTCCGGCCGTTTTACAGCTGTTTCTTCAACCCATTCTTTGCAAACCGTTTTGGCTTCGGATTTGATTCCCTGTTTGTCCACCCGGGCTTCCACCATTTCTTTTTTGGCGATTTCTTCGGCAACCACTTCGCTCATGCCGGATTCCATCCGTGGGGGGACTTCGCTTCACGGCACTTCGATCCGATCTTCGCCCATGAACGCATTGCCCATCGGGGCGACCCGCAATGGTTCAATGATCTGCATGGGCGCATTAACGGCCGAGCCAACGGCACGCTGCCTAATTTTCCGCATACACTGGCGGCGCAGCAGGCCCTCGGCGCCCACGGCGGGAATGTGCATCCCGGACTGACCAGCCTCACGCAGCTGCAACATTCCGGTGTGAACTTGCAGAACGTATCCGCCGCTCAGATTCGAGCTCAGACGCAACAAGCCCAACAATTGACGCAGCAAAGCCAGCACTGGACCCACAACGGCGGGCCCGTGAATTCTCGCACTCCGCAAACGGCGGGCTTCAATAACGGCATAGGTGGACACCCAGGCATTTCCACCACCGCGCATTCGTTTACGACGCCAGGTAGCAGCACCCCGGGTATCCACGCGACGACGCCGAACAATAATGTGCCGCGCACGCAAAGCCCGCTGTCGAATGAAAGATTCCCGCAAATGCAGACAACGAGGCCGAACAGCTTCCCGCGCACGCAAAGCCCGCTGTCGAATGAAAGATTCCCGCAGATGCAGACAACGACGCCGAACAACAGCTTCCCGCGCGTTCAAACCACGACGCCGAACACGACGGTACCGCGCATTCAAACGACACCGAACATGAACTTCCCGAACGTCCACACGACGACACCGAACCTGAATGTTCCGCACACGCAGTCACTGACCACCCCGCATTGGACAGGGTCGCCCAATACCAACCTCAACCAGGGATGGAATCGACCGCAGACATTCACGCCGAATAACGTGACGGTTCCGCGGACGCAGAACTTCTCTCCCAATTGGAATTCAGCGCCGCGAACGAACTTCTCGAATCCGGGAACGACGAGAATGCCGGCGACAAACTTCCAGAACCATTTCTCGATGCCTAACTCTCAGTCGTTCTCGCGAGCGAACTTTACGCCGCAATCGACGTATCATCCAAGCATGAGCATGCCCACGTATCATCCGAGCATGAATACGACGCCCCACTTTTCAGGCGGCTCGTATCATCCGAGTTCCGGTGGCTCGTATCATCCGAGTTCCAGCGGCTCCGGCGGCCAACATCACCATTAACAGGATCGCGACTAGTGGTCCGGCACGGTAGCGGAAAGCGCCAGAATTCCGCCCACCCAAGCGGAATTCTCGCGCTTTCCGCTACCGATTAGCTGCAATGAACCGGTCGTCGGCAATTGCGTCAATTCCCAAAGAGTTTAACACTTACTTGTCCCCGATCAACGAAATGGCCGGAGACTGTCTTGTGTGGGCGCAATTCAAGGGGAATGCTTGTGGGAACAGCTTGGGGAAGGGCTAGTCGATGAGGTTCAACGATGAACGCACGATTCGCACATTTATTGCCCGTCATCGCGACGGGTCTGATGGCTTTGGGAGCCGTGGCGGGTGAGACGCAACAAAATCAGGGGCCGGGCGAGCCCTTGTCGCGCGGCCCGATCCACGAGGCATACGCCCAGCCTTGGGACAAGAATCCGACCGCAAACGATGTGGTCCCCATGAAACCACCGGCGCCGGTTCCAGAAGAGCCGCCCGGAGTGAAGCCGGAAGGCAAGAATGTGGAATGGATTCCCGGTTACTGGCAATGGGATGAAGAGCGCAAGGATTTCATTTGGGTGAGCGGCCTGTGGCGCGACGTGCCGGATGGCCGCCGCTGGGTTCCCGGCTACTGGGCCGACACGAATGCCGGCTGGCGCTGGGTAAGCGGCCACTGGGCTGATCCGCGCGAAAACGACTATCAATACGTTCCCACGCCGCCGGCCAGCCTGGATGAGGGTCCGAGTTCGCCGGCGCCCGATTCGGAAAGCTTCTACATTCCGGGCACGTGGAACTATACCGATGATGGCTATCGCTGGCGGTCCGGTTACTGGACCGCATACCGCCCCGGCTTCATTTGGACACCATCCACCTATATTTGGACGCCTGGCGGCTGGATCTTTGCCAGCGGCTACTGGGATTACACGTTCCCGGCGCGCGGCCTGTTGTTCGCGCCTTACTACTTTGGTGCAGGCTATGCGTTCGACCCCGGATTCATCTATCGTCCCTACTACACCTATGGCTTCGGCCTCGGTTTCGGCTTCGGTCCGGGCGGCTTCGCATTTGGTTACCCCGGTTTCGGTTTTGGTTTCGGCTACGGACCGGGTTTTGCCTGCGGCTTTGGGCCGAATTCATTGTTCTTCCGCCCCGGCTGCGGGCATTACTACTACGGCAACTACTACGGCGCCGGCTTCGCACACGCCGGGTATACGCCGTGGGCAGGCTACGCTGCGGCTCACTATGACCCGGTGTTCGCGGCCGCTCGAATTGCGAATGGGAACAACCCAAATTGGGCGTCGAACCTGAATGCGAATGTGCAGGCACACGTCAACGGCACCACCGGGCCCAATTCCTTGGGAACGAATGGCGCGCTGCGGACGACCACTCAGCTGCAGCAATCCGGAGCGCACTTCCAGACGGTTTCGGCCAACCAGTTGCAGACGTATCATCAGGCCGGGCAGCAACTCAGTGCCCACAGCCAGCAGATGACGCAGTCGTCCGTCCAGATGCACAACGGTACGTTTGCAGGTTCGAATTTCCACCTGACTTCAAGCATGCATAACGGCTTCTCCAACGCACCGATGTTCCTGAACCAAACCGCAGGCATGCATAACTCGTTCTCGGGCGCACCGTCTTACTCCCATCAGACCGCCGGCATGCACAGCGGGTTTTCGGGATCGCCTGGATTCTCGAGTTTTGGGGGCCACAGCTTCTCGGCCCCCTATTCCGGTGGCAGCAGCAACAGGCCATCGGGCGGCTCGTCGGGCGGCGGCGGCCACCATCGGTAAAAAACACTGCCCCGTGGAAAACAACTTCCGCGGGGCAGCGCGCTAAACGATAGGTCCTATAGGCCGGATACGGCCCATAAGACATATCATTTTTTGGGTTGGCAATAGCTCAACGCCAATATGGCGTACGCCGTGCACAATTCCGGCACGTCCTCCAGGAATGCGCGGCTCTCGTTGACCCAAGACCCATCGGCCTTCTGCCGCTTCTCGAGCGCGTCGAAAAGCTCCGCGCGCCAGTTGTGCTTCACCTTCTTGGCATCGGCGAATTCCAGCTCGCCGAGCGCGTCCATCGCTTTGGCGAAGAGGTGGTAGTAGTAATACATTCCGTTTTGGCCGGCGCCGGGATTCTCTTCCAGAGTGTAATGCCGGCCAATCCAATCGACTGCTGCCTTAATGCGCGG
>DATGHS010000053.1:0-3338 GCA_035307785.1 Gemmataceae bacterium
TCTCGTTCGTGGTGCTCACCGGAATGTGGTTGGAGCGCTACATGATCATCACTACCAGCCTACACCGCGACTATTTGCCGTCTTCCTGGGGCATGTTCTTTCCAACACTATGGGATTATCTGACGTACTTGGGATCGTTCGGCATCTTCGTTTTCTTTTTCATGCTCTTCGTCCGCCTTATGCCCATGATTTCCATGTCAGAGATGCGGGGTTTGCTACCGGGTTCGCATGGCCATGAGGAGGGACGCTGATGGGCCCGCTGATTTACGGGCTGCTGGCCGAGTTCACCACCGCGGAAGAGATTCTGAGAGCGGCGCGAAGTGTCCGCTTACAAGGCTATCGGAGTGTCGAGGCGTATACCCCGTATGCGGTGGATGGGTTGGCCGAAGAACTGGGCATGAAGCACAGCCAGGTCCAATTCGTGGTGCTGGTAGCGGGCTTGATCGGCGCGGGCGTGGGCTTCTTCATGATGTACTGGACGATGGCCGTTGATTACCCATTTGACGTCGGCGGCCGGCCGCTGAATAGCTGGCCGGTGTTTTTACCGATTGCGTTCGAGGTGATGGTTCTGGTCGCTTCGTTTGCCGCCTTGTTGTCCATGCTCTACTTGAACGGATTGCCAAGATTTCATCGCCCGATTTTTTACGTTCCGCAGTTCGCCCGTGCCACGCAGGATCGATTCTTCCTGTGCATCGAGGCGACCGACCCACGGTTTGAGCGGGAGGCGACCGGCCAATTCCTGGCCGGGCTAAGGCCAGTCGAAGTCGTGGAGGTGCCGCTTTAAGCGGCGATTTCAAAATGTTGCCAACCTGTAGCCGCGGGCTTTAGCCCTGCGGCTGCTCCCACAGGCTAAAGCCTGCGGCTACGCTTGTCGAGCCGTTTTTGAAGCAACCTAAGGACCGGAGACATGGCGAAGCAAAGTAAAAAGATTGCCCAGCCGCTTTGGCTGGTTGTCCTCATTTCATTGCTGGCCGGTTGCCAGCAGAAGATGGCCAATCAGCCCAGTTACAAGCCGCTCGACGCCAATCCGTTTTACAAGGACAATCAATCGGCGCGGCCGCTGGTTCCCGGAACGTTGGCGCGCGGACATCTGCACACCGATTTGGCCTTGTTCACCGGGAAGACAACCGAGGAATCGCGAGACTGGAGTCGCGCGGCGGTCATTGTCGGCACGGGGCATGCCGGCGGGCTTGGGGCGGCGGTAGCCGCCGTTGCGGAGCAGGCTGATTACGTCGATACCTTTCCATTCCCGATCACGCGCGAAGTTCTCCAGCATGGCCACGATCGCTTTATGATCTATTGCGTGGTGTGTCATGATGCACTTGGAACGGGACGCGGAAAGATCGTCGAGCGCGGCTATACGCCGCCTCCTTCCTATCACATCGAGCGCTTGCGCCAGGTTCCGGTCGGCCACTTTTTCGACGTGATCACGCGCGGTTATGGGTCCATGCCTTCCTATGGCGAGCAGATCCCGCCGCGCGACCGCTGGGCCATCGCCGCGTACATTCGCGCTCTGCAATTGAGCCAGCATTTCCCCGAGAAGCAGTTAACGGAGCAGATGCGCGCCGAATGGAAGCACGCAGGCAGGCCGCCGACGGAGGGCCGATAGCCATGAATCGGTTCCTTTGGACAGAGCGTCGAATCCTGGAGCGAGTTCGGCTTTGGTCGCTCGTTATTGGAATCGTCTGCATGGCAGCCTGCGTGATTGGCGCCTTCTTCGATCCGCAGCAATTCTTTCGCGCGTACCTGGCTCCCTATCTGTTCTACCAGGGAATCGGCCTGGGTTGCTTCGTACTTTTGATGATCTTTCATGTGACCGGAGGAGCGTGGGGCTTCTTGATTCGACGCTTCCTGGAAGCCGGAACACGCACGTTGCCTCTGCTGGCGCTCCTCTTGATTCCGGTCGGCTGCGGGCTGCATTACACGTTCCTGTGGGCACGCCCGGAAGTGGTTGCTGCCGACCCAAACTTGCAAGGAAAGCACCTGTACTTGAATGTCCCTTTTTGGTGGGCCCGGGCCGTTCTCTTTTTCGTGATTTGGCTTATCTTTGCTTATTTCTTAAATCTGTGGTCGCGCCGGGAGGATGAGACTGGCGATCCTCGCTACGCCCGGCGTCTGGAAATCTTGAGCGGACCGGGCCTGGTTGCCTACGGCATTTGCATGCACTTCGCCGCAATTGACTGGATCATGTCGCTGCAACCGGACTACAAGTCGAGCATCTTCGGGCCCCTGGTCGCATCGGGGCAAGTCCTGTCCGGCTTAACGTGGGCGCTCATCGTCTTTGCCATTTTTGCAGTGCGGCCGCCGCTGTCCGAAGCGGTCTCCGACAAGACTCTTTGCGATCTGGGCAACCTCTTTTTGTCGTTTATCGTCGTCTGGGCGTACATGGTCTTTTTCGAATTCATGCTGGTCTGGATCGCCAACCTGCGCCCTGAGGTCGGCTGGTATTTGGATCGCTCGCGCGGCGGCTGGTGGTGGGTCAATTGGCTCCTGGTTCTGTTTCATTTTGCAGTGCCGTTCCTGCTCCTACTTCATCGTGCGGTGAAGCAGAACCTTGCGTGGTTAGCGGTATTGGCCGGCTCGGTGCTTGGCACGCACTTGATGTTTCTTTACTGGCAAGTGTTGCCGGCATTCCCGACGGCGAGCCTGGCGCATCACTGGATGGATTTTCTTATGCCCGTTGCCCTCGGTGGCATCTGGTTTGCCTGGTTCCTGTGGCAACTGGTGCAGCGGCCCATTTTGCCGCTGCACGACAAAAACGCGGCGCACGCGATGCTCCTACGCCACGAAGATTTGGAGCAGGCTGAACGAGAGGCGGTAATGTCCCATGGTGGAAGAATTTGAACGCCCGGAAAGCCCCGACAGCCCGCCGGCCGCCGCGCCGCAGCACCCTACGGTGCGCTTCGAGCGCTCCGATGTGAATTTTGTCTGGATCCTGGGCATCCTGTTGGGCGCGCTGCTCCTCGGCGGGATCATCCTTACCGGTGTCTTTCGTTTTTATCACATCTACGGAGAGCAGCAGGCAAGGATTAAGCGATCCGACTATCCTGTGCTGCCCGTTCGCCACGGCTCGCTGCCGGCGGAGCCGAGCCTGGAGCAAATCAAGCGCATGGCAGGAAACCAGGAGGGCAACGTGTATCTGCGGCAAGCGCAGGAAGAGAGCATACTCAACAGTTATGGCGAGGTCGAAGAAGGATATCTTCACATCCCGATCGGCCGCGCGATGGATGCGCTGGCGGACAAACTCCCGGCTCGTGAACCGCCCTCACCGGAACAAGTACGACGGCAAAACGGGCTCGTGGATTCCGGCGCATCAAATTCCGGCAGAATGTTTCGAG
>DATGHS010000054.1:0-8542 GCA_035307785.1 Gemmataceae bacterium
CGAAGCCAAGCGCTAGCAAGCGCGGGCGGATCTGCTCATTGAACATGCGGTACATTTCGCTCGGAACGCCGGGCATTGCGGCGACGACGGTGTCGCCGATCTTCATCCAGATGCCGGGGGCCGTGCCGATAGGATTGAAGATTGCCTCGGCCCCGGCCGGCAGCATCGCCTGTACGCGGTTGCGCTCCGGCAGATGGCGGAAGCGCTTGGAGAAGAGTTCCTGAATGTGATGCCACGATGGCTCGTGGAAAACGAGTTCCATGCCGGCCACCTGGGCGAGCACGTCGCGCGTCAGGTCATCGAGCGTTGGCCCCAGGCCGCCGGTGGCGAGCACCAACTTCGCCCTTGCAACGGCTACGCGAAAGACATTCACATTATCGTCCAGATCATCGGCAACAGTCGTGTGAAAAGCCACGGGAATGCCGATCTCCGCCAGCCGCTGGCTGAGCCACTGGCTATTGGTGTCGAGATTCTGCCCGCTGGTGATTTCCGTGCCGATGGAGATGATTTCGGTTTTCATGAAGGAAATGATACGGCCAATCGCTATATCGGTCATGAACGAAAGCCCAGGGACGGCAGTCCTTGGGCCGTCCGCATTGAGTCAAACACATGGAAGCGCTGAAGATGGTCCTGTTCTGTATGCTCGCGGCCATCGCCTACGGCATCGTGCAGGATCAGATAACGGCCCGAATTTGCGTGGAGTATTTCACCATAGGGCATGATCCGATTTTCGGCACTAGCGATCCAACACTGCTGGCCTTCGGCTGGGGAATGCTGGCAACGTGGTGGGTCGGCCTCTTCCTCGGCATTCCCGCGGCCTTCTTCGCGCGCATCGGTTCGAAGCCAAAATTGACGTGGCATAACCTGTGTAAACCGATTGGCATCTTGATGCTAATTGTCGGCGTTAGCGCATTGCTGGCCGGATTTATCGGGTTTTTGCTGGCGCGGCAAGGTGGAGTATGGCTGGTCGGCGACCTGGCAGAGCGTGTGCCGCCCGAAAAGCACGTGGTTTTCCTGACTGACCTGTGGGCGCACAATGCGGCCTACGGCGCGGGGTTTATCTGCGGCGTAATTTGCTGGGGCTGGATCTGGTGGAAGCGGGCGCGGTTGGTCGATTCGCAAATTGGAAGAATGTAGAAAAATGTAGGGCAGGTGGATCGCAGCGCAACCCACCTGCGCGGCACCGGTGGGTTGCGCTGCGCTCCACCCACCCTACAAAACTATGAAATTCTTTATTATCTCCCTGACGGCAATTCCAGCCGGAAGCACGCGCCGCCGGCGCAGTCGCCTTTGCGATACTCCAGCTTTCCGCCGAGCATGCCGGCCCAGCGGCGGGCCAGCGCGAGGCCAAGCCCCACGCCGCCGGCGGTCACTTCCGCATCGCAACCGCGGCGGAATGGGCGGAAGATTGAGCGCTTCTCGCGAGCCTTCACGCCGGGGCCGCAATCCTCCACTTCGAAGATCAAACGAGATGAACCGGAAGCCAGCGCCCGGCACCAGATGCGCCGGTCGGTGGCCGCTTGTGAATACTTACACGCGTTGTCGATTAAATTGCCGATGATCTGCTGCACCAGGGCGCTGTCGGTAACGAGTTTCGTCTCGGCCGGCAGGCGATTTTCGATGACCAATTCCTTTTCCAGAGTCGTACAGCGTTCCTGCCAGGTGCTGCGCACGGTTTCGAGCAGTTCGGAAACCAACAATTCTTTCGGCTCGGTCTTCGTGCTCTGTTTTTCCAGGCGCGCGAAGTCGAGCACGTTGCCGATAAGGCGGTGCAGCCGCTCCGATTCGCCCTGGAGCGTTTGCAGATACTCTTGCTTCTGGCCTTCGTCTTGCACCATGCCGCTCGTGAGCATGTCGAGGTAAAGCCGCAGCGTCGTCATCGGCGTGCGCAGTTCGTGGGTGACGGCGGAGACAAAGCGGATGCGGCGTTCTGACAGGTCGATAAGCGACCAGCCGCCCAGGCCGACGGCCAGCAAGGCCGTGAGGGCCGCGGCCCACGCCAGGCAAAGACCGATGCGCAACGGCGTCCAGCCGGCGCTCGGCAATGGCGCCATCGGGCCGGGGTCGAGTTCCAGCGGCAACGCACTCATCACGCGGTCACGGTGGACCGGGGGGCCGTCCGGCAGCGGTAACAAACGGGCATCCGGAAACAGGTCGCCAATCAAGTCGCGCAGCTCGCCCTCCAGTTGCGGCCAGTCGATGACGAGGCCCTGCACCACGTCCTTCTGCCCAACCTTGGCGAGGCGCACGTAGAGGAGCCGTTCCGGCTTTTCCGGCGACGGCATCCAGATCGGCACCATCGAGCCCACACGCACCGTTTGCACTTTCGGAGAAAGGCTATTGGGGGCCGTGATCGAATCGAGGTTGATGTCGGGGTCTACCACCGTCTGCGCTGGCAGTTGCTGCGGCTGGGAGTTGGGCATGATCTTCGTGCGGCTGGCCAGATCGGAATTATCGTTCTGGCCGCGCGCATAAGTGTTGTTAGCGTTGTTGAAATCGTAATTGTTGCTGCCGTTGCGCATCTGCGCCTGCCGGCCAATGCCCTGGGGATTCACCATCTGTTGCCCTGGCTGAGCCCATGGGGCGGCTTGCTGGTCTCCGTTGAAATTAGTGTTGGGGTTGGCGGGATTAACGGAATTGCCCACACCGTCCTTCGTTAATTCCACTCCATCCATTTCGGGCGGCAGGATCGACCGGCTTTGCACTTGAGCCAGGAGGTCGGGCGAGAAATGCTCCAGCATGTCCTTGAGTAAGTTTGCGCGCTCCAGCGTGACGTTCGACAAGGGCAGGCGGAAGGGAGGCTTGCGCAGCTTATCGACAATTTTTTCCGGCAGCACTTCCGGCGATTGCCAGTTGTCATTGCACTTGTTGCCCGGGTTGTACTGGAAGTGGAGTACCATCCATTCGGGCAGCGGCGCATCGAGCAGCGGCGAAGGCACGCGCACCGTTCCCGGTTCGCACAGCGTGGCCTTGCCGTTCATGGCGGGAATCGGCGCGTGCAAGGCGGAATAGTGGGCATACGGCCGACCGTCTTCGCGCGCCAGCTGCGGCGCCATCCAGCCGTCGAGGCGCCAGAGGGCCAGACTGATCTGCTCGGCCCGCTCGGCATCGGCGGCCGCCTGGCGCTGGTGCTTTTCCAGGCGCAAAGCTTCCGACGTGGCCCAGCCGAGGCCGCCGCCGACGAGCGCGGCAATAAGCAGAAACAGCGATAATCGTTGCAGCCAGCGGCTCATGAACCCCTCACCCCAACCCTCTCCCCCAAGGGGAGAGGGAGATGTTCAGCTAAGCCGCAAGCGGCTTACCGTTTCGCCTGCGCCTTCAGTTTAGCCGGCGCTTCCTTCACGCCATTGCCATTCAATTGTAACGCAGGGGCCGCCATGTAACCATGGGCTCGCACAGTAACGATCGCTTCCGGCGTGTCTTTGCCGTTTGGATCGCGCAATTTGGCCCTCAGCCGGGCAATGTGCATGTCAATAGTGCGCGTCTCCAGGCCCTGCGGATTGATTCCCCACAGCCGCGTGAGTATTTCTTCGCGCGAAACCGAGCGCTGGCGGTTTTCCAAAAGGAATAGGAGAATCGCCGTTTCGGTCTCGGACAACTCAAGCCGATCTTTCTCGGACCATTTTACTTCGCGGCGTTGAAAATCGATCACCGCTCGGTCGAGTCGAGCGGTGGCGATGTCGGGCTTCTGATCAGGCGTTCGGCGCAATATCGCTTCGACTCGGGCCAGCAGTTCGCGGGCGGAAAACGGCTTCACCACATAATCATCAGCCCCCATTTTCAGGCCGCGCACGCGATCGTCCTCACTGCCGCGGGCCGTGAGGATGATGATGGGCAGCGTGGGCCGCGCTTTGCGTAATTGCGACAGCACTTCCAGGCCATCGAGATTGGGCAACAGCAAATCCAAGAGCACCAGCCGCACGCCGGGCCGCGATGACGTCTCCAGACCGGCTGCGCCGTCGGCCGCCTCGCTGACCATATAGCCCGAAAGCCGCAGCGTATCCACCACTCCACGCCGGATCGCGGGCTCATCTTCCACCACGACAATATGCGGAGCGTGCATGCTTAGAAACTCCAAATGTAACTTGTGATTGACCCCGCAATACTAGACGATTTAGGGCGGCCCAGCGACTGCCGTCCCTGGGCTTTCATTTGGCCGGCGCAAACTGATTGGGCAGGCCGAAGAGGCGGTCGTGCGGGGCCTTCCCGTGGCATTCCATGCACGACTCGATTTTGCCGACGCCCGTCACTTGTTTCAAATCCGCGCTGACCATGCCGTAAATCCAACCTTTATCAGTGTCCGGATTCTTCGGGTCGGTCTTCATCATGATGAACAGGCCGGCGATCTTGGAAGCCTTGTACACTTTGCCGTCGCGCTGGACGTAAGGTTGAAACGATTCGAAGACTTCAAAGCCATTTGCCAGTTTTCGTCTCTGCTGGACCGGAACCGGGATCTCGCTGCTTTTTATCTCTTCCGGCAGCCATGATTCCTTGACGATGATCTGACCGCTAGCGACTTCAGCCGGCGGCTTCTGTGCAAACGAAAGAAGATGGTAGGCTTCGCGGTCTTTGGCGAAGACGGAGTAGAGCTTCCGGCCGCCGTGCGTGTCGGCATCTTTGCTGGCGGTGAAGCGTGTCTGACCCGGGTTCGGCATTCGGCACAGCCACGGCGCCCAGCGAAACTCGTCGTCCACGCGACCGTAGTTCGGATAGGTCTTCGCGATTTCCAGCATCTGCTTCGCGAACGGCTGCAACTTTTCGGGAACATCGACGGAAGTCTTTTCCGGCTCCGCCTTAGCCGCGAGCAAGGCGAAGCAAAAAATGGAGCCCAGACCCAACAGCCCAACCAATGCTACGCGGCTCATGATTCTCTCCAAGGCGAACGACACACGCACCTTCGCATTCTACCTGGAGTTGCGGCGGATTGCTGTAACAAGATCGTAACTCGGCAGGCGTGAAAACATAATGATTTGCATGGCCAGATTCCTTTTCAAAGTGACGGACTCTTTCGTCGTGCGGCATTACCTTGTCCTTCTACCTGGAATTGTGCCACAAGGTGAAGAGTGTTTCCGCGTCGGTGATTCAATTGAACTGCGACGGCCAGATGGAACCAGTCGTACTGTTGAAATCGCCGGATTGGAGATGCTCAATCCAATGCCGGCGGATTATCCGGTTGTGCCAGCATTAACCGGGGTTAAGTAAGAACGACGTTCCGATCGGCACCGAAATTTGGTCGGTAGAACAAGCCCACATGCCACGCGCTCAAAATCCCTCATCCTTCAGTCTTCGCACCAGCCGGCCATAGTGCTCGCTGCGATCTTTCCACAGGCCGCGCCAGCTGGCTTGCACGTTGCGAATGTTGATGAGCGCCAGATGATCGCCTTCCCAGACTTCGGTGTGTTCGCCGTAGGTGGCCGAAGCGACCGAGACCACACCATCATTCGGGCCTTCATGCCGTTCCACTAGTCGCTGCGAGAGCGTCCACGGAAAGCCGAGCCACGGACCTTCACACTTGCCTACCACCGAGAAATATCGGACTCCCGGCCGATCCGGAGTTTGGCGACAAAATTCGGCACACGACGTCGTGGTCAGATCACGAAAGCCTTGCCTGGCGATCCCGAGCGCCTCTAGTGCCGGGCGCGCGAAGAAGCTGAACCGCTTCACCAGCCAGTCGATGTAGCTGGTGCCCCGGTGCGGCGTGCCGAGCGAGGTGAGCGTGAGCACGCGGTTCGCCATGCCCAGGTGCGTGATCATGTAACGCGAATCGAGCCCGCCCATGCTGTGGGCCAGGATATGGACTGGCTCGCCGGGGGCGAAATGGTCCAGGAAGGCTTTGAGCTGGCTGGCCCGCTCGGCAATTCCACCCGTGGCGCTCAATCGCGGCACCAACACCCGATTGCCGCTCGTCTGTAAAAAGCGGTCGATGCCATGGAAATACTCGGCCAGCGTCCAGCGGCCTAGACCGATGCGGTCGTAACCGAAGAAGCCGTGCACCATCACAATCGGCGATCGCAGAGCGGGAACCATCATACCGGTTTGCCGGTGGGGCGCTGGATTCTAATATGAACCACTACATCGTAGCGGAATTCGCAAGAATTCCGGAGACGCAGGCGGAATTCTTGCGAATTCCGCTACAAGACAAGGGCTCGTTTCATCTTAGGCGATTTTTGAAGGATATACCATGCAGATCGCGAAGGCGCAACCGGGGCAAACGCGCGTGGGTTGGATCGGCACTGGCGTGATGGGCCGGTGGATGTGCCAGCATTTGATCACCAAGGGCTTCGCGGCGACGGTGTATAACCGGCATAAGGAAAAGGCCCAGCCGCTGCTCGACGCCGGCGCGAAATGGGCCGCCACTCCGAAGGCAGTGGCCGAGCAATCGGACGTGGTCTTCGCCATCGTCGGCTTTCCGCCGGATGTTCGCGAGGTGTTCCTGGGGCAAAACGGCGCCCTGGCCGGCAGCCGGCCGGGCACCGTGCTCGTGGACATGACCACGAGCGAACCCTCGCTGGCGCGCGAGATATTCGAGCAAGCCAAAGCGAAAGACGTGGCCGCGCTCGATGCTCCCGTTTCCGGCGGCGACGTGGGTGCCAAGAATGCCGCGCTTTCCATCATGGTGGGCGGCGAGGGCGACGTTGTTGAAGCGGTGAAGCCGCTCTTCGAATGCATGGGCAAAACCATCGTGCAGCAGGGCCCGGCCGGCTCCGGGCAGCACACGAAGATGGTGAACCAGATCCTGATCGCCTCGAACATGATCGGCGTGTGCGAAGCGCTGCTGTACGGTTACAAGGCCGGGCTCGACATGAACACGGTCATGCAATCGGTCAGCGGCGGGGCGGCCGGCAGCTGGTCGCTCTCCAACCTCGGCCCGCGCATTCTGAATCGCAACTTCGAGCCGGGCTTCTTCGTGGAACATTTCATCAAAGACATGGGGATCGCGCTTTCGGAAGCGCGGCGGATGAACCTGTCGCTGCCGGGGCTGGCTTTGGCGAATCAGCTGTACGTCGCGGTGCAAGCGCAAGGCTACGGGCGCAAGGGCACGCACGCGCTCATGCTCGCGCTCGAACAGCTGTCGAATGTGAAACGCTAGTCATTCTTGGGCCCAGGGAACTACCGTCCCTGGGCTTTCGCAGCAGACATCTCAGCCCACCCGCGCGAAACTGGCCATGCGCGGCTGCTCCACAGCCAAGTAGTCGCGGCAATTCATCCGGATCGCTTCATCGTGCGTTTGCGCCTCGAACACGATCTTGTCATCATCTGCCAGCGCTTCGTCCATCACCGTGCGGACGTGGTACAGGCTGCCGAACGGCGGAATGGCCCCGGTCTCGCAATCGGGGAACATCGTTCCCATGTCGGCTTCCGCCGCCAGCTCGGCGCGGTTCTCGCCCAGTTCGCGGCGCAGGCAATCGAGGTCGATGCGGTGCGTGGCCGGCAGCACCGCCAGCACAGGCCCGTGGCCGGTCTTGATGACCACACATTTCGCCATCTCGCGTCCCGGCACATGCAGGAGTTGCGCAATGCGCTGGGCCGTGAACGCCTGCCGGTGCGGCAAGCGCTCATACATCACGTTTTGGTCGTTGAGGAATTGGTCGATCTTCATGGCGGATCCTCCAAAAAGAAGGAACGGTGAAAGGAGTTTTGCCAATTCGTTGCGAACGCAAAGACAAAATGGTTTCGGAAATGACCGCAGAGTCTATTTTCGCCGGTTGAGTGCCATTTGGCTACGGCAAGTTTAACGGGCGACCCGAGTGGTCGTCGGCTAAACGACGCGCTGGTGATCGGCCCATAAGATAATTTCGACCCCCGCACCCTTGAGAACTCCCATGCCGGATGATGTCGTCAAGCCGATCCATAAGCTTCTTGCCGCCAATCGGTCGGAAATTGCCATTCGTGTGTTTCGCAGCACGCATGAACTCGGCATCCGCACGGTGGCAATCTATTCCTATGAAGACCGTTTCGCCCTGCACCGCTTCAAGGCCGATGAGGCCTACGCCGTCGGCAAGCCGGGCGAACCGATTCGCGCCTATCTCGACATCGACGGGATTGTGAACCTGGCCCGGCAATACGAAGTCGATGCCATTCATCCGGGCTACGGCTTTCTCTCGGAGAACCCGGCTTTCGCCCGCGCTTGTCGCGAGGCCAGCATCGTTTTCGTCGGTCCAAGAACGGAAGTACTGGAAAAGCTCGGCGACAAGGTGACGGCGCGCTCCATTGCCCAGCAGGCGGGCGTGCCAACGCTGGCGGGAAGTTCGAAGCCCGTCGCCAGTGCGGCCGAAGCGAAGAAGCTCGCGACGAAAATCGGCTACCCGATCATCATCAAGGCGTCGATGGGCGGCGGCGGCCGCGGCATGCGGGTGGTGGAATCGGCACAGCAACTTGCCGCGGCGTTGGAGCAAGCTCAGCGCGAGGCCGGGGCCGCCTTCGGCATTCCTGATGTCTTTTTGGAGCGCTTCATTCGCCGGGCCCGCCACATCGAGGTGCAGTTGCTCGGTGACAAGCATGGAAACCTGGTGCATCTCTTCGAGCGCGACTGCTCGATCCA